>CAYQRX010000007.1:0-32231 GCA_964419865.1 uncultured Hyphomonas sp. | reverse complement strand
CACCCAGCCGATCTTCTCCAGGAAGAGAAGGACTGTCCCATTATAGTCGACAATCCGGTTCCAGATGCCCTTGCGCGGGCGGTGAAGCGCGCTTTGCGGTTCGTCATGGTGATGATCGTGGAAGGCTTCGCCGCCTGTCAGCAGCGCCATCAGATGGTCTGCCCAGACGGGAGTCTTCAGATGGCCCAGCACGTTGATGCCATAGACGGTGGCATGGAACTGGATCGCGCGGCCGATCACGACGCTGGCATGCAGCAGCGCGGTCAGCACCAGAGAGCCGCCGGCAGCCCAGACGATCAGGTAGATGACCGCCGGGATAACGAGATGGATGACGAGGCTGATCTCGTTGTAGAAACGGTCCATCCAGACGATGACCGGATGCTGCTTCAGCCACATCGCCATGGGACGCTCGGTGTCCTTGCGGTCACGGAAAAGGATCCAGCCCACCCAGGCCCAGCGCTTGGATTCAAACGGATTGTGCGGATCGCCCGGCTGGTCCGCAAAGCGGTGGTGCTGTGAGTGATAATTGACCCAGTCCCTGACCCTGCCCTGCATGGCAATTATCAGGTTGATCATGGTCAGCACCTGGGCCGGCCACTTCATCTCCCCTGCACGGTGCTGCAAAATCCGGTGCATCGGACCGATGCCGAGATTGCACCAGAACACCGAGAAGGCGATGACACCGACGGCCAGCGGTACATACCACCAGTGGAAGGTCAGATCGCTGACAAAGATACCCAGCAGGATCATGGTGGTGAACAGAGCAACCCCCAGCACAGGATAGCCAAAGGCCGAGAAAAAGCTTGGGATGTCGAAAGTTTTCCAGTTTTTCGGGATCGCGATGGAACGCGGAATCATAGTTATTCAGTCCTCTTAAGCCGGCCCAAGGAGGGGCCCGGCACTCCCCTAGATGGCTATGGATAGTCGCCCTGACCACCTTAAGACCTGATTAAGGTGTCCCGGCCCCGCATTAAAGAATGAAATTGCCTCTCAGCTGCATTCTGCACGCAGGTGTGCCCCCCCTGCCTCAAGGCGGGGTGACGAATAGCGGGCCAATCCGCTATGCAGGGCAGCGGGATGGACGAACAGGGGCAGCCATGAGCGAAGAACGCCGTCTGGAAGAGATGCGCCGCGTATGGGAACTCCTCGATCTTGACGGGGATATCAGCCAGGACGCGGCGGAGGCCGTGACCACCTGCCCGCTCCATGAGGACTGCGCCGAGGCAGGGGGCAGTCTTCGGCTGAACTGGCGGGACTGCAGCTATCAGTGCGAAAATCACGGCGAAAGCGGGTCGCTCAAACACCTCATCCGGACTCTGGAGGCGCGGCGCGGCAGCCTGTTGCCAGCCCTTCGGCAGGAAGAGAGCACAACGCCCGCCCCGATAGATGCAGAATACTCGGTCGCCACCCGCGCATCGAATCCCGTCCTGAAGACCGAGCCGAAAGTCTATCAGCTCCAGCCGGAGCAGAAGCTGCCCAGCCCCGAGGAGATACGGGCCGAGCAGGCCCGGAGGCTGGCCGAATTGCAGGCAGCGGAAGCTGAAAGGCGGCGCGGGCGGGGCGAGCGGCTGATCATCAGCCTGCTCGCGCTCATATTCGTCGTCGCGGGGCTCATCGCCGCGGGGCTATCCGGCTTCGCCAACTATCAGGCCTTCTCTTCAACTCTCGCCGACCCGGTGCAGGGGCGCATCTGGGGCTGGGCCGGCGTCATCGCAGCCATCATATCGTTCGGCGGCTCCACATTCGTCTACTGGCATGGGGCCAACCGGCGGCAAAAAGAGGCGCTCAGGGCGCTGATCTTCGCCCTTGTTGGCGCCGGCGCGTCGATCCTTGGAACGGAAATCTATATCCGCGGCAACGCCGAAGCGGCCGCTGCGGCGATGGAAACCGCGCGCACCAACCGGACTGTGCTTGAATCCCAGATCGCCGACTGGCGCCGTCAGCTGGAGGGCATCGCGCCCGAGACCCGCTCGGTCGAGGGTCTTGAGGCCTATCTGGCGGAAGTCGAGCGGGTTGGCCGGACCGACCACAAACCCTACCGCGATGCTCAGAATGAGCTGGGGCTTGCCCGGCGCCGCGACGAACTCACAGCCCGGATCGAGGCCGCGAACGCCGAACTGCTCGGCCAGGGCAATGGCAACATCCTGCTCCGGGCCGAGCGGCGAGCCGCCCTGCCAAGCTGGCTGTTTGCGATGTTGCTGGAAGTGTTCTCAAGCCAGGCAACATCCATCGGATTTGTCGCGCTGCTTCTGCTTGCCGGCGCCCGGCGCGAGCATCAGACGGAAAGCGGATAATCTCGCCCGTCGCGGCCGCGCAGGCGGAAACAATCGCTGCGCCGCTCGATATCGGGCAGGTTCATGACAGCCTTTGAAACGCCGCCGGGGATGTCGGCGACATAATGCGGGGTCGCAAGCCCCGTCAGCTCATCGCGCAGGCGCCGCACCAGCGCCTGGCCCTCCTCAATGGGGACGCGGAAGTGTGAGGTGCCCGGCGCAGCGTCCAGCTGGTGCAGGTAATAAGGTTTGACCCCGGCGCCGAGGAAGGCGCGCATCAGCTCCGCCAGCGCCTCGAAACTGTCATTGACGCCGCGTAGAAGAACCGACTGCGAGACCAGCGATATGCCGGCCTTGGCGAGGCGCCGGATTGCGGTGAGCGCATCGGGCGTGAACTCGCGCGCGTGGTTGGCATGAATGGCAACAAATACGGCTTTCGTCTGACTGCGGATGGCTTCGGCATACTCATGGGTGATCCAGGCCGGCTGGACAACAGGAACGCGCGTATGCCAGCGGATCAGCTTCACATGATCAATGGCTTCCAGCCGCCGCGTGATCTCACCTGCCCGGGACGCCGACAGCATCATCGGGTCTCCGCCGGTCAGGATCACCTCGAAGACGTCCTGATGCGCGGCAATGTATGCGATGGCCGCGTCGAGCTCTGACTTGCTGAGCGCATCGCCCTTCTCCGGCCCGACCATCTCCCGCCGGAAACAGAAGCGGCAATAGACGGGGCACGTCGACGAAACCTTCAGAAGCAGCCGGTCGGGGTAGCGGTGAACGATTCCCGGCACGGGGCTGTGCGCTTCATCGCCAATCGGGTCAGGCGCCTCGTCAGGGGTGGAGATGAGCTCGTACGCCTGCGGAACATATTGGGCGCGGATCGGGTCGGCCGTATCGGATGTGTCGATCAGACCCGCGACGGGCTCCGGCAGGGCGATCACATAGGAGGCGGCAACCTGCGAAATGGCCGGCAGGTCATCCGGCGTGATGAGTCCGGCGCGCAGCAGGTCCTCCGGCGTACGGTACGTGGCGGGCTTCATGTCTTTGCCTCGGCGCCGACAACAGGCGGCGTCCAGAGAATATCGCTGATCTCACGCGCACCGGTTGCCATCATGACAAGCCGGTCAAAGCCGAGCGCGACACCGCTCGCCTCCGGCATGGCCGCGACAGCCTCGATGAAATCCGTATCCAGAGGATATCTTTCGCCATAATTTGCCTGCTTGATATCCATTTCTGCTATCTGACGTGCCTCAAGCTGGCGCGCATCGGTCAGCTCCCTGTAACCATTGGCGAGTTCGATGCCGCAGGCATAGAGCTCGAAACGCTCGGCAAAGCGTGGATCATCGGGCACCGGGCGGGCCAGCGCCGCCTCGCTCATCGGATAAGCGTGAAGGAAGGTCAGCTTGCCGTCTCCAAGGTTTGGCTCGATCCTTGTCACCAGCACAGCGGAGAAAATGTCGGTCCAGCTTGCACCCTCAGCAATACCGATGCCGGTGGCGAGCGCCGCCGCGCGGAAGGCTTCTGCGTCCTCAAGCAGCGTGGCAAGGTCGATCCCAGCATATCGCATGAACGCTTCGGCGACCGAGATCTTCTCGATCTCGGCAAACGGATCGCAGCGCTTTGCCTGCCAGACGAGCCCACCGGTTCCGGCCGCCTCAGCCGCCACTCGGGCGATGGCCGTGCAATCCCCGATGACGGCCTCGATGTCTTCGCCGGCACGGTACCATTCGAGCATTGTGAATTCGGGCGCATGGCGCTGGCCCACCTCGCGATTGCGATAGGCACGCGCGAAGTCGAAAATCCGCGCCTCGCCCGCCGCCAGCAGCTTCTTCATCGCAAATTCCGGCGATGTGTGCAGGAAGAGGCGCGTCCGGCAGCCATTCTCTGCGGTGAAAGCGGTCTCAAAAGCATGCAGATGCGCTTCGTTTCCGGGAGAGACGACCAGGGCGCCCACCTCGGTCTCGACAAAGCCTTCGGCCTCAAACCAGTGCCGCAGCGCCGCCTTGACCCGCCCGCGGCCCAGCAGATGGCCGCGGCGGCGGGCGTGTGCCTCGGGGGTCCACCAGGGAGTTCTAGCCATCGGACGTACCGGCCTCACCGTCGGTTGCGGGCTCGCTGCGCCCGAAAAGCCACAGCATTCGGCTGGCCAAACCGCGCGGAGGCGGTATATAGCGGCGCTTTCGCTCCCGCAACTCAGGAACAACTCATGGCCGTTGAAATCGCAGCGGATATCCGCAGAGGCAACATCATCGAGCATACGGACGGCCAGCTCTATGTCGTCCTGAAGGCCGAATCCTTCCGCCCGGGCAAGGGCACGCCGACCACAACCATCGAGATGCGCCGCATTTCGGACGGCATCAAGGTCGTCAATACCTTCAAGACCACGGACAAGCTGGAAAAGGCCTTCGTGGAGGAAGTCGACTTCACCTATCTCTATCCGGAAGGCAACAATTACATTTTCATGAACTCGGCGACCTATGACCAGGTCACCGTGCCCGGCGCAATGGTCGGCGACGGCGCCGCCTACCTGCAGGAAAACATGACGGTCATCCTGCAAATCTTCAATGGCGAGGCCGTCTCGGTTACCCTTCCCCAGCGCATCACCGCCGAGATCGTCGAGACCGAGCCAGTGGTCAAAGGCCAGACGGCGTCGGGCTCATACAAGCCAGCCATCCTTGATAATGGCGTGCGCATCATGGTGCCTCCACATATTGGCGTCGGCACACGCGTCGTCGTCAACACCGAAGACGGCAGCTATCTGGAGCGCGCCAAAGACTGACGCGCTGCGCCGGCCGTTTCGTGAAATCTTTGTCACGGAACGAAGGGCGAGCTGCCCGCGTAATAAGGGTATGGCAGATGATGCCATGCCATCTATCCTGTACCAACTGAGCCGGTGCGGCCCCTCCCCCGCACCGGCTTTTTTGCGGGCGGCGCACGCCTGTAACGTGTAGGCCGCAACCAGCGGCCACAACCGCCCGTTAACCACCCGGCCCGATAGTCGCTGCCGGGTGGGTGAAAGGCGTGATCGGGCAGAGCCCGGTTCAGCAGACCAGGATGGACAGCAGCAGCATGCCCCACGGCCCTGCATTGAAAATGGAGTCGCGCCGCGCACCGCAAAATGGTCCAGCGGAGGGTCTTTCGGACCCGGCCGTCGTTCACAGCGAGCGGGCCTTTGTCGATGAACTCGAAATGCTGGTGCCGCAGATGCGCGCCTTTGCCCGCAGCCTGTGCCGCGACCGAGACCTTGCCGACGATATGGTGCAGGAAACCTGCCTGAAGGCCTGGGCTGCCCGCGAGCGCTTCATCCCGGGGGCGCCGATGAAACCCTGGCTGTTCCGCATTCTGCGCAATACCTATGTCCAGCACGGGCGCCGGGCCTGGCGTTCTGCGCCGCTCGACCCGGCCGACGCAGAAAAAACGCTCATCGCGCCAGACAACGCCCAATGGGCCTCCGATTTCAACAGCATGCAGGCTGCCATGACGCATCTGCCGCCCAAGCAGCGCGAAGCTGTACTTGTCGTGCTGGCGGCGGGTTTCAGCTATGAAGAAGCTGGCCAGCTCCTCGGATGCAGCGAAGGTACGGTAAAAAGCCGTGTCAGCCGTGGCCGGGAAGCGCTGATCACGCTGATGGATGGGCGCGGGCGCGCGGCCTGACGGGCATCGCCGGCAAGAGTCCGGGCCCTCTTCGTTCTGAAGCGCCCCGGACTCCCCGCGACGGATGAGGAGTTATCCTGGTTCGCGCGCTGGCATCCGCATTTCTTTGCGGAAGATGGGTCCGGGCGGCGTACAGCCTCGCGAGATGCCGCGCCCGGACCCACACCTGCGTCATTCGGGATGGGATCCGGAAGCGCAGGCAAACTCGCATACCGGATTACGCACAGCGAGCGAATTCCGTTCCAAATAATTGCGCCGATTCTTGAGAAAAAAGGCCGAGGCAAAATCCGGGCAATGGACGCCGCCGCTCTGCGCGCTTGAGCCTGGCTGCAATGCAAATGGAACGGTTTATGCCCGCCCGGCGTACTCCCCGGCAGGAAGGAACTGAGCCGATGCCCGATAAGAACAAAGCGCCGCGGCGCAGTCAGCGCCGCCGCGTCATTCTCTCCGGCCGGATGTCATTCAACAATAATCTCAGCAATTTCGACGTCAAAATTCGTGACCTGTCTGAGAATGGAGCGAAAATCCGCCAGACCTTCCCGTTCCCGGCGCCAGAAACCTTCCAGTTAACTGTAACTGACCCCGGTACAGGCCTTCAAACGCTATACCACTGCCGCACAAGCTGGCAGCGCGGCGATCTGATTGGTGCCGAATTTATCGACGCCGAAGCGGCCCGTGCAATTGAGGGAAAGACACATGTCGTGCTGCGCAGCGCTGCACGCAAATCATAGCGGTGCGCCGCGATTAACCATCCGGTACTCCCTGTACAGAAGAGTTCCGGCCTCGCCGGTGTGCTGGGCGCCCCGTCGCCGCACACGCGCCAGGATTTACTCTTGATCCATCCAGTCGATACATCTTACGCTGCATGATCAGTAAGCTTGCCCGGTTTGTGCAGGCGCGGAACTATGGCCGCCAGGACGGGCTATGCGCATCGTGTTGATTGATGACGACTGGATGGTCCTGGAAACCATCAGTCTTGGCTGGCCGGACGCGGCCGACCAGATCGACCTGTATGACACCTTTGAGGCGTTCAAGCCCCTGCTCTATGCGCCGGAGTTCGGCAGCGTTGACTGCGTGATCCTCGATCTCCAGCTTCCGGACGCCTCCGGCTCACAGGTACTCACAGAAATCCGCCGCATCAGTGATGTGCCGATCATCATGCTGTCCGGCTGGGGTGATACAGACTTTCGCGCCGAACTGATCAATCGCGGGATCGATGACTATGTGCTGAAGCCGACCAGCGCACGGGAACTGCATGCCCGCGCAAGACGGCTCGTGCACAGGGCGCGGCCTGCCTCCGCGGCGACGGCAGGCCCATTCCGTATCGGCAGCATCGTTTACCTGCCGGTCGAACAAAGTCTGCGGCATGGCGAAGAGCAAACAGCGCTTACCCATGCCGAGGCAAAGCTACTTGATGCGCTGCTGGCCGCCGCAGGCCGGCCGGTCAGCCGCGATGATCTCTACATGCAGGCCTTTGCCCGCTCATATCGGGACGGAGAGAAAGTCCTCGAGACCTATATAAGCCGCCTTCGGCACAAGCTGGACGCTCTTGACGGCGGTGCCGGCCAGGCGCTGCAGACCGCACGCGGCATCGGATATCGCCTGGCGGGTCAGGCAGACTGAACCGGCGACGCCAGCATCACCCGCGACAGCGCCCGAAGGAGCTGATGGCGCTCATATGGTTTTCCCAAGAGAACGGCGCCGGGATCAAGTGGGCTCTCCGCGTTCTGTTCACCCGGAACATAGCCCGACGTATAGAGCACCTTCAGTCCGGGGCTAAAGCGGCGGGCTTCAATGGCGAGGGCTGCGCCGTCCATGCCTGCACCCAGGACGACGTCAGTAAACAAGAGGCTAATGTCCGGGTTCGCGCGCAGCATACCCAAGGCTTCCTCAGCAGAGGCCGCCACCAGAACGTCGAAACCTATCTCGCTCATACTCCGCGAGGCGTGCTCTCGCACCAGCGGATCATCCTCGACAATCAGTACACGTCCGGTCTGGATCGGCAGGCCTGTATCCTGCGGCGCCGCAGCCGCGTTCTTTCCCGCAGCTTCTGCAGACTTGGGAAAGTACAGATGAACCACAGTTCCCTCGCCTGGGCTGGAGCGGATGACAATGTGCCCCCGGGATTGGCCGACGAATCCGTACACCATGCTGAGGCCAAGACCGCTGCCCTTGCCCGGCGCCTTGGTTGTAAAGAACGGCTCGAACGCCCGGCGTTGCGTTTCCGGTGACATTCCGCTCCCCGTATCCCTGATCGAAACGCAGACATAGTGTCCTGCGGGAATGCCTGCCGGATCGGCGCGGCCGCGCACCGTGACATTTGCGGTCGATATGGTCAGCTGCCCGCCGTCAGGCATCGCATCGCGGGCGTTAAAGGCCAGGTTAAGAAGTGCAACATCGAACTGGCCAGGGTCGAGATGCACCTTCCACAGATCATTCGCCGCCTCGTGACTGACCCTGATCCGGGCATCAAGTGCGCCGCGCAACAAAGCGTGGATAGAAGCCGTCCGGTCATTCAGGCAGATCACCTGGGGCTTGAGCGGCTGGCGCCTGGCAAAGGCCAGAAGGCGCCGGGTAAGGTCTGATCCACGGCTTGCTGCCAGATGAACCAGTTCGGCCATCCGCCTCAGGCTTGGGTCTTCTATCCGCTCCCTGAGGAGGTCGCTGTTTCCAAGGATAACAGTAAGCAGATTGTTGAAGTCGTGCGCCACGCCCCCGGTCAGCTCGCCGACAGCCTCCATCCGGTCGGAATCCCGGGCGCGCTGCTCGGCGGCGCGCCGCTCCGTGATGTCCATCATGGTTCCGACCATACGCGTGACCTTTCCGGCGTCATCGCGGATTACGAACCCGCGGTCCAGTATACTCCGTTCACTGCCATCAGCACGGTAGAACCGGTATTCCTCGGTCCAGCTTGTGGCGTCGGCCGACTCGGCCGCCGCCCGCAGGCTCGACAGAGCCCGGTCGCGATCATCCGGGTGCACGCGGCGGCTCCAGCCTGAAAAGTCCGCTTCATCAGGCGCGCCCGGATCACCGGTAAGCTTGGCGTAAGCGTCACTCCACCAGATGGAGTTGGTGATCACGTCCCAATCCCAGACGACATCATCCGTCGCGCGGCTGACCAGGCGGAACCGGTCCTCAGCTACCTCGGCACGCTTTTCGGCAATACGGCGTTCAGTGATGTCACGCGCCACTACAACCCAATGCGTGATCCTCCCGGCAAGGCCGGTGACCGGGAGGAACTCTGCATCCCAGATAACCTCCCGCCCACCTTTGACGGGCCCTTTCATCTCCCGGCGCAGGGATCCGCCGGCACCGAGCGCGGCGAGCATTTCCTCAGATGTCAGGCTCGGGGTTACGCGGTCGAGCGCAAACGAGAGCGGCCTGCCGATCACCTGTGCGCGCTCAAATCCGGTCAGCCGGTCAAATACGGTATTCACATAGACGACAGGTGCGTCCGTGCTCGGCAGATCCGGGTCGATCTCGATGATCATGACAATGTCGTTGAGACGCTCAACCGCTGTTTCGAGCAGCCGCAACTGCCCTTCCCGCTCGCGCTCCTCCGTCACATCCTGGACGACACCTGTCACAACCCGGCCAGTGGCCGTCTGCGTGAGCTCACCCACACCCTTGATATGGATGACCCGCCCATCCGGCCGCGTCAGCCGGCGCTCGAACTGGTGCATATCTTCGTCAAGCCGGCTCAATCTACTGCCGGCTTCAGTGGCGGTTTCCTTGTCATCCTTGTGCAGAGTATTTACATAACTGGAGAACCGGCCGTCGAAGTCCTCCGGTGCAATACCGGCCATTTCAAAAAGGCTTGGCGACCAGATCAGCTTCTCGCTGGCAAGGTCATACTTCCAGAATCCGATCTTGAGCAGCTCCTGGGCGATACGGAGATTCGTCTCCTGCTCCTGCAACCGGATGGTTGCGGCGAGGATGTCGTCATCCGAGCCCGAACCGGAACCTGCCCCTTCGGCCGGCAAGCCGGATGCAGCCTGCGTCCGTTGCCGGACCTTCAGTCCGGCGATGGCGGTGATATCTCGCACCGAGCAGAGATCAGCAGGGCGCCCGTTATGGCTGATGCGGCGGCTGCGCACGCTGGCAAGTATCCGCTCCCCGCCGCGCATCACATGCCATTCAACCCGGTCCGCCTCCCTTGGCGGGGCGCCCTCGCTCTCGGGCGCGGCAAGGATATCTGCCAATGTCATGCTCTGGAATTCACGCCGGCTGTAGCCGTAAAGGGCGGCGGCGGCATGATTGGTGTCAAGGAATCCGAGGTCTGACGGATCCAGGATCCACATCGGGTCCGGATGGTTCAGAAAAAAGGTCTCATGCTCTGACACGTCGATCCCCCAAGGACGCCAGGCACTTCGTCAGCTCGTCCCATCTCCGCCCGGGCTCTGGGTTCCGAGCCGTGGAATGAACGGCCAGTCTGGCAGCGGCCGGTCACCGAGCTGCGCCCCTGCATTCGCCATCAGCGCGGCGGCGTCAAGCTCCGTCAGACCGAGGATCTCGCCGGCCTGCGCGGCAGTCATGCCGGCGCCTTTCACCAGGGCTGCAACCTCGCGCTCTGCCAGCGACAACCTCATCATTGCCCCATAGGCGGCATCGGGCGCTGGACTGGCCGAAGATACCGGCGAGACGCCTGCGCTGACCCTTCGGAACACATCCACGAGGTCGGCAAAACAGGTTTCGCATTCGTTCAGAATGCGGTCTTCGGCCAGAAACAGCAGCAATGTATCTTCAACCAGGACATCCGCCCGGGCGCGATTGCCGGTCACGCAGCGCGCAAACGCTCGCAATTGGCGCACCGCGAGTTCCAGAACGCCGCGACTCGCCTCAAGCCGGCGATGATTATATTCCAGATCGACGAATTCGTCGGGCATTTCAGGCCTCGAATGTCTGACACGGCTATCCATGACACCGGTTGAACACACATATTGCTACGGCGCGGTTTCGAAATGGTCTAAAAGGTTAAACGGCCCTCAACCGAAGCATGGGGCGTTGAAAATCAAGCCGGACTTCAAGCAGCGCTCGAGAAGTTCAGGGAGTACTTCAAGGATTACCCCGACCCTATGCAATCATCGGCGGCGCGGCCTGCGACATGCTTTTTGATACTGCCGGCCTTGCCTTTCGCGCAACCAGGGAGGCTCACATGAGGGCAAGAGTCCTATCTGATCAGTCTGCCAGACGCATTTGGCTCCTACATCAACCGCCGAGGCGCCATGTTACCGAGCCTGCTCGGAGCTCATAGGCGCCCGATTATTGGATACAATGCGACCGTTTTTTGCTCTCAATACGCCCGTTTTTCGATTGCAAAATGCCCTTTCTTTGATACTGATGAGACCGGACTCAAGGGGGAGCTTCCTATGTTTCCGCGCTTTATCGAAGCCTCTGTCCGGGAGGCCCTCAAGGATACGCGCGTCGTTGCCCTCGCAGGACCGAGACAGTCGGGAAAGTCTACCCTCGCGCGCGCGATTGCTGGCAAGGATGCAACCTATCTGACACTCGATGAAACCGTGACGCTGGAGGCAGCTGCCGAAGACCCTACCGGCTTCGTGCGCCGTACACGCGGGCTTACTGTCATCGACGAAATCCAGCGCGTACCCGAACTCATGCCGGCAATCAAATTGGTCGTTGACGAAGACCCCTCACCGGGCCGTTTCCTGATTACGGGTTCGGCCGACATCCGGACGTTGTCGACCGTCCAGGACTCCCTGGCAGGGCGTATCGAGGTGTTCGAGCTGCTACCCCTCTCCCAGGACGAAAGGGCCGGCAGGCGTTCAACCTTCCTGCAGGACGCCTTTAAAGGCCACCTTCCAAGAGGCGCCGAGCTGGGCCCGGACGAACTGGCAGGTATCGTCGCCGCAGGAGGCTATCCCGAAGCCATCGCCCGCAGCTCCGGCAGGCGGCGGCGTGACTGGTTTAGTTCATATGCCAGGGCATTGATCGAGCAGGATGTGGCAGACATCGCTCAGCTCGACCGGAAGCGTGACCTGCCGCTCCTCGTCCAACTGATTGCCCAGCACTGCAGTGAGCTGGTAAATCTGACACAACTTGGCGCGCAACTCGGCATGGACCGGAAAACCGTTGACCGGCACATGACCATCCTGGAGCAGATGTTCCTTGTCCGCCGTGTCCCTCCCTGGTTTCGAAACGAACTGAAGCGACTGGCCAAGACGCCTAAGCTGCATTTCCTCGATTCAGGCCTGGCGTCCAGCATGAGAAGGGTTTCCCCTGAAACCCTCGGTGCAGACCGCAGGCCCCTCGGGCCGATCGTCGAAACCTTTGTGTTCTCGGAACTGTCCAAGCAGGCGAGCTGGAATCCGGACAGGATCACGATTCACCACTTTCGCGACCATGACGGGGGCGAGATAGACTTTATCTTGGAAGACTGGGATCGCAGGATCGTTGCCGTTGAAGTCAAGTCGGGCGCGACGGTGCGGTCAGAAGCCTTTGCCCCCATGCGCAAGCTCGCAGCACTTTTGGAAGACAAGTTCGTCATGGGAGTCGTACTCTATGATGGCCGCCATCAAATTCAGTATGGGGACAATCTGTGGGCAGCGCCCATTGCGTCCTTATGGTCCTGAACCGGTTTTGCCCGAGATGGCCAGGCTGGGCGTAGACGCACGCCATTGCACCAAACACCTCCGCGGCCAAAGCCGTCATAACAGCCAATCTCGCTGATTTCGAACGGGCAGAATTATTGTTTCCGGGTCTCACGATCTGCAATGCGGGAACCTATCTGAAGGAAAGGAAATAAACATGAGTGTTCTGACGATCAGGCTTCCGGGCGATCAGCCTGAGCGCCTGCGCGCGCTTGCAGAGCATCGCGGGATCAGCCTCAACAAGCTGTTCGAGGAGTTCGCCACACGCGCGGTGACGGAGTTCGACACCGAACTGCGCTTTCGCGTGCGTGCGGCGCGCGGCGAGACGGCAAAAGGCCTCTGCCTCCTCGACAAGCTGGACCGGCAATTCGGCAAGGGAAGTTAGTGTTGCGTGAGCAGGACGCTGAGAACGTCAAACCAGGGTCACGCTGAACATCACCCCTGCCGGGCCTGCGGGCAGGCTTGTCTGCAGGTCGCCTTCTGTCGCGCGCAATCGAAGCCGATGGCGCAGACGCTTCTCCGGACGGTCCGGAACTTTCAACGACGCCCCGGATTGTGCCAGGCGCGGGCCTCACTCGTTTCGGAAACCCGCCTTCCCGCGGCCCCTTGTGTTCCGTCTCATGCCGTTTGACCTGGACGCCCTGCACCGGGCCTGAAACCTTCCCGCTCGAAGAATTTTCCCCTGCGCCTGGCGGCGCATTCCCCGCGGCTCAAAATTCTCCGCCAGCCAGGTGCTTCGCCTTGCTGCGCCCTTCCAGGTTCAGGCCCGGAGCGAGGTCGTCCTTCTGGTCCCGCGTCGACGGGAACAAGGGGTTCCCGGCAGACGCAACCGGAAACGAAAAGGAGACCCTCATGGCAAATGCGCTCGGATAACGATCTGTCCGGCTGCAGGAGCTTCCCGGCTTTGCCTCGCACGATCTCAAAAGCGCCTTTCAGCAAGCCGAAGCGATTGGCCCCAGCACCAAGTGCCGCCAGTATCTCTTCTCGCTGAGCCTCAGCCCGCCGGAATACGCCGCGCTCGGCACCCTTTATCCATGGCTACCAAGAGGCGGTTCAAAGGAAGAAATCTTCGCCGACATTGACCAAATAGCTCTGACCATTTGCCAGATGGATACCGGACAAAGCTATTCGCCCTCTGGGGCCAATGGATCGCCGATAGTCATGCATTGGAGAAGTGCGCGGAAAGTTTGAAACGACATAGGCAGGATGAACTCGAACGAATGTGCTATGACCGCCAACTCCATTCAGGTGAACTCTGCTGGCAGAACAATCACGAGTACTGCACTGTTGATGAAAACTGCTTGCGGCGCGTCAAAAACAACATTGGCCTGACCGCGATCGACAGCGGAAAGTCTTTGTCGGTCCAAGCTCCTTATGTAGCGCCAGTTTCCGATCTTTCGAAAGAGCCCACCCTTATGGTCAGCGATCAAGTGCGCCAGCAGGTGTTCTCGGTGTTGTCTGGGCTTGGCCTGCCGCAAGAAGCCCCAGCGTAATCCGCGAATCTGATCCTTGGTGCAACAAGCCCACAGCCCCAAAACCGCAGGAAGCCGCGATTCCAAAGAGTGATATTATGATAGCAATTTATAAGGATACCTGGCAAGATATTGCTATCATGATGTCACTCTTGACCCCCGCCAAAGCCCAACTCCAGCTCGCAGAAAACCTGCGAGAACGCCGCCTTGCGATGGGCCTCACGCAAGCGGGCCTTTCTTCACGCTCCGGCGTGGCACTCGCAACACTGCGTAAATTCGAGCGCACGGGCGCGGCCTCGATCGAAACCCTGCTCAAACTGCTTGCGGTGGTCGGCGGCCTTGAGGAAGTGATCAAGGCAACGACGCTGATCGAGAGCGAATTCTCCTCGATCGATGAGGTGATCAAGGCGGACGTCAGACCCAAACGCAAGATCGGCTGGCGCACATGATCTTCAAGCCCGTCAGCACGATCAAGGTCGGAATCGATTTCGGGAGCGGGCCGCTCGATGTGGGCCGCCTCGCGATCCGTGACCGGATCATCTATTTCGAATATGAGCGCAGCTTCATCGAGCGCGGCCTTGAGACATCCCCGCTACGCCTGCCTTTGCGGCCAGGCCTCAAGAGTTTTGATGCCGCGCTCTTCGATGGGCTCCCTGGCGTCTTCAATGACAGCCTGCCCGATGGCTGGGGCCGTCTCCTGTTTGACCGCGCACTGCGCGCGCAAGGATTGATGCCTGCGCAGGCAAGCCCGCTCGACCGGCTTGCCCATGTCGGCGCGGGCGGTATGGGCGCGCTCACCTATGAGCCCGCCATGGAGGCCGATGCAGGCAGCGACGATATCGATCTAGACTGGCTGGCGGGCCAGGCGCTGGAGGTGCTGGAAGGCCAAGCCGATGAGGTGATCGGAAAATTGCTTGCCCTCAACGGCTCCTTCGCAGGCGCGCGCCCGAAAGCGATGATCGGCTACAATCCGAAAACCGGCGCGATGACGCATGGAAGACATGATCTGCCAAAAGGCTTTGAGCCCTGGCTCGTCAAATTTCCGAACACGCAAGACGGCAAGGATGCAGGCGCGATCGAATATGTCTACGCGCTGATGGCGCGCGCAGCAGGTATCGAGATGACCGAGACCCATCTCTTCCCCGCCAAACACGGCGCAGGCTTCTTTGCGACGCGTCGCTTCGATCGCATCGGAAAGAACAAACTGCATGCGCATACGGCTTCCGGCCTCCTCCATTCCGATCATCGCACGCCGAGCCTCGACTATGAGGATTTGATCGCGCTCACGCTCCGGCTAACCCGCGATGTGCGCGAAGCCGAGAAGATGTTTCGCCTCGCGGTTTTCAACGTGCTCGGTCACAACCGTGATGATCACGCCAAGAACTTCACCTACCTGATGGACGCGGCGGGAGGCTGGTCCCTCTCCACTGCTTATGATCTCACCTTCTCCTCCGGCCCTGGCGGCGAGCAGACCACGATGGTCAAAGGTGAAGGCAAAGTGCCAGGCGAAACGCACCTGCTCAAACTCGCCAAGGAAGCAGGCCTAGCACCGCAGGCCGCAAAAGCGATCATCGACCAGACATGCGAGGCGCTTGGCCAATGGACACACCTTGCCAAAGAGCATGGCGTGTCCGCCTCCAGTGTCAGACTGATCGCAGGCCGGATCGAGCGCGCGGGCGGATAGAGGGCGCGGAGAGCCCCGCCCAAATCGGCCACAGGACCGGCCAAACTTGTCGCGCTGCATCTTCTGAATCTGCAGCTAAAGAGAGGCGATGGTGGCGTCACGGTCCTTGCGCACGGCTTCCAGCGCGACGCACTCTGCATGCGATGCAATAAGGGCCGCATCGATTGTGAGACGTGCCGCGCGCTCCTCCAACACCAGCGCCTGTGAGGGTTCGTATCTTCCGGGCAGCAGGGCATTCATGGACGCGCTTTTCCCATTTTGTGATCGAGGTTCCGGTTGACTCAACCGGCACGTTCTTCACCATGCGGCGCGAGGCAAATCCTTGCAGGGCACATGCTGAAGGGTGGCGATATCCCCTGCGTTGCCGCCGATACTGCAGAGCTTGCGAAGTGACGAACCGCACGCGCTCTTGCCGACGCCATGGCGGGCGCTTCTTCTCCAAAGAAGAAGCAAGGACGTATCCTCAAGATCATCCTGTTTGGCCCCTATGCACGCTGCACCTAGGTGGACGCGCCGCAGACCGCCGGGGAGCACCTCAGCGGCTATGACCTGATGATCGTCGTCAACCAGCCGAGCCTGGTCTATTTCGCTACTTGTTGGGACCGCGCCGAAGACCGGATCAAGCTGGACACAGGTATCATTACGCCCGTCAATTTCATGGCGCACACCATTGACGACGTGAACAGCGCGCTCTCAGAAGGCAAGTCCTTCTTCACACATCATCCGGGAAGCCATTGCGCTCTATGACCTCATGGGCAGCACGCCCTTCATCGCGCCCCGGCCGCAGACACCGGATGAAGCGCTGGCAACGGCCGAGAAGCATTTCGAGGATTGGTTTGCCCGGATTGAACAGGCGCTCGCAGGCGTCAGGATTTTTGCGGAGGGCACAATCTGAGAGATGCGGCATTCTTCCTTCACCAGGGGGTGGAGCGCGCCTACAGCTGCTTCCTCCTTGTCGAGACGAACTATTCCCCTGCGACCCACAACATCCGGTTCCTGCGTTCGCTGGCAGAGCAGATCGAGCCGGACCTGATTGCCGTCTGGCCCCGCGCGACGAAGCCTGACCGGCGTTTGTTCACGCTGTTACAGCGGGCCCATATCGAGGCAAGGTATTCGGTGCATTAAGCCATTGCGGCAGAAGAGCTTGCCTGGGTCAGCGCGCGGGCTGAGATACTGCGGGCGCTTATTGAAAAGCGGTTGCAAGGCAGGATCGCGCAGCTCAGGGCAGATGCGACCGCTGGTGCCTCATTGCTTTCTGTACACGGCTGAGCCGGGTCAGGATGATGAAGTCGCCATCGCGGATGCAACCGTTACAGGACACTGCCGATGTCGGTCCGGGAGAAGTCTTCGCCGACAAAGAGCAGAGGACAGTCATGCTCCCGGGCCACCTCATACGCGAAACAGTCTCCGAAATTGAGACCGGCCGGGTGGACACCCCTTCCCCAGGTTTCATAGGCCGCCGCGATGCGGCGGGCGGCCGCCGGAGTCACATTGACAACTTCGAAGCCAAGCCCGTCGAGCAGCATGACCATCTCCTCAACGATGTTGCGCCGGCCAGCAACAATCAGGGCCTCCGCCACTGTCCCTGCAGAAATCAGCAGCGTGCCTGAATTCTCCAGTGCCGCGGCACAAGCCGCCCCCGCCGGCTCGCCCAGGAGGACGGCCATCAGGGCGGAAGTATCCACCGCAATCACTGCGGCAGGCCCTCATCGTCGTAGAGGAAATCCTGGCTGCGGGCCGCGCCAGGACCTTTCGTCGCCCTTGCTGCAGCCGCAGCCCGGGCAGATTTCAGGAGCGCGCGCCGCGCCTGCGGTCCGACCACCGGCATGATCGGGACGAGCCTGACAGACGGCTTCCCGTGCCGCGTCAGCACGACTTCATCGCCCGCTTCCGCGCGGCGGATGAGTTCGGTTAGCAAGCCCTTGGCTTCGGTCACGGAGATGCGCATGAACGGCCCTTTCGTTTGGCTACCAGCAATAAATGGACCAATCGATGGTCCATTTCAAGAGGGGCGCCCCTGCCAGGCCGGAAACCCCGTTCTGAGAATGCGCGCGCCGATTGACACCAAGCTGAAGTTTCTGGAGGATTTCAGTTTTTCTACATTTTGTACAATATACTAACATCTGTATTGAATGATAACATTATCAATGTTAGTGTGCATTCATGATGTTAGAGTTCGAAAGCAATCATCCGGAACCGCAATCCCTGGCGGGCAGGATTACCCGCTACGCCGGTCAGGTCATGCACGCCCCCATGAGGGTGATGCAAGAAGCCCCCCTGCCCCAACTGCCAATGTTCCTGGCGCGCGCTTACAGCTTTTTGACGGCCGAAATCGCAGGCCGGACCTGCCTGCTGATGACGCCGAATGACGAAGCCGGCATCACAGGCGACGTGGTCAAACATGTCCGGTCGGTGGAAGAGCAGGCACAATCCACCGTCATTCTTGGCCTTGCTGCCGTGAATGCGCGGCTGCGCTCCCGCCTCATTGCGCAGCGCGTGTCATTCATCGTGCCAGATAACCAGTTCTATGTGCCCGACCTGGGTATGGACCTGCGCGAGTATTTCCGGGCACAGAAGGCAAGCCCGGCCGATGGTCTCTCTCCTGCAGGCCAAGCTGTGCTGTTCCATTACCTGCTGCGCCGAAATGAGCAGGCAACAACGCCTTCGGAGATTGCGGCAGGCCTTCTTTATTCGCCAATGTCGGTTGGCCGCGCATTTGACGAACTGGTCGCCGCGGGGCTCGCGGCCTCTGAAAAACACGGCAGGGAACGTCACCTTCTGTTCAGGCATGACCGGCGCGAACTCATCGACCGCGCCCGCCCCCTGCTCCGCAGCCCTGTGAGAAGCCGCAAGCTTGTCTGGGGACCACATAGCAGCCCGCCCCTGCGCCTTGCCGGCGAGTCCGGCTTGGCAGGGATGACCGACCTGTCGCCGCCCAAGCTCCAGACCTTTGCGATCCTTGCAACGCAGTGGCGGGGCTTTGCCGCGCGCCGCGACTACCGCGAAGGCGATTCTGAAGAGCCTGATTTCGCCGTGGAAACCTGGAGCTATGATCCGGCAGGGCTATCGGACGGGGAAATCGTCGATCCTTTGTCCCTGTACGCGCAATTCCACGACCATGAAGATGCGCGGGTTCGCAAGGCCGCCGAGCAATTGAAGCAGCGCGCAGTATGGTAGCAGGCCTCGACAAGTTCAGGGAGTACTTCAAGGACTATCCCGATCACTATGCAATCATCGGCGGCGCGGGCTGTGACATCCTTTTCGATGTTGCCGGCCTTCCCTTTCGCGCAACCAAGGATATCGACATGGTGCTCTGTATCGAAGTGGTCGATGTAGCCTTCGGCGGGACGTTCAGGGACTTCCTCGATGCGGGCGGCCACCAGGCCCGCGAGCAGGCAAGCGGGCACCGGGAGTTCTACCGCTTCCATAAACCCACAGACAAAGGCTTCCCCTTCATGGTGGAGCTTTTCTCGAAAGAGCCTGACAAGATCATCTTGCCAAAGGACTCCGGCATCGTCCGGCTGGAGGTGGAAACAGACATCGTCAGCCTCTCGGCAATCCTGCTCGACCCGCAATATTTCGAAGCGCTCCAGAACGGCAAGCGTGTCGAAAGCGGCGTGACCATACTCGATCAATCCATCCTGATCCCGTTCAAGGCGCGGGCGTTCCTTGATCTTGCACGAAGACGCGACGAAGGCGACACAACGGTCAAAGGCGATGACATCAAGAAGCACCGCGCCGACGTCTTCCGCCTTTCGCAATTGCTACCAGGAAACGCCGTGGTGCAGGTCAGCGAGCCGCTGCTTGAGGATCTCCGCTCATTCCTTGCCATCATCGAAGCGGAAGGCACGCTTGATCCCAAGGATCTCAAGATTCCTATGACGCGCGAGGAAGCGATCAGCTTCCTTCGTAAGGCCTACGCTATCGCAGAAGCCCAGGCGATCGCCGCCGAAGGACCATGAACGCCCCGAAGACGACAGGCTGGACACTGTTTTGGAAATGGCGCTCCAGGATCAGCACGGATCACGGAACAAACGCCCGTCGCGCGAGCCCGATGATGGACCGGGCTGATGATCAGGGAAGCTGCGTAATCGGGTTTTCCTGACCAAGAACGCGCACGATCAGAACGTGATCGGCTCCGATCTGATAGTAGATAGAATGCGCCTTGAACACGCTGCGGCGATAGCCGGGACTGATATGATCAACGCCCTGCCAAAGCATCGGCTCATCGGCGATGGCCTCAAGCCGTCTGATCAGATCGTCATAATAGCGATCTGCCGCGTCCAGCCCAAAATGATCGATGCCCCATTCATAGAGCCGCGCAAGATCGTCTTCGGCGGCTTTGGTCAGCCTGTAAGCAGGCGAACTCACTTGAGAGATTTCCGCTTCTTGACGGCGGCGCGGATGGCTTCAGGCGATTTCTCACTGAGCCCGCTACGCTCACCCTCCACGAGGGCGGCGCGGATCGCTTCAATTTTGTCAGACTCAGCCTGGGCCCGGCGGATCAGATCCCGCATGACCTCGCTATCATTGGTATAGGCACCGCTGGTGATCTGTGCCTTGATCCACTCATCCTGTTTGTCAGTGACAGTGATGGTTTTACGAACGGTCGACATACCGCCTCCTTTCATCAATTATCATACTTATGATGCAGTATAGCATACTTTTAGCTTACACTGCAGCCAAATTCTACGGCTTGTCGTTATGGCGGGCGGCTTCCTCGTTCTGGTGAGTATCGATCCCCGCGCCCTGAAGAATGCCGCTCCTGTACACCCCACGTAGATACGGGTGGGAAACAGGGTTCTCCGCTTTTAATGTTGACCGTAAAAAGGGGTTGCGAATGCAAACTTGCCGCGTGAAGTCCAGTAATCCGGCCGCTTAAAAAATGGGATGATTACCGGGGGATCAAGGCTGTTGGCACAAATGCAAAGGCGCGCCTCGCGGCATCGCTCCTGACGGATCAGTTTGCCGATGCAGAGTGACCTGACCCCTTTGGACGGAGCCAGTGCGACATAGTAAAGTGGCTGCATCAAAGGAGAAGAAGCATGTCGGGCAAGCGCTACACACCCGAACAGATCATATCGAAGTTACGAGAAGCCGAGGTTTACCTGGCTGAAGGCTTGAAAGTTGGCGAAGTGATCCGCCGCTTGGGTGTTAACAAGATTACTTACTACCGATGGCGACAAGAATACGGTGGGATGAAGGTCGATCAGGCCAAGCGCCTGAAAGATCTTGAGAAAGAGAATGCCCGCCTGAAGCGCTTGTTGGCTGATGCCGAACTCGACAAGGCTATCCTGAAGGAAGCCGCCTCGGGAAATTGGTAGGGCCCTCGCGCAAACGCGCCTTCATTGAGCATGTCGTCAGCGAGACCGGCGTTTCCGAACGCCGGGCCTGCCGTGTGTTGAAGCAGCATCGCTCGACCCAGTGGCGCAAGCCCTGGCGTGCGGCTGACGAAGAGGCGCTGACCCATGCGATCCTCCAGCTGGCAACCCGCTACGGCCGCTACGGCTATAAGCGGATCACCGCGCTGCTGCGAGCCGATGGATGGCGCGTGAACCACAAACGTGTGGCACGCATCTGGCGCCGCGAGGGCCTGAAAGTCCCAATGAAACAACCGAAACGCGGCCGGCTCTGGCTCAATGACGGTTCTTGCGTGCGGCTGAGACCACAGCATCGCAACCATGTCTGGGCCTACGACTTCGTTCAGGACCGGACGCGGGATGGCCGCAAGTTCCGTATGCTAACTGTAATCGATGAGTTCACGCGAGAATGCCTCGCCATCAGGGTCGCGCGCCGCCTCAACAGCCAGGATGTCCTCGACGTGCTCGGTGAACTGATGGTCGCGCATGGCGTGCCCGATCATATCCGGAGTGACAATGGAGGTGAGTTCCGGGCCAAGGCTGTCAGGAAATGGATCGAGCGCATAGGTGCGAAGACACTTTACATCGAACCCGGGAGTCCTTGGGAAAATGGATACAATGAGTCTTTCAATGGCCGGCTCCAGGACGAATGTCTCAAGGTCGAGCTGTTCAACAACCTCACGGAAGCGAAGATCATTATCGAAATGTGGCGCAGGCATTACAATACCGTGCGACCACACTCGGCGCTGCGCTACAGGCCGCCAGCGCCCGTCACCATCCTCCCGGCTGATCTGGTCTGCGCAATATGGAAGCTCTGACCAGATCAGCCTTCCATCGAAGGCACTCTGATGGTTACATAAAAGCTGGTTGCGTCATCGGGGTTTCGTCAGATCGCGGAGATCGAGGCATTCCATTACCGCAATCGGGTCTATCACCCGCGCCTCGGCCGGTTCCTGCAGACCGACCCCATCGGACAGGCCGGCGGGCTTAATCTGTATGCGTACGTCGGCAATGATCCGGTGAACTGGACCGATCCGTGGGGGATGAAAGCTTGTCCAAAGGACGAGCCAGATTGTGTTGATGATCCTGATTCTGAAACCGAAGAGAAAGAAGACGAGGAAATAACTGAGACCGAGCGGTGGCTCGACCGAGTTGTCGTTACTGCATGGCGACAACGGAGTTACTCCGATGGATCTCGTATCCGACTAAATGCCCTTCCTGAACAACTATTTCGAGTTGATGGATTTGGTGTGCATCGCGTTGATGATGGCTACCAAGAGATACGTCAAATTTGCTCAGATGGTAGTCGCCGCGAAGGACTTCGTCTCGACTCAGCACCATTCAAAGGTGGAGCTGCAGGGCATACCCATCCAGATCGAGGCACAGGGCTGTCAGGACTGCCTGGCCCTGAAGATGGTCAGTTTTCGAGGGCAATAGGCGGCACGGGTTATGTGATAAGTAGCAGAGGAGCGTTTGCCATTGAAGAAACATCGGCAGGGTTTAGGGTTCGATTGATCGCCGGAAAGTCCCTTTCAAGGCGCGAGCGAACCGACATTCAAAGGACCATCTCCCGTTGGAACCAACATGGTGGAGGATCAGGGATTACATGCAGAACAGTAGTCACAAAATGAACTGTTATACTTTGTCTATCATCGCTGCGCTTATAATGACTGGAACAGCGTGTAGTTTGGCTGGCTCCGGTGGATTGCGGGACGGATTGTCCCGGTGCGGAGAAGCTTACGATTGCTCTTTATCCGGAGAGTTGACATTTACCCGAACCGTTTACGGTACAGTTTACTTGTTGGAGAATGATGATAGCAAAGAGGATTATTGCGTCGCATTTGCTGCTGAGGAACCTTTGATGCGACGGCATCGCTCGGTTGTCCTATATGGCAAGATGATTGACCGGATAGAGTCAAATGACTGTATATATGTAACTTACGGAGTCAGTAATATTCCCTGTGGTTACTGCCCAGGAAGCAAACTATTTCTGGCTGACGATTTGGAATTCTCGAGTTAACCGACGGGTCACCGTTCCCTGCGGCAACGGTGTTAACATTTATCGGCGGCAACGCTGGCAAGGCACGGGGCAGCCGGACCTATGACGGCACGCGCACCCATGCTTACGACTTCGACAACCGGCTGACGAATGTCACCGGCGTCGGCGGGGCGGTGGCGCTCAGCTATGATCCGGCAGGCCGTCTCTACCAGACCGCCCAGACCGGAGGCGCGACGACCCAGTTCCTCTATGACGGGGCCCACCTCGCGGCCGAGTACAACGGCTCGAACGTGCTGTAGAAGCGGTATATCCACGGGCCGGGGCTCGACAATCCGGTCGTCGCGTATACGGGCACCGGCACAGGCAGCAAGGTCTGGCTGATCGCGGACGAGCGAGGGTCCGTCCTTGCGGAAACGAACAGCGCAG
This sequence comes from uncultured Hyphomonas sp., assembly GCA_964419865.1. Taxonomy (GTDB): domain Bacteria; phylum Pseudomonadota; class Alphaproteobacteria; order Caulobacterales; family Hyphomonadaceae; genus Hyphomonas. Next base: position 8,752 of record CAYQRX010000007.1, on the reverse strand, counting down.
GCGCGGCCACGCAGATCAACACCTATGACGAGTACGGCATCCCCGCCGCGGGCAATGTCGGAAGGTTCGGGTTCACCGGCCAGGTCTGGATCGCGGAGATCGAGGCGTTCCATTACCGCAATCGGGTTTATCACCCGAAGCTTGGCCGGTTCCTGCAGACCGACCCCATCGGACAGGCCGGCGGGCTTAATCTGTATGCGTACGTCGGCAATGATCCCGTGAACTGGACCGATCCGTGGGGGATGAAGCGGTTTCTGATGGTCTAGGTAGCGGGGTCAAGATTAAGAGGGAACAGAAGCTACAAATAGACGCCCCGGATATGGGCACTGGGTCAGTCAGGTCACAGCTTAGGGGCTTGGCTGAATGCACCTAATTATATATATTCAGAATTCGGATAATAGATAATCTTGAAATCATTGAGGAGTGTTGCGCTGCCCCGCCCCGGCCGCCCCCGCATTTCGACTGGCATCCATGAGTCCAAAACTCTCGCGCTCTACAATGCCGGGCGGGGTCTCCTCGCCCGGCATGACCATGAGGCGTTTTCCGTAGCCGAGCTTGCAAAGCTGGGGCGGTGTTCGGTCGGCACCTTCTATGTCCGCTTTCGCGACAAGACCGCTTTCCTCTCATTTGTGATCCGGGAGAGCTTTTCCTTCTCCGCCCGGTCCCTTGCGGCAAAAGGCGGGATCAAGGCTGTTGGTACAACTGCCAAGGCGCGCCTCGCGGCATCGCTCCTGACGGATCAGTTTGCCGATGCAGAGTTTGCGGGTATCCTGCGCGCGGCAGTGAAGCTTGGCTTTTCTGAGCCGTACATCCGCGCGCCTCTGGATGATTACAGGCAGGCCGCTACAGACCAGCTTTCGGCATGGCTCGCAGAAGGCCGCACAAAGCAGGATGCACACATCCGGGCCGCGCTTCAGATCATCCTCGGAACACTGACAGATGCCGCGCTTTCGCAAGAGGGAACAAAAGCGCTCAAATCCGGCCGGTTTCAGAACGCATTCGTCTATCTCCTCGAAAGCGCGGTTTCCGGAGACCTGAAAACGCCCTCAAAGATCGCCACCGGAAAACCCGCACCAAAACCCGGGCCGCAAAAATCCAACCCGCCGTCCTCCCGTAGCATCCGGAAGATCTGACCTCTGCCGGTTCCGGCACAAGCTTCGCATGGGTTGGACAAACCTGTCAGCAGAGGCGGCTCCCATGCCGGATATGAACATATCAGAGGACAATCCGGGCGGATTCCCGGAAGGATTTCTCGCAAGCCTTGGCCAGCGGTTCAGGTTTGATCCGTCTGATGCCGGGCTGCGCCAGGAACTCGCCTACATTGCGCGCCGATACCAGCGCGATGTGCGTGCATTTGACATTTCTGCAAACTGTAACAGTGAAACCCGAAAATATCGCGCGCTTCGGGAAGAGGTCGAAGACCTGCGCGCGGCGCTCGCCTCTCCGGACTTTGAAGCCCTCAGTTCAGAAATCTATCTCACTCTGCGAACGACATGGCCCGAAAAGGATGAGGTTGTGATCAGGCCTGCTGCCGTGCCCAGCGCCCTTGTTGGAGATCATATTCTGCGAGGACTTGATGATCTTCTGAAACTGGTTTCTCAAACTGCAAGCAATGTTGAAACGCGCAATGCTCCGCCAAAGGGAAGAAAGCCGGATTACGCGCTGGAATGCCTTGTGCGTAACATTGCTTATCTCTGGAAGGATATTCTCGGGCAACCGTTCCGGCTGGATTATCATAAGGGAAGCGTCCTTACGGAGGCTGCAGAGTTTGTAATAACTGTTGCAGGCTTTGTTGCGCCTGATGTTACGCAAACACGGCTGATTACAACCATGCGGACAATTATCCGGGAACAGAACCTTGTTCTGCCGATAAAATAGCGTCTGCTCTGCTTTCCGGGCTTATCTGCCTTCCGCTCACAGAAATGCCCTGCGTTTCGGGCGGCCCATTCCTGCCAGCGCATTCAAATGCGCAGCCCGCCCACTTGTGCTGCCTTGGCTCGGCAAGCCGGGGCATGTCGTCCCGGCGCGTGAGGCAGCGATCCGGTGCGCAAGGCGGGCGATCAGAGACAGGCAAAACGGCGCCCGGCCAATGACAATGCCGGTGGGCGCCGCGTTGTTGTCCGGCTTGAGCAGGATGCGCCCATCACAGAAGCCGAGTTGCAGCTTGTTGAAGTCTGGCTCTCCGGTATCATCGCCTCGCTGGCGGGGGCAGAAGCCCCTTTGCCCGATAACGACAATAGCGGGTGATCACCATGAAGCGTGCGGCCATTTATGCGCGGGTCTCTACGGGCAAACAGGCAGCCGGAGAACTCTCCCTTCCCGATCAGGTGAACCAGTGCGAGGGATTTGCGCAGGCGCGCGGGTTTGAACTGGCGGAGCAGTTTATTGACCGGGGCGTCTCTGCCCGGACAGACAAGCGGCCAGAGTTCCAGCGGATGATCGCCCTCGCCCTAAGTCCGCACCGCCCGTTCGATGTGATACTTGTTCACAGCCAGTCCCGCTTTGCCCGCAACACGCGCGACCTACTGATCTATCAGGGCAAGCTCGCAGAAGCCGGAATCGAGCTGATCTCGATTACTCAGGACCTTGGGCAGGGCGAGACGGCCGATGTACTGCGAACGATGGTCGGCGCCCTGGATGAGTACCAGTCCAAGGAAACCGCCAAGCATGTCGCCCGCTCGATGATCGAGAATGCCAAACAGGGCTACTGGAACGGCGCCTCTGCGCCGTTCGGCTATCGCACCTATGCCGCCGAGACACGCGGCGCGCGGATCAAGAAGAAGATCGAGACCGATCCGACAGAGGCTGAACTCGTCCGGCTGGTGTTCCGGCTTTATGTGCAGGGTGATGGCACGTCCGGGCCGATGGGCGTCAAGCGTATCGTCTCGCACCTCAACGTGGCCGGATACCGCAACCGGCGCGGCCAGCCGTTCCGAGTCCAGTTTCTCGACAAGATACTGCGGAACACCGCTTACATCGGCGAGCACTGGTTCAACCGCACCGATTCGCGGCGCGGTATTGAGCGCCCGAAATCCGAATGGGTGGCGTTTGCCATGCCCCGGATCATAGATGATGCCCTCTTCTATGAAGCGCAGGCGAAGCTTGACCGGCAGCATCCGCTGAAAACCCCGCCCCGGATCGTGACCAGCGATGTTCTGCTGACATCGGTTGCCGTCTGTGCGGACTGCGGTGCGCCAATGCGCAAGCTCACCGGCAAGTCCGGCCGGTATCAGTACTACCGCTGTTCGCGCAAAGCCGACTCCGGCGTATCCGCCTGCAACGGCAGCGCGATCCCGATGGCTGAACTGGACGGGATCGTTCTCGATGCCATCGAAGACAGAATCCTTGATCCGAAGCGGCTCAAGGAACTGACCGAAGCGCTAGTGAGCCGGGCCAGCGAGCGCACGGGCGCGCTGAACAGCCGCCGCAAGGCATTGGAAGGGGAGAAGCAGAAAGCCGCCGGACAGGTGAAAGAGCTTTATCGCCTGATCGGTTCCGGTGAACTGGCCATGGATTCAACGCTCTCCGCGCACATCAAGGGCCTGCAGGACAAGGTTGCAACTCTGACCCGGCAGATCGCGTTCCTGGATGCTGAGCGGTACTCTCCGGTCGAAGCACTGTCAGACGAGGCAATTGCGGGATTTGGGAAAGCGGTCTCTACAGCTCTCCGGAATCCGGCGAATCGCGGGTTCGCCCGTGCCTATGTGCAGGCCCTTGTCAGCCGGATTGAAGTATCGGAACGCGAGATCAGAATCAGCGGTCCGAAAGCCGCAATTGCCCACAGCGCAGCCCTTTTTGCAACGAAAGGCGAACTCGTGCCCGCTTTGGCACAGGAATGGCGCACCCGAAGAGATTCGAACTCCTGACCCCCAGATTCGTAGTCTGGTGCTCTATCCAGCTGAGCTACGGGTGCTTGGCCACTCGTGAAGGCGGGACACATACAGGCGGGTCCACGCCCTTGCAAGCCTCAATTGCCGGTATCCTGTGCAGCATCGTCATCGGCCGGCGACCCAGCTGAAGCATCCGCCTCATCGGCCTCCGTGTCTGTCGCGGAGCCGCCGCTACCGAACGCGCCAAGGCCTGTGGCGGCGCCGATCCAGTCGGCATAACCCGCCACCCGCACATAGACACCGGGACTTTCCGGCCGCGCGCAGCCCATGCCCCAGCTGACGATCCCGGCCTGGACGGGACTACCCCCGGCCGTACGCAGTACCAGCGGACCGCCGCTGTCGCCCTGGCAGGCATCGGTATTGCCGATTCCGGCGCAGAGCTGCGTTGCCGCGTCGATTGTGATGCCGGCATAGTCGCTGCCAAGGCCGGCCTCCTTGATGCGGGCCTGGATCTGGCGCTCGCAGAGGTCGCGCTCGACCGGCGGGACATAGCCTTCCTGCAGGATCAGCGATGGGGCGAGAATGTGCCGGCCGCCGCGGACCAGCCCGTCTTCGCCCTGCGCACTCTCACCCTTCTTGCCATAACCGGCGGCGAGCACATCGGCATATGGCGCCTCTAGCCCGCCTGCTGACCCGGTCAGCCCGTCGAGGGGCATTACCGGGCCGGTCCAGCGCCCGGCGAGGCGCAGGAGCGCGATGTCATGGCCGCGTTCCGGGGCGCCGGGCTGATAGTTCGGGTGGATCAACACTTCGGCTACCGGAAACACCGAATGGGGCGGGATGACTGTAAGGTCCCCAAGGCCGGCGGCGACGGCCATCGTGCCGAGACGCGTCAGGCGGCCATTGCGCTCGCGCGTATACTGCGCCGCGCGCCCGGTTGCTTCAATGCGGGCCAGTTCGACACAGTGGGCCGCCGTCAACGCCCAGTCCGGGGCGATCATGGTCGCGCCGCATTCATGATAGACGCGGTTGCCCGATACGGTCTGCAGGGAGGCCATGCCGGGCCAGTCGGCGATGTCGGCATCGCGGCCGGCAACCATGCAGGCGGCCGTCATTGTCAGCAGCACAAGGCCTGCGACGAGCTTCAGATGGCGCTTCAGACTCGCGATCATGCCGGACTCCCCTCCCCTTCGGCCGCATAAACGCCGCGCGCGACGGCGCGAGCGAGCGTTCCCGCCGCCAGTTCGCCGATCCTGGCGATCAGGAGTGGGCGCGGCCCCTCAGCCAGCCGCCGGGCGGTCGACAGGACAAAAACCACATCGCCATCGGTCGGCGCGAAAACGGGACGGATGGCACGGGCCAGACCGGCCAGCGCCATCTGCGCGACCCGCTCGGCTTCGTCGTGGCTGAGTGCAAGGTCAGTGGCGATACAGGCGATTGTGGTATTTTCTCGGGGAGTCGCAGCGGCTTTCGCGGCGCCCCAATCGTCAGGATCGAAGGCGAAGCCGGGTTCCGGCCGGGCGCCGCCGAATTCGCCTGCAATCTCGAAAGGCCAGGCCCAGAAGGCGGCCGAGCCTGGCATCCGGACCGAACCGAAGCTGTTGACGGCAGCGATGGCCCCGACGCTGAGGCCGTCATCGGTGACGATGCTCGCCGAGCCTGTGCCGCCCGGCGATGTGCCGGCGCGCGCGCCATAGCCGGCCCCGGCGCGGCCGAGGGCAAAATCTTTTCCTGCAGAGTCAAAGGCTTGCCGACCGAGCGCCGCATAGGGTGACGTCTCGCCCCAGTCCTTGTTCCCGCCATTGGCAAGGTCGTAGAGGATCGCGGAGGGCACAATCGGGGTCGCGGGCACGCCGGGCCTCGCCGCCAGCGCGAAGCCTCTGCCCGCCGCGCGCAGCCCCGACATGACACCGTCCGCCGCAGCCAGGCCGAAGGCAGAGCCGCCGGCGAGACAGACCGCGTCAATACTGCCCGCAACAAGCCGGCCGGATGCCATGAGGTCGGTCTCCCGCGTTCCGGGGCCACCGCCGGCGACGCAGACAGCGCCCATAACGGGACAATCGGGGACAATCACGGTCACGCCGGTACACACACGGGCCTCCTCCGCCTGCCCGACGGCAATGCCGTCAATGTCGGTAATGAGGTTGCGCGCCCCCGGTCTTGCCATGCTATGTGCCCTGCAATGTTTCTGCTCAGTCTGATGTCCATAAGACCAGCTGCGCGCCGCCAAGAAAAGGGACGCTGAATGCGAAAACTGACCCTCCTCGCCGCCGCCACCTTCCTGCTTGCAGCCTGCGCCCCACCGGCCTCGCCGCCGGCGATGAGCCAGTCGCCCGTCTCCGAGGCGAATGGTGAGGCGCTTGGCGACCTATCCTGGACCAAAGGCGCGATGGTCACCGCCGCCGATCCGCGGGCCGTCGAGGCCGGGCTGCGCATCCTGCGCGAAGGCGGCAATGCCATTGATGCGGCGATTGCGGTCCATGCCGTTCTGGGTCTGGTCGAGCCGCAAAGCTCCGGCATCGGCGGCGGCGGCTTTCTTGTCTATTATGACCGTGCCCGCGACGAGATCACGGTGTTCGACGGGCGCGAGACAGCCCCTGCGGCGGCAACGCCGGACCTGTTCATCAAGGATGGCGAGGCGATGGGTTTCCTGACCGCCTGGCAGTCCGGCCGCTCTGTCGGTGTGCCCGGCCAGATCGCCCTTTACAAGGCCGCGCATGAGGCCGCCGGTCAGGCCAGTTGGGCCTCTCTCTTCCAGCCGGCGATCGAACTCGCCGAAGCCGGTTTCGAGGTGTCCCCGCGCCTTGCCGAACTCCTCGCCAGCGAACGGCTGCGCGCGGTCATCCGGCTTGACGACAACCCAGTGACGGCCGCCTATTTCTACCCCGATGGCCAGCCGCTGCCGGCGGGGTTCCGCCGCACCAATCCGGCCTATGCCGCAACCCTGGCTGCGATCGCCGAGGACGGCCCAGCAGCCTTTTATCGCGGCCCGATCGCCGCAGAGATCGTCAATGCCGTTGCCGAAGGCCCGGATGGCGGCGCAATGACCCTCGAAGACCTCGCAGGCTACAAGGTCGTGACACGCGCGGCGGTCTGCGGCGCGCTGACCTCCGGCTACCGGGTCTGCTCAGCCCCGCCGCCAAGCTCCGGCGGCATTGCCCAGAACATGATCCTCGCCCTCTATGACCATCTGAAGCCGGCGGCCAACATCAATGCCGATGAGAACCTGCTGCTGAAAGCCTTCGTTGATGCCCAGCGCCTCGCTTATGCCGACCGTGACCATTATGTGGCCGATGGCGACTTCGTGCCGGTGCCGACAGCGGAGTTGATCCATCCCGACTATATCACGGCGCGCGCGAAAGAAGCCTTCGCGCCGGACGGCAAGGTGTTTCCGGGCGACCCGGGCATTGTGCTCGGCGGGGAGCCGCTTCGCCCGATGTGGGGCGAAGACCCGACAACACCGGGCGCCGGGACCACGCACCTCTCCATCATCGATCTGGACGGCAATGCGGTCTCAATGACGGCGACGATTGAGGCGGCCTTTGGCTCATCGCGGATGGCGGGTGGGTTCCTCCTCAATAATGAGCTGACTGACTTCTCCCTTGTCCCCGAAAAGGACGGCAAGCCGGTCGCCAATGCCCCGGCCGCCGGCAAGCGCCCGCGCTCCTCCATGTCGCCGACGCTTGTTTTCGACGCCGACGGGGACCTCTTCATGGTGACCGGATCACCAGGCGGTAATTCCATTGTCGCCTATGTCGCCAAGACGCTGGTCGGCGTGCTCGAATGGGGCAAGACCGCCCAGGAAGCGGCCGCGCTGCCCAACATCATCGCCCGCGGCGACCGGGTTGCGGTCGAGATCGACATTGAGGGCGGCCCGGAAGCGGCCGAAGCGTTGCGTGAGATGGGCTATGACGTTGAAGAACGCACCGGTGAGAATTCAGGCCTTCACCTGATCGTCGTGCGCGACGCCGGTCTGGAAGGCGGGGCCGATCCGCGGCGCGAAGGCGTCGCCCTGTCACTGCGCTGAACTGGCGGGACGACAAGAGCCGCGCGATGGCGAAACTATACTTCTCCTATGCGGCGATGAACGCCGGCAAATCCACCATCCTCCTGCAGGCGGCATATAATTACCGCGAGCGCGGAATGGAGGTGCTGCTGCTGACGTCAGCGCTCTACCGGGATACCGAAGACGGACACATCAGCTCACGGATCGGGATTAGCGCCGAGGCGACGCTGTATGCGGCAGACACGGATCTCTTTGCACTTGTCCAGCATCACAAGGCTGCGCAGCGTCTCGACGCCCTGTTCGTCGACGAAGCGCAGTTCCTGACCAAGGATCAGGTCTGGCAGCTCGCCCGGGTGGCGGATCATCTCGGCATTCCGGTCCTCGCCTATGGTTTGCGTACAGACTTTCGAGGAGAGCTCTTCGAGGGCTCTGCTGCGCTGCTGGCCATTGCCGATTCGCTGCGCGAGGTTCGCACCATCTGCGAATGCGGGCGCAAGGCCACGATGGTCGTCCGTCTTGGCCCGGACGGCAAGGCCCTGACCGAAGGCGCACAGATCGCCATCGAGAAGGCGACCTACCTCTCCCTCTGCCGGCGCCATTGGGAGGAGCGGATGGGCCGCGCGCCGGACGCCTGAGCACCGCCGCAAAGCCGGCCCAGTTTTCGCAAGTCCGCCCTGCTGCGTGCATATTTTGGCCGCGGTGTTCCGGAATGATCCTTCCGGAACGGACGAGGAAAGGGACGCGCCATGCGGACAGCTCCGGCAAAAACCAACATCCCGGTTGCGGCAGGTATTGCGACTATCGGGCTGATCTTCATCCTTGTCGGCGCGCTCAGCGCCCCCCGGGCCGCCGCCCAGACCGTAGAGGCCGCCCCGCCAGAGGCCCTGATCGACTTTGCCGGCTTTGAGGCGCTGAC
>CAYQRX010000006.1:0-37724 GCA_964419865.1 uncultured Hyphomonas sp. | reverse complement strand
CGTTGCGGATGGTCTCGATCCGGTCGAGGCCGTTGGCATAGGTGATCTCGGCCGACACGACATTGCCGAGCGCCGTGCCGTTGCGCTTCACCACCCCGTTGAAATGGCCGAAGCGCTGCAAACCCAGCCCGGTGGGGGTCCCCGCGGCCGTGGCGGCCGCGATGGCCTCGCCTTGGGCAATCAGGCGGGCAGTTGCGGTCAGCAGCCCCGACCGGCTCATCTGCCACGACAACTGATCCATCACGCAGCCCGCATACATCGCGAACCGCGGCACCTCGGGCATGGCGACCTCGATGGCCATGCTTGGCAGGGTCCAATTGCCCGACTGGAAGGTATGGGTCTTGGGCGTGGTCCCGGTCGTGGTCGGGGCGCCGAAGGCGGCCTTCAGCCAGAAGCCGAAAGCCTCCACATCGATCGGTACCACCACTTCGCCGTCTGCCGTGACCGCATCCTTGATGGGAGCCAAGGGATCGCGGCCATAGCCCAGCAGTTCGGATTCCAGCAGCGGCTGTTCCGACCCGAGCGTCGCCCGGGCAAATGGCATCAACCGGAACCCGCTGACCGGCGGGGTGCCGTAAACCGTCTCATACGCAAGCGCCATCTGCGCCCGCGCGCCTTGCGCACGTGCCATGGGAGTCTCCTCGATGTTTGGGGTGTCAGGCCAAGGGGCCGGTGGTGGTGTAGTGCAGCACGACCGTGATCACCGCCGCCTTCAGCGCCGCTGCGCCCTCGATGGGCAGATCGACCGAGGCTGGAGCCTCGGGTTCGACCCAGTCGCAAAGGCCGCCCAGCGTGCGGTCAGCCTCCAGTGCTGCGCCGATTGCGGCGATCAGGTTGTCAAAAGCGCTGGCCCGGCCGGTGCCCGCCTGGACGACGACCTCCAACTCGGCCCGGTGCTGGTAGTGATAGCGCAGCGGCGAGAGTGTCACGTCCGGTTCACCCGGCTGACCGTCGCGCAGGATGATCAGACCGGCCGTCGGGATCCGCTCAGGTAGCACATCATCGCGCAGGACAAGGGCGGCCAGCGGCTGCAATAGCGCCTGCAGTGCGGTGAGGACGGTTTCGCGGGTGGTGGGCATGTGTTCGGGTACCGTTCGGGGACGCACTCCATGCGGTGTGCGAATTTCTTCCCATCAGCAAAAAGGAGTGATCTGATGGAGACTATGGATATTGATGCAAAATACATCGCGGATCGGAGCAGGTTCATCCGGAAGACTCTCGGATGGACCCAAGAAAACCTTGCTGATGCGGCGGGGCTGACAACTCGTACCGTCGAGAAGGTAGAAAGTGGTCGCCATGTTCCGAATGAGCAGACTCTTCGAAGTCTAGCGCGTGCTCTCGGGTTCGACGTAGCTGTCTTTTCAAAGCCGACCCCGGAGCAAGAAAAACGTCTCGAGGCGGAACTTACGCGATCATTGCGAAAGACAACGTTGGTTCCGACCTCGCCTATTCGCACTGCAAACGACTTCTTTTCCCGCAACCGCGAATGGCATGCATTTGTTTTTGATACATCGGCCATTCAGGCAGACGATTCATTGCGGCTGGCAACGACTATTTCCGACTGGATCAGTGACTTGGACGGAATCTGGGGAATCAGCACACAGACCCAGCGTCTAGATTACTCAGTTCACATCGCTGAGTTGTGCCAAGAGTTAGAAAGGCTGGGGTACCTTACCCACTTTGGCTTTTTCCGCCAGCAACATGCCAAGGACAAGGGGCTAATCTTTGAAGTCGGCTTGATGACCTTTTTGCCCAAAGCGGGGCATGACGGCGATCGCTACGCCCTTATGAATTTGGATGATCCTTGGGAGGTTCCTGACCAAGACAGGCCAACACTCTAATCTGAAGGCTGAATTATAGAGGGGTGAGACGCCACTTGCACTTTGCGGGGGATCAACCGCGTGCCTCGCGTAACCAAGATTGACTTTCAGTCAGATCTCACCCCTCCATCCAGTTCGCCACGATCAACCCCGGAACACCGTCCACAGCCCGTTCTGCGTCCCGTGCCAGATCCAGACGCTTGCGTAGTTTGACCTGCGGCACCAGCAGGAAGATCGGGACGGTCGCGATCCCACGCCCGGTTTTCGACCTAGACGCCACGGCGCGGCCTTTCGAATTCAGCCGCCCCTCGGCCACCAGCAGGCTGGGCCCGCGACGGCGGTAGATGAACCGCAGGCGCAGGCCGGTGCGGCGTTCCCATTCGGCGGGGGTGATCCGGCCGCCCTTTGTGCTTTTGCCTGCGGCCGGAGTCGGGATCGCCAGCCAGAACCCATCCTTGGACCGGATCAGCGGGCCGGTGTCATGAGCGCCGATGATGACCGGAGCGTTGGACCAGACCAGCGCGGCGGCGTTCAGGCTGTCGCCAGATTTGGGGAAGCTGGCTAGGCGAATGCTGTTTCCTAGCCTGGTGCCCAGCCCTGCGCCGGTGATCTGGCCGCGCCAGGCGGATTTGAGGGAAGTGCCTGCCTCGCGCATGGCCGCCGACACTGCCTTTTCCCCGGCGGCGACTTCGGCCTGCATCAGGGCGACGAGGTCAGGGTTGAATTCGAGTTTCAGCTTCATGCGGGCCTCAGATTGACGGTCCAGACCAGCCGCTCGCGGTCGCGCACTGGCTCGCCCTGAATTAGGAAGGCCTCGCCCGCAATCTCGATCCGGTCGCCCGGGCGCGGGGCTGGCACCTCGGCCACGCGTAGATCGATGCGCGTGGTTTCCGACCAGAGCCGAGCATCACCAAACCCCGTGACCTCATCCGCGCGACGGGTGACCACGCGGATGAGTTGGGGGGCGCCACCGTCCGCGATGTAGGTCGCATCACGGGCGATGTTCGGATCGGCAAACAGGTTGTCGATGGCGGCTGCGAAGACCGACATGCGCGCGCCCGTCAGTTCGAGCTGTGCAAGCGGATCGCGAGGCGCGGTCGCTTGTTCACCGGCAAGATCGAGGCCTCGGTCATGAGATCGATCCAGCGGCCCTTGGCGTCCATCATCTGTCGCGCATAAAGCGGCAGGCCGATGGTGTTGGCGGTTTCCAAGAGGTTCGCGGGCCCGCCATAGGTGGTGAAGGTGTCGAAGGTACCCATGGGGAAGGCGATGCCCTCGCCGGTCGGGATCAGCCGCTCGGACGTGCCGTTCGAGAGGGTAACCGAGCCGTTGTATTCCTCAAACAGGATCCCTGCGAAGGGGAAGGCGCGGCGCATGTCCTCGCGCAGGGGCTGGCCGCCGGTGGCCGAGAAGAACTTGTAGGCGTCCTCGGTCTTGGGGTGGCTGATCAGCTTGTCGAAGAATTCCGAGCTGACCAGCGCGTGCGCGGTGGTCATGGTCTCGCCCAGAAGGTTGTCCTCGATCGCGCGCAGCGTGGTGCGGACCTTGCCCTGGATGTTGGTGCCGGCGGTGCCGAAGACGAAATCGACCGAGATCTGATCGAGGCCGAATTCGGTGAAGTAGTTGTAGAGGGTTGTGCCTGCGCCATCCTTCACGATGCCGCGCAGCGCGTTCATCTCCATGTACTCGCGGGTCTGGGCATGCTTGCGCCGCATCAGCGTGAGCTTGCGGTTCATGACCTCGACCAGCGGATCGGCCGCGTCCGAGACGCCCAGCGCGGGCATGCCCTGAATATCAGCGGGCAGGATCACGTCGTCATGCGGGATCCACGGCAGCGCGAAGCTGCGCATGGAACGCGCCTCGCGGTTGCCGACGGTGGCGGGCGCGCCGAGCGGGACCGAAGGCAGGAGGCTCAGCACCCCCTCGCGCTGTTCGATGACGATGGAGCGTTGCGTGACGCCCTCGAAGCGGAAGAGGCCGATCTGGCCGAGGCGGGTGTAGAGGTTGGGCAGGATGTTGATGGCCTGCGTCATCTCGGCGAGCGAATAGCCGCCCGCGTCAAACGGGTTGCGCGTGATGGTCATGGGGTACTCCAGGGGAAACAGGGGATGGGCAGGAAGGAAGAATGCGCGGCCAGATCAGGCCGTATCGCGCGCGATAATGCCGATGGCCGCGAGCTGGCCCAGCTTGGTGGTGATCTTGGGCGCATCATCGACGGTGGCGTCATAGGCGAGGCTCGCGCGCGACACGATCGAAGGGCCGCGTGCGACGACAATGCCGACTGCATCTGCAAGTGTGGCATCGACAGCGTAAAGCAGGACGGCGCCTGCGGTCTGCGCGCCGTCGCTGCCACCGCTGGTGGCCAGCTTGTATTTGCCACTGGCGGTGATGCGGCCCAAGACCGAGCCGACCGGATAGGCTGTCCCGGCCAGCAATGTGACGGTCTCGCGGGTGAAGTTCGGGTTGACCTCGTATTTGAGGACATCGCCCATTGTGGCGGGTTGCTGAAGAACGGTCATGGCGGGGTTCCTGTGCCAGGGGTCAATGGAAATCCCCCGCCGATGCGGCGGGGGAGAGAGGGCAGTCCAGTTGGCTGGTCGGGGGTATCAACCGCGCGGTGAAGCGGCTGCGCGTTTCGCAGCTGCAACGATCGGGCTTTCCTTTGCCAGCGGCAGGACCAGCGAGGGCGGTGCGGCGACGATATCTCGGGCGTCCGCAGCTGCGCTGGCGCGCTCCAGCACCAGTTTGCGCAAGGCCTCGGGTGCGGTGCCGTCGCGCAGCGCTTTGGCCGCGTCGATGGTGATCCCAAGGCGGCCCGCCTGTGCCGCGATCTCTGTGATTTCCGCCGCCGCCTCGCGCAGCTGCACCGAGAGCTCGGCCAGATTGTTGGTCTGCGTGGCGGTCTGCTCTGGGGCCGGTGCCGCAGCAGCTGGAGCGTCAGGTGCAGTGGGGGCCGGGACCGGAGTAGCAGGCAGGTCATCGGCGGCGTCGGTTTCACCATCTTCAGTATCGGTTACACCGATCTCGGTATCTTGCGGGCTGTCGTCGGGGTCATTCTCGGTGGCCATGATTACCTCCTGTCTGGGGTGGGTTGACGTGCGGGATTGAGTTGCTGCCACGCGATGGCTGCGCGTGGGCGAAAGGATCGGAGTGCGTGTCGGCATCTGGCGGAACGCGGCAAAGCCCCGGGCCAGATCGGTGACCTCATCGGCAAGGCCTGCGGCGACGGCATCGACCCCGCGGAAGGTCGCAGCTTCGGTCGCCAGAGCTGCCTCCTGGCTAAGCCGCCCAGCGCGCCCGGCGGCCACGGTTTCCGCGAAAAGAAACCGCAACACATCGATCTCGCGCTGGATGTCGTCGCGCACGGCTTCGGGCAGGGGCTGGTAGGGATTCCCATCGACTTTGTGCTGACCTGAATGCACCAGCGTGACGCGCACCCCGTCCTGATCCAACTGGCCGCTCATGTCGGCATGCAGTACCACCACGCCGATGCTGCCCAGCGCGCCGGTGCGCGGTAGCAGGATACGATCGGCCTGGGACGCGAGGGCATAGCCTGCCGAGAAGGCGTGTTCGGCGACGAAAGCCCAGACTGGCTTGCTGCCCCGGATGGCACGAATGTGATCTGCGAGGTCAAAGACACCCGCCACTTCGCCCCCGAAACTGTCAATTTCCAATGCAAGGCCGCGAATGGCCGGATCGGCCGCCGCCGCCTCGATCTGCGCGGCGATCCCCTCATAGCTGGTCTGGCCTGAGGATTGGCCGATCCAGCCACCGCGATGGATCAGCACGCCAGAAATTTCGATCACCGCAATCCCGTCCACCACCGGATAGGGCGCATCGCCATGATGGCGCAGGCTTTCGGTCAAACCACCGGCCAAAATGCTGGCGCGCGCGGGCAGGGCGATGGTGCCATCTGCAGTTTCGCTGCCGTCCACCATCTCGACCCGCCGCCCCAGGATGCGCGGCCCGAGGCCAGAGAGAAATGCCATCGCCTTGGAGGGTTCAACCAGCAGCGGCGTGTTGAAAGCGCGCGCGGCAATACGGGCATGGAGCATCAGGGTTGGTCCTCGTCTTTGCGCGGGTGGTCTTCCGCGTCGTCAGTTGCATCTGCTTGGTCCTCGCCCTGCGGCACTGCCTGCACGCCTTGCGCGGGTGAGCCCGGCCGACGGAAGTCGAGGCCGAGCAACCGCTCGCGCGTCCGTTCCGCCGCAATCTCGCGGTCGACCTGTTCGGCGTCATAGCCGCGCTCGGCGATGGCTTGTGTGCGGGATTTCAGGCCTGCTTCGATCTGTGCGATCTCGGCATTGGCGTCCTTGAGCGGATCGACCCAGTCCCATTTCGTGGGGAGCCAATCGGCGGTGAGCAGCCTAGATCGGTTGGCCTCGTAGCCGGGCAGGATAAGGGCACCTGACAGCACCGCCGCATCCATCCAGCGCGCATAGACGGGTCGGCAGAGTTGAAAAACCATGACCGAATGCTGCCAAGCCGAGACGCGGCGGCGGAACTCTATCAGGGCAAGGCGCGAGTTGGAGAAGTTGCCCTTCACCATGTCATTGGCGATGTAGGGGTAGGGGATGCCCAGCGCGGCAGATATCTGCAGCAGCGTCCGGTACTGGAACGGCTCATAGGTCGCGCCGCTGTCGGCAGGTTGGCCCACGGTGACATCCTCACCGGGGTCCAGCCGCACGACCTGGCCGGGGCTTATTTCGACACCGGCTGGTCCGTCCTCGTCCTCGGGCGGGGCAAGGGGGTTCTCCGGCGCGGGCGAGGTCACGAACATCGCATACATCGCCGCGACCTTTTTGCGGTCGAGCTCGGCATCGTCGTACTGATCGAGCAGGAACAGTTTCACGATGGCGGGGGCCAGTTTCGACACCCCGCGCAGCTGGCCGCCCTCGACCGGGTCGATGACATGGATCACTTCCGCGGCGGGAACGCGGACGATCTCGCCCGCCAGCCCTGGATCGGTGCTGTCGCCTGGATGGCGGCGCAGGAAGTGATAAGCGACGCGGCGGCCGATCCGGTCGAATTCGATGCCTTGACGGATGACGTTGCCGTTCGCTGCCGTCCCAGTCTGTTCCAACGGCAGCATCTCGGCCGGCAGCATCTGCAGTTGCAGGGGCACGCTCAGCCCATCGCCCGCGCGGCGCATCCGGATCCGGAAGAACACCTCGCCTGCCATGAACACCTCACGGGCGGCGCGGCGCTGGAGCCCGTAGAAATCGGTGAGTCCCTCCGCGTCTGCATCGTCGGTCCAGGCGAGCCAGAGGCGCTGCAGCTCTTCCTTGCGTGCGGCATCGCCGATTTTCGAGATCGGCTTGATCCCGTCGCCGACGGTGTTGGCGGCCCAGCTTTCGACCGCATTCACCGCATAGCCGTTGTTGCGCACAAGCCAGCGGGCGCGGGCGGTGATGTCGGGACCAGCGGCTGCAATCAGCGCGTTGACATGCGCGCGCGTCGCGCGGAACCCGCGCAGGCGGCGGTGATGCTGGCCTGCATCGAACCCGCCGATGAAGGCCCCGAGGCGCTGACGCCAGTTCATTGCGCCGCCCATCACAGATCCTTCACAGCGAACGGACGCAGCACCCGCCCAGCGCCACGTTCCAGCTTGGCGATGCGGCGCTCAATATCGCCAATCGCGGCGGCCAGTTCCGCGTCCGAGCCGTAATTCACGGTCTTGCCGTCATAGCTGACCGACCGCGTACCGCTGTAGCGCGCGGCCAGCAGCGCGCTGTGGCGGGATTTCAGTTGGTCGAGGGTCATCGCGGTTTGCTCACTCCATGTATCGGGGCGTGCTGATCTTCCAGCCGCGCCGCCTTGGGGCGGTTACTTGCCCGGCTTGCGGGGCTGTCGGTTTCTCCGGCGCGGCATCCATAGGCACAGCGGCAGTTTCCACCCCCGCCTGTTTCTCCAGCTGCTGCCACATGCGCTCGTCGAAACGGTCCGCGCCGAGGATCCACGCCGCCGCGCGCGCATAGACGCGGGCGTCGAGCGCCTCGTTGCGCTCGCGCATCTTCTGCCATTCCTGTCGGGCATAGCCACGCTTGTCGCGGATCGTGACCAGCTGCTCGGCCACAAGCTGCTTGAGCCATTCAGTGTCGGCCCAGTCGGGCAGGTGGATCGTACCAGCAGGGACGGGCGTGTCCTGTTCCGACGGCCGCTCGATCCGCAGGTGCCGATAGGTCTCCGCCTTGAACGTGGCCGTAGCCACCGTCCAAAGCCGCGCGCCGCGTTTCAATTTGCGACCATTCACCGTCGCGTCGACATATGTCGGGCCCGACGCGGGTGTGGCGCGGTTGAACCCCTCGAGGCCCTTCACGGGCGCCACCTGCGCGATGCCCTGCTTGCGAGACCAGGCATAGACGGCCGCCGCCTCATAGCCCGTATCGATGGCGAGCTTCGCCAGCGTCATGACCGCGCCGTGCTCATGGACCCATGTCTGCCCCAGCAGCGCGGTCAGCCTATCCCAGCACGCCGGGTCATCCGGTCCACCCGGAATGACGATGTGATCCACGAGCCAGCTGGTCATACCCCGGCCCCAGGCCCAGATATCGACCTCGATCCGGTCCTTCTGCACATCGGCGCCAGCCGTCAGGAACAGCCCGCATGCGGGGATCTGCGCGGGGAAAGCAAAGCGCCGATCCGCGAGGCGCTGCCATTCCGGCGCTTCGCCGCTCTCGATCCAGGTCTCACCCAGCAGCGTGTTGCGCGCAGCACGCAGCATCTCGTCCGAGCCTTGGGCGGCCAGCCAGTCCCGTGCGATCTGCTCCCAGCTCTTCCAGCCGATCGGCGAATAGAGGGCCGAGAGGTGGAAGCCGATGGCATGTGGATTGGCCGAGACCGCAGTCGCCCGCCATTCGCCATTGGCCAGCATCTGCGTCTTGTGGTGCTCGGCGATGGGCTTCTCGCAGCCTTCGCAGTGATACATGGCCGTCTCGGGCTTACCCTTGCCCCAGCGCAGCCTCTCGAACTGCAGCCACTGCCTGTGACCGCAATGGGGGCAGGGCACGAAGTAGCGCCGCTGGTCGCTGGCCTCGAACTCCCGCTCGATGCGCGACAGCCCCCGCACCGTAGGCGTCGAGACCATGAACACCTTGCGCCGATGCGCGAAGGTGGTGGTCCTTGCCTCGGCCAGCGTGACCGGGTCGCCCTCTTCGTCGGCAGAGGCCGGATAGGCATCGACCTCATCCAGAAACACATAGCGGGCGGGCATCGAGCGCAGACCAGTGGCAGAGTTCGCGCCGGTCAGCACCAGAATGCCGCCGGGGAATTCCTTGGACAGCATCGAGTTGCCAGCATCACGCGAGCGGGCAGGGCTCACGCGCTCTTTCAGCGCCGGACTGTCTTCGATCAGCGGGTCGATCCGGCCCCGCGACGTGCGCTTGGCCATCTCGACCGTGGGCAGGACCGCCAGCATCGGGCCCGGCGCGTGATGGATGACAAAGCCAATCCAGTTGTTGCCAGCCTCGGTCGCGCCGACCTGTGCGGCTTTCATGAAGCTGATCCGCTGCGCCGGGTGGCTGGGAGAGAGTGCATCCATAATCGCGCGCAGGTAGGGCGCGCGGGCCGTGCGATAGCGCCCGGGTTCAGCTGCTGCGCGGGAGGATAGCCAGCGATGCGCGTCCGCCCATTCCGACACGGTTAGATCAGCATCTGGCCGCATGCCCCGGCGCCAGGCGCGCAGCACATCCTCGGCCCCGTCAAAGCCGAGATCCAGACCCTCGGTCAGGTCGTGGTCGTTTCCACCTTCCTTGTCATCCAAGCGAGACCCGGAGGTCGGCAAGGGCGTCAAGCTGCTCTCGGACATGGGTTTCCAGCACCCTTTGCAGGATCGCAGTCTCGATTGTCACGGGCACCCCCGATGCCTTCTCCATCTCTGCGGATAATTGCGCTGTCATCAGCGCCGCCACGCGGGTGGGCCAGGTGACCCATGTGTCGCGTTCTTGCCGCGCAAGGCGAAACACCAGCGCCTCAGTGCGCGCGCGGTCGACCAGAACGCCTTTCTTGCGCTGGATCGACAGCTGCCGTTCCTGCGCCTGGTAGACGGTCAACGCGGTGCGGGCCTTCAGATAGGAGGTGCTGTCACCGGGCCCGGAAACGCCGCTGTTGCCAATCCCCGGACCATCAGGACCCGCGCCATACCCGCCGCGCGAGCGCATCTGCTGATCGGGATCGGTCATTACCCCACGCCGCGCATCCGAGGCGGCTGCGTTGATCGATCCATCGCCAAACAGCACCAGCCGACCGTTCTTGCGCGCCTTCTGCACCGCCCCGCGCGACAGGCCGGAATGGGCGGAATAGGCGCGTTCAGACAGACCTTCCATGGCGCTGTGATTATCCTCAACATATTGGAAATAAACAGGAAAGACGGTCTATTTGAGTTGATTACACTCGCCGATAGAGCGATTCATTGTCTCACAAAGCGGGTGCATCGCGCAGCCCGGACACCGCAAGGAGACAAGACAATGACCATCGCAATCCCCTCCGACACGACCCGCATCTTCATCGACCGCGCACGCTTCGTTCAGGCCATGAGCACCGCCACGCTGCAGCGCCACCTCAATGACCAGAGCCTGAATGCCGAGGTCTTCGAGATGGCCGGCCGGGTCGGAATCGACTGCCTGACCATCGAGCTGGCGGATGTCGTCCCGGTCCTGAAGCAGCACGGGCTGATCTGAGCCTGCGCGCCCCTAAGCTACAAGGAGCAAAACCATGCCACGCTGCACCAAAACCGACCCCAACGCCCAGCGCGATGCCCTGATCCTTGAGATCGCCCAGCGCCAGTTTCGCCTCGAGGCGCTGGAGACCCGCAACTGGGACCGGCTTGATTTCCACGATGTCGCTGTCTGGGCGATCCGCGCCGCGCTGGAGGAGGCATTCGAGGCCGGACGCCGCGCAGGCCGTGTCAAAACTGAACTGAGGGCTGCATCATGAGCACGCGCGCCCAGATCGCCATCGAAGTGGGCCCCGGAGAATGGGCGCATGTTTACAGCCATTATGACGGCTACCCCGAACACATGCTGCCCGCGCTGGCGCCTTGGACGCCCGAAGACATCCTCGCGGCCATTGAGATCCGGCAGGTCAGCGCCGAGGGGATCGCGGCGTTTGAGAGGCCCCGCGACCCCGTGATCCTGCCGCGCCCGACCTGCCAGTTCTGCCACCTGTATATCTGGCAGGACGGCGGGTGGATCGAACTCGACCGCGAAACCCACGCCCCCGAAGGAAGCGCCGAATGACCGACCTATCCCCCAACTGCCTGTCCGAGGGCGAAACCCTCGCCGACGTTGCCCGCCGCGAATGCGCCATCGGGTTCGACCTGCGGTTTTGCCGCAGCGTGGCGGTGTCCGAACATGACCGCGATACCGAGACCTGCGACCCGACGGAGGCCGAGTTCGCGACGATCTATGCACTGACAGATCTGGGCGAGGCCATCGCGATTCACGATGCCAAACTGACCAGCGCCGGGGCTGACGAGGTCGCCGCCATCGCCCGCGCGCTGTTCGTGGCCATCGTCAATGCCCGCCGTGACCCGCCCGACGCCGCCCAGCGCCATGAGGCGGAACAGGCAGCGCTGATCGATCCGGATCGAATCGCATGAGCCAAGGCGGTGCGATCATAAAGCCATGATATTGCTCTGAATTGCCTACGATAATCGGCGGGCTGGAGCGATGGTTGTCACAGCAAAACGATGCAACTTACCCAAAGGACCACCGCCATGACGCACCCCATCCTGCCCAGCCGCAACCCCGACTACGGCTTCTTCGGCACCCTGACCACTTGCCCGCAGCGCGACCGCCGCAGTGTTGAGGTCTGGGTGCTGGCCTCAACCCTGATCGCCACCGCCATCCGCGCCAACAGCGAAGACGAGATGATTGGCATTCGCGACTTTCTCGACGGCCGCATGGGCCGCCATTTCGCCGACGATGTGGTCGGCAACATGGTGGGCTGCAATATCGACAGCGAAACCGCGATCAAATCCTCGATCCGCACATGGCAGGAATGGCGCATCTCGCGCCAGCTTGAGCGCGACGAGGGGATCCCTGCAGGCCTGCCATATCTGACCGGCTGGGTTCAGCATTTCGCAGTCGCCGCCGCGATGGCCGAGAGCGACTGATCATCCCCGACACCCCATTCCATGACAGGAGGCCAAGATGCCCAAACTCACTGACACCCAAACCATCGTCCTCAACCGCGCCGCGACCCGCCCCGGCAATCTGGCCATGCCACTGCCCGAGGGGCTGAATGGCGCCGCAGCGAAGATGGCCGTTACCGCGATGATCAGGCGCGGCTGGCTGGAAGAGGTCGAGGCCAACCTGCGCCGAGGCGAGCCGATGTGGCGCGAAACCGGCGACGGCCACGGCACCACGCTGATCGCGACTGAGGCCGGGCTGCAAGCCATCGGGATCGAGCCGGTGGTGGCCAGCGCCGTCGCCAGCGCGCGCAAGGCAAAGCTGGAGCTGGTCACTGGGCCCAAGGATGCGTCCGAAGCTTCCCCGAACCCTTCCACGCCGAAGCCGGTTGCCATCCGCGCCGGCACCAAGCAGGCGGAGATCATCGCACTCATTCAGCGACCCGAGGGCGCATCCATCGCCGAGATCGTCGAAGCGACGGGCTGGTTGGCCCATTCGGCGAGAGGCCTGATTTCGAGCGGCCTCAAGAAGAAGCTGAACCTGCCGGTTACCTCGGAGAAGGTCGCGGGCAGAGGCACCGTGTACAAACTCGAGGCTGCCTGATGCTCTGCTTTTATCGCCAGTGCTCGAACAGCCTGCGCAGCGCGTAGCTGCGCAGGAGCGATATGCCGACGAAGACCCCGCCTAGTGCCAGGTTCTCGCCAAGGCTTGGGTGCAGGCCGAACCATGGAAACACCACGATCTGCGTGGTGACAGCGAGCACATAGCCCGCCGCCACATTGGTGACGGCTTCGATCAGCGACATGCCGCGCGATTGGGTCACATCAACGGTCCTGTGATCTGAAATTCCTCACGGATGACCTTGGCAGTCTCGGTCGCCTGCAGGTCATTGCGAACGCGGGCTGCAATGCGACCGATATTCACGATGATGCAAGCGCTCTGGTCTGGCGTGACAAGGAGTGCCTCGTATTCGGTGTGCCGCAGGAACTCACACGGGGTCTCAATGTTGAGATGGTCGTCACTTGGGCGGATAAGCCAAAGCACTCCTGCGCAATCGTCCGGGGTGTCTATGCTACCCCGCAGAAACGGTGACAGGTGGTTTTTCACCAGCCCGAATGCCATGGACGGACCAAAGCCGAGTTTGCGCAAATCCTGTGCGGCAGCAACCGACACCACGTCTCTCCAGCTGTACCAGCGCGCCTTTCCGGGCTTGGGTGTGTTTTCAGGCCGAAAGTCGTTTCGGGATATGGCCTGGTTCAGGTCCGCGCGCGTGATCGGAATGATCCGTATGAGGTCGGCGTTTCGCCAGATCGGGGTATCGATGATCATTGCTGTTTTATCTCCTTGCCAATGGTGGTCTCGTCGCGATTTTCCAACTGCGCCTTTAGCCCCGTCGCCATCTCCCATCGCCGTACGGCCACGTCGCAATAGACCGGGTCCAGTTCCATCGCGAAACACCGCCGCCCAGCGCGTTCGGCGGCGACGATCTGGGTGCCGGAGCCGCAGAACGGCTCGTAGATCAGGTCACCGGGATCCGAGAACGCTGTGAGTACCGCCTCGACCAGCGCCACGGGGAATACGGCTGGGTGCGATCCGGCAGCACCCAGCCCGCCCTTATGCCGCATGATGCGGAAGACAGAGTCCGGGATGCGGTGGCTTTGGATTGCGTTGCCCGTTCCGGTCTTGGCGTGCACGGTGCCGTCGGCCCCGCGCAGCCCGCCGCCGCCCAAGGTTTCGCCCGCGTGCTTGGACGGGACAGTCTTGTGCGGTTTGCGGGGCGCGCGGTTGAAGTGGAAAATGAACTCGTGCGACGGAGCCAGGCGGCCGTTCCAGTCGCCCGGCAAACCGGGGCCCTGATCCCAGACATACCAGCCAAACCGCCGCCAACCAGATGCGCGCATCCATTCGACCCATCCTTCCCAATAGGGCTGCCATTCGCTATCGCGATGCACGAGGCCGAGGTTGACCAGCAGCTGGGCCTCGGCGGTAACCGGCGCCGCGGCGAACACGCCCTGCATCAGCGCATCCCAATCGCCGACCTTTTCCTTGGCTGCGCCATAGTCGCGCTGCTGGGCGTAGGGCGGCGAGGTGAACATCAGCGTCGCCTGTTCGCCCTGCATCAGCCTGGCGACAGCGGCCGGATCGGTGGCATCGCCGCAGCACAGCCGATGCTGCCCAAGTTGCCAAATGTCGCCCGGCTTGGTGATGGGTTCAGCGGGCGGGGCCGGGATCGCATCGGCGGCATCGTCAGAAATAGCCGGGCGGTCGTCGGCGTCGGCCAGCAGGGCGTCCAGTTCATCCTCGGGGATCCCGATCAGCCCGAGGTCGAAGTCCTCGGCCAGCAGCCCGCGCAGTTCCTGTAGCAGCAGGGCCTCGTCCCAGCCGCCAAGCTCGGTCAGCTTGTTGTCGGCGATCCGGTAAGCCCGGCGCTGCGCCTCGGTCAGATGGCTCAGCACGATCACCGGCGCTTCGGCCAGCCCAAGATGGGCGGCGGCCAAGATGCGACCATGGCCAGCAATCAGTTCGCCATCGGCGGCGACCAGCACCGGCACGGTCCAGCCAAACTCTGCCATGCTGGCGGCGATCTTCGCCACTTGATCGGCGTCGTGGGTCTTGGCGTTGCGGGCATAAGGTTTCAGCTGGGCGAGGGGCCAGTGTTCGATCCTGCCCGGCAGGAGTGGCGCATTCATGCCGCCAGCCGCTTGGCTTTCAGGGCGGTGAAGGCCTCGCCGGTTTCCACCAGCACGGCCTCTTGGCCAGTAAATGACTGCCAGCGTTCCACGGCCACGTCGACATAGGCTGGGTTCAACTCGACCCCAAAGCACACCCGCCCGGTGGTTTCCGCCGCGATCAGTGTGGTGCCGGATCCCATGAAGGGTTCAAACACAGCCTGGCCAGGGCTGGAATTGTTCAGGATCGGTCGGCGCATGCATTCGACCGGCTTCTGCGTGCCGTGCACCGTGTCGGCATCCTGATCGCGATTGGCGATCTGCCACAGTGTCGTCTGCTTGCGGTCACCTGCCCAATGGCCCTTGCCCTTGGCGCGCACCGCATACCAGCAGGGTTCGTGCTGCCAATGATAGTCCCCGCGGCTGAGCACTAGACGGTCCTTGGCCCAGATGATCTGCGAGCGGATGGCGAAGCCTGCAACCAAGAGGCTTTCAGCAACCGTCGCCGCGTGCAGCGCCCCATGCCAAACATAGGCGACATCGCCGGGGAACAGCGCCCATGCCTCGCGCCAGTCGGCCCGGTCGTCGTTCAGCACCTTGCCGGTGCGCTTGGTCTTGGCTGCGCCCGCCTGATTGCGCCATGACGGATCATATTCCACGCCATAGGGCGGGTCGGTGACCATAAGCAGCGGGCGCACGTCGCCCAGCAACCGCCCGACCACATCCGCAGATGTACTGTCGCCGCAGATCAACCGGTGCGACCCGAGCTGCCACAGGTCGCCGGCCACCGACACCGGCGTGACTGGAAGTTCGGGAATGTCATCCTCACCCTCGACCGCGCCGCCCTCAGCCTGATCCGGATCGCGCAGCAGGGCGTCCAGATCCTCGTCGGCGATCCCGAGAAGCGACAGGTCGAAATCCTCGGCCAGCAGCCCCGCGATTTCATCGCGCAGCATCGCCTCGTCCCATTCGCCCAGCTCGGTCAACTTGTTGTCGGCGATCCGGTAGGCCCGTCGTTCGGCTTCGTCGAGGTGACCGAGCCGGATCACAGGCACGTCGGTCAACCCCAGCATGGTCGCCGCCAACACCCGGCCGTGCCCGGCGATCAGTTCCCCATCGTCAGCCACCAAGCAGGGCACCGTCCAGCCGAACTTGGCCATGCTGGCAGCGATCTTGGCGACCTGGTCCGTGCCGTGGATCTTGGCATTGCGGGCGTAAGGGCGCAGCCGGTCGAGAGGCCAAGTCTCGATCTGGCTCGGCGCAAAGACCAGGTCCATCGGGTCGCTTCCATCTGGGGCAGAGCGGACACGCCGATGCGCGCTAGGCGATGCCAGCGTCAGAATCAGGATCCGCGATGTGGGGAAAACGAAAGCGCCCGCGAGGGGTTTCCTCCGGGCGCAACTCTTCGACAATCAAGGGGTACGTCAAGGGGGCTAGAAATGTCAATCCATTTTGTGGCGTGGAATCAAGGTGTTCTGCCGATCTGGCCTGAGGGTGGCTTCCGAAGGTGGCTTTTCTGGCCAAAAGAACCCACCAAGTGGATTCCCTGGCTTCCAAAAGGAATCCACCCTGGCCACCGATACTGTCGGGTAAGGTTCGGAAATTGAGTCACAATTTCCCGCAGGGCCGCCGGGGTGGCTTCCAAGTGGATTCCCCGGTGAAAAAGCCAGTCGCTAGCGAAATGCCGCACTCAGCCCCCCCGTATACGGATCGGGCCAGGGAGGAACCATGGCGGGGGGGATCAGCTTGCCTTCGATCCAGCCACGAGGGACTTGAAGGAACTTTCGCCAATTATGCGAATTGGATGCCCCGCGCTCTGCATATCTTCGGCCTTGCGGTGCTTGCTGCTCTTGCTGTGCCCAGCAAGCACGCTCAAATCCTGATCACCGACGACCAGATGCGTTGTCTCCTTGGTCACACTAGGTTTCACGGACATTCCGGCGCGTGAGGCGAGTTCAGCGGCTTCGTTTCGGGACATACCCAGCGCGCCGGTGAAGACCACCACTGACCCTGCCAGTGCGCCTTTGGGATTGCCATCCACGGTGATCGGGGCTGCATAACTCTTTCTGCTGACGGGTTTGACTAGTTCCTCGAACGGAAGCCGAAGATGCAGCTCGGCATGCAGCACAACCATCGCTGCGGCGCGGGCGTCTTCGCCCGCATCATGATGGTGGAACTGCAGGTTCAGCGTGCGCTTGAGGTTCGCCAGCCCATGTCCGCCATTGCCCTTCAACTCGGGCCAAGCCCGCCTCGCGATCTGGACGCTGTCGCTCCAGCGCAGGTCAGGGGCGTCAATGCCGCAGAAACCGCAGGCGGCATTCATCGCCTGCTTGTCGAAGTTGCTGTGCTGGATGAGGTGGTGACGCGTCAGCAATGGCAGCAGAGCGGTCAAGGCGTCAGGGAAGCGGGGCGCATCCGCCACATGATCTGGGCCAATGCCGTGGAGCTGGATGTTGAACGCGTCAAACCGGGTGCCGGGATTGACCAGCATGGAGAAGGTCTGGATCTGATTGTCGGGTTGGACGCAGGCCAGGCCGATCTGGCAGATGCTGGCGGCATCACTGCAAGCGGTTTCGACATCCAGCGCGACGAAGCGGAAACTGCCCTCTGGCACACGAAGAGCGTGCGCGAATGCCGGTCTGGCAGGAGCGCGGGCAATCGGGGCGGGCCGAAATTCCTCTCGGGCACGTTCGGGTTGGTTCTGTTGGGTCGGTTTCGGGCTGCGGCCAAACAGCCAGTCAAAAAGTGGCATGCAGAAACAACTCCATAAAGCGCCGAGATTTGACCCCTACATCCAGTTGCGCGGTCATTGCGCGCACAGTCTCGCGGCCTCAAGGGTGCTGGCGTAGATCAGACAGCTTTCGATGTCGTCGAGGCGCGCTGCCATGTCTTTGGCAATTTCGAGGTTTTCATTGAAATCGTCGATCAGATCGTTGTGCTTCCGAAGCAGGGTGTCGTGTGCCTCGACACATTCGGTCACGTTAGATTTGCAGGTGAAGCCTTCGTAGTCGCATTGGTACTTGTCGAAACAGGCGGCGTTCTGGTCAACGCACATTTTGCTGCTCGAACAGACCGTATCGCCGAATCCAAGGCAGGCTCCCCGATCACCGTAGGAACAGCTGAACCCCTGCTGTGCACCGACGCCGGTCGGGATCAATGTAAGTGCAAGCAACAATCCCCGGATCATCATGCCATCACGTCCAGCTTCGGCAGGCCGCGCACGATTTCCATGGTTCGCAGGCTGACGGTGATGACGCGTTGGAACAGTTCCAGCGGGTAGGCGGGGTTGTTCATCGTTTCGATGGCATAGCGGTTGGCGTCGTTCTCGATGCCGCTGTCCTTGTCGACCTTGACCACCTGGCGTTCCATCACCCATTCCAGCGCTGGCTTGCCGTTCACGACGTAGTCGTAGGCCTCCAACGGCACTTCCTGCATGGTGATGTTGGCGTTGTAGATGACGGTGGTCTTGTCCTTTTCCTTGCCCGCCTTGCCGAAGGCCCACTTCGTGACGCGGTAAAAGGCCTCGGGGTTCTTGATGTCGGCAAGGCGCAAGTCACCCTGCTTGATCGTGACTTGGTAGGGTTCGACCGTTTCATAGTTCACATGCAGATCGCCGAGTTCGCGGCCCGCGCGGCTGAAGGCCCAGAAGTCGGCTGCGGTTTTCACGCGAGGGATACGGGGCAGCTCCTTGGACAGGTTGTCGGCGTATTTCGCGCGATAGTCCTCGGAATGCAGAAGCCCGTAGACGTAGTAGAACAGGTCTTCCTTGGTGATCGTCTCGCCGGGATAAGCGTCCTGGAAGTGTTTCAAGCCAGCGTCGGTGATGCCGTCACGGCGGACGATTTCTTTCGCCTGACCGTCACCGGAGAACAGGTCGTCCTCAGCTGATGAATCCGTAGTTTCATATGTGTGGAGCGGGAAGAACTCGCTGCAGTCCGTGCTAGCAAAATACAGCCCGGGCATGCGCGCGGACATAAGAACCGAAAATTCGCCACGGAAACCGCGGCTTGGGACACCGATGGCCAAGTTGGGAGCTTCTTCATTCGGGAACAGACTGGACGTTCGATAGGCGCTCCAGTTCAACAGTCCATCGGTGAATAGCCAAGACTTTACGAAGGGGCGAAAATCCGAGAGGAAGATCCTGCTTTCGTCTGGCTGATAGATCCGCCCATCCTCGGCCGCCTTGCGGGTTTTCTGGCACCAGCTGAACTCTTTGGGATCTGTTCCGCCCGAGTCACGCCGCTGTGCATAGCTATTGAACGCAACTGCCGCCCGCGAAACTGTATTCC
Organism: uncultured Hyphomonas sp.; assembly: GCA_964419865.1. GTDB lineage: Bacteria > Pseudomonadota > Alphaproteobacteria > Caulobacterales > Hyphomonadaceae > Hyphomonas. The sequence goes on along the minus strand of CAYQRX010000006.1, from coordinate 18,816 downwards.
AGAGGGCATCGCGGGAATGGTTGAAGCACCACGCATCTCGGGTTGTCTGCACGCCACGCGTGTGCATTGAAAAGAGGGTTGGCTCTGAAGTCTTCTTGTCCGAAGTCAGAATGTAGTTCTGATAACCTGTATCCCTCTGTCCGAGCCAATCGTTGTGCTGATCTGGCGCAATGCTTTTCCATCCAACTGAGTTTGCAATTCCGCCAATGCTTGAAAAATCGCGGATCAAGGCCAGCTTTTGCTTCTGATCTAGGTAGTCCCCAATGTCATGGTAATGGATGCACCCATGCTCTGCTGCGTCTGGGTTCTTAACAAAAACGCTGATCGCCACCGGTGTTCGAGTTCCTTCACCGAAGACATTGCCCTTTTCTCTGCGGCGCTGTTCACCGGAAGTACGTGCATTTCCGCGCAAATGGAAAACGTATAGATCTGAGAACTCCTCCTTTAGGCACGCTCTCATGCCATCTGCAGCGTTGCCATCGACCCAGCCAGCGTTGCTGACGTAGGCCATCACGCCTGCGTGGCCAATTCGGTCGCTTGCCCATCGAAACGCTCGAATATAACTGTCGTAGAGGGCGCGCTTATTGGTGTTTTCGGACCTCGCCACGTAAGTGCGTCTAATTCTATCATCCAGTCCGGGATACTCGACATTTGCATTGTCGTCGTTCGCGCTGCCTTGCCCGGCCGAGTAAGGCGGATTCCCTACGATCACCCGAATATCTGTCGCCTTCTGCCGCTTCCGCCGCTCCGAGTTGTCGGGCATGTAGTGCGAGATCAGATCGTCGCTTTCATACATCTGGAAGGTGTCGGTCAGACAGATGCCCTCGAACGGCACATACTCTCCGCCCTGCAGCCCGTGATAGACCGCCTCGATGTTGATCGCGGCGATGTAATAGGCCAGCAGCACGATCTCATTGGCGTGGATCTCGTGGCGAAACTTGTGCTCCATCTCTTCGGGCGCGATCAGGCCGGATTGCAGCAGGCGGGTGATGAAGGTGCCGGTGCCGGTGAAGGGGTCGATGATGTGGACGCCGGGGGAGCCGAGGGTCTGGCCGAATTCGGACTGCAGCACCTCGTTCACAGAATGGATGATAAAATCGACGATCTCGACCGGGGTGTAGACAATGCCCAGCTTTTCGGTGGTGCGGGGGAAGGCGCGGCGGAAGAACTTGTCGTAAAGTTCGACGATCAGTTTCTGCTTGGCCTGGGGGTCGGTGATGCCCTGTGACCGCAGCTTGACGCTGGCGTAGAACTTTTCGAGGTCGCGGGATTCCTTGTCGAGGTTGGCCTCGTTCAGCACATCCAGCACACGCTGCATGGCGCGCGAGACTGGGTTTTCGGCGGTGAACTTGTGGCCTTCGAACAGGGTTTCGAACACGGGCCGGGTGATGATGTGCTGGGCCAGCATCTCGATGGCATCGCCTTCGGAGATGGTGTCATTCAGATCATCGCGCAGTTCGCCGAGGAAGGCATCGAAGGCGCGGCGGGCCTCGGTGTCCGGGTCTTTCAGCAGGGCGGTCAGGCGGGTGATGTGGTTCTTGGCGATTTCGGCGATGGAGGCGGACCAATCCTCCCAATAGTCGCGGGTGCCGCATTTCTTGACGATCTTGGCCATGATGGCGCGGGAGAATTCGTCGATCGAGAAGGTCATCTCGGTCTGGGTGGGTTCCGGCCCCTCGATGACATCATCGGCAGGACCGCCGTTGCCTGAACCGATGCCGGAACTGGCGGCCTTGGTCTTGTTCGGCAGCTTCTGGACGACAGCGGTGACCGAGCGCAATTCTTCAGAGTCTGCGTTGATGCCGACAATCTCGACCTTGTCCGAGATATCCTGGCCGAGGGAGGCCTTGTTGATCGTGCTGTCGAAGCGTTCGTCATGGGCGCGCAGGGCGTTCAGGATCTGCCAGACGACGCGGTAGCGTTCGTTGTCGGCCAGCGCCTGTTCGGGCGGAACCCCGGCAGGGACGCCGACGGGCAGGATAACATAGCCCATCTTCTTTCCGTCAGCGCGGCGCATGACGCGGCCGACCGACTGGACGACGTCGATCTGGCTCTTTCGGGGATGCAGGAACATGATGGCGTCGAGGGCGGGGACATCGACGCCCTCGGACAGACAGCGGGCGTTGGTCAGGATGCGGCAGACATTGTCGCCCGCATCAGCCTTCAGCCAATCCAGCAGTGCGCCGCGCGTTTTGGCGTTGAATGTGCCGTCGACGTGTTCGATCTGGCACTGGAGGTGGTCAGAGGGGGTGTCGTCTTCGATCAGGCTGTCCTGGCCGAGGTATTCATCGACCACGGCTGTGAATTCGTCGCGGATTAGCTTGGAACTGCGGATGTCCTTGGCGAAGGCCAGCGCGCGGCGCATCGGGTGGGGATCGGTGGAGACATCGGCCTTCAGGTCGATCTTGGTCAGGGCCTTGTAGCAGCCGATGATCTTGGTGGCGTCGTCCAGAACCAGTTCGCTGCCCGCATCGCCGAGCCGCTTTTGCACGGCCGCACTTACCAGGCCCTCGTCCATCGCCAGAACGATGACCTTGTAATCGGTCAGCAGGCCATTCTGAACCGCCCAGCCGAAACCCCGGTAAAACAGTGTCTCGCCGAAGAGGGCCGGGTTATCCATCGAGGCCAGCTCGGCGCCGACTTCATCCGCCTTGCTGCGGACATTGTCGCCGAAGATCCGGGGCGTTGCCGTCATGTAGAGGCGCTTGCGGGCCTTCACATTGTCATTGCTGTGTATCTTGACGAAATTCGACTCTTCATCGCCGTCGAGGGTTGCCCCAGTGGTGCGGTGTGCTTCATCGCAGATGATTAAGTCGAACTCGGGCAGCCCGGCTTCCTGCGCGCGGGTCAACGTGACGATGGACTGATAGGTCGAGAAGATGACGGTCATCCGTTCTGGATCGTCCTCGCCCGCTTTCTCGGCCACCTTGACCGGATCAGTGGTGGCTGGAAACGCGAGATCGTGGATCTCGATTTCTGCGATGTCGTCCGTGCTTTTGCGGCGCTTGCCAACATGGGCGTCGGAGCAGACAGCGAAGGCGCGGATTGGCGTTTCTGTGTCGTTTGTCCATTCGCGTACGGTCTGGGACATCAATGCCAGCGACGGCACCATGAACAGGACGCGCTTACCCTTGCCTGCGATGGCTTCAGCGATCTTAAGCGAAGTAAAGGTTTTGCCGGTGCCGCAGGCCATGATCATCTTGCCGCGGTCGGCAGCAGCGAGGCCCTTGCTGACGTCTGCCAGCGCATCCTTCTGATGGTCCAGCAGGGACTTCTTGGCGCTGAGAACGATTTCCCCGCGCGCCTCGAAGATCGTCCAGTCGATCCGGCTCTCACGCAGGTCTGTCAGGCCGATGCGCACGACAGGGATCGCCTGGTCCCGGATCATTTCCTCCGCGTTGCTACCCCATTCCTTTTCAGTCGTGTCGAGAACAACGCGCCTGCGGAAAGGCTCCTTGCCCGAGGCGGAAATGAAACTGTCGATGTTCGCTTTCTGGATTCGCGTTTCAGCAGCATAGAATTTGGCTTGGATCGCTGCGAAACCATCCTCGTTGCGCAGTTTTGCTACCAGATCGATGCCGACATCCTTGCCATCGCGGCCGTTCGCCTTGGCCCATTCCGACCAGGTCCAAACGGCCTCATACTCTTCTGATTGGACCGGATCGTTTTGGAAAAAGGCTAGGGCAAGACGCTCAAAGTAGGTGCCCTTCTCGCGTTCGGTGACAGCGGCATCGCGATACGATTGAAGGATTCGGTCGATGGCCGTCATGGGCACTCCTGACTGTCTTTTCATCAACTTAGCGGCGAAATGTGCCGCGTGCGACCGGAATTTTGCCAATCACGTCCTCTTACGTCGCACCGGATAGCCAAGTTAAAGCATCGCTAGGTCACCTCTCGACGCCGATGATCCGCCGGTCCCGTTGACGACGCGTGTGCGTTCTTCGCAGGCTACTGCCTTCAAGCACTGCAAACAGCGTGTGTCGGTGGCGATGTGCGTATATGTTGTAGCTACCGAGGTCTCCAAGCGCAGCAGGTCAGATGACAGCCCTTTTGCAGCCTCTTGCTTTACGCAAAAAAGTCAGGCATATTTCCTGAATAACGCAAATCACCGAATCTGGTGGGCTGAGGGACTGCGATGGCGAAAGATGAGTTGAAGAGATTTCTGCCGCGTGGACTGATCCTTGATCTTGAGGATCGCATGGCTGCGGCGACGGTAAAGGCCTTTCAGATCGTGCGTGATCACGCTGGCTTGGACAAGAAGCGAGGTCGCGAACTGGAAGGGCAAGCGCGGTTTCGGATCATGGAACATGCCTTTGAAGATGTTTGTGAGCTGTACGGTGGTCAACAACTTGGCGGCGGTGTGATTCCAAACACGGACCTGAAGGTATTTCAGCCCTTCGCGCGCTTCGGCGGCACGGGGCCGGGCGTTATCCTTGGGCTCGCAGCGATGCCGGAACGCAACAAGCTGCCCGTCAAAAACAGATCGCGTCTGGCCGGTGTCACGCTCAATTTTGATCTGACGCCTCGGCTGGATTTCGACGGCACTGGCCCGAAGGCAGGTGACATTTTTGTGCTTTTCCTTGTCGCCCGAGACCGCGAGCGGTCGGGAAAACTTGAAGAGATCGCCATCGGGATTATCGATTCCACCTACGAGCAGTTCCTGTTCTATGAGCCCCTTGACAAGTTCCTCGCTGATGATGCCGATGGGCCCGAAACGGGCCCGTTGTCGCCGCTTCCATCTGGCGGCACAGGGGTGGTGCGTCTGAAGACGAAGGTCAAGCCGTTCATTCCTCCTGAAATGCCGCCGACGGTGGAGGATGAAGACGGCACAGCATAATCGGTATCGTTGATACCGACTGGAGGATAAAATGCGCGTAGGAACGCCTGGCTTTGTGCCAGAACGCCTTGCGGAAGCTAGGGCGGCAAGACGGATTCTGAGCATGACAGAACTTGCCCGTATGCTTGGTGTGAATCCGAGTGCCGTTTCGCGCTGGGAAAATGGCACACATGCACCTGACGCGGCAGCACTGACTGATTTGGCCCGTGAATTGCGTGTTCGGCGGGAGTACTTCCTGCGGCCGGTGCATGACAGTGAACACCCCATGTTTTCGAGATCTTTGGCAAGCGCGCTGAAACGCGACACGTCCTACCAAGATTCCCAGATGCAGTGGCTTCAGGAAATTTCTTCCATCGTGCAGCATTATGTCGATTTGCCGGAGGTGGACATTCCGGAGGTGATGAATGGTATCACCTACAAGCAGCTGCGCGATGAGGATATCGAAGGCATCACGCAGGATCTGAGATCGCACTGGAAGCTGGGCCAAGGCCCCTGTTCGGATATGGTTTCTCTGCTCGAGCGGATCGGCTGTGTGGTCGGATCCATCGAGATGGGGACGACGAAACTGGATGGGCTATGCAGTTGGTCGCGTGGCGATGAACGTCCCCACATTCTCCTTGCATCAGACAAGATGTCGCTTCCGCGTCGACAGATGGATGCTGCCCATGAGTTGGGGCACGCCGTTCTGCATAAGAATGTCACGCATAACCAGCTCAAATCAGATTTGAAAGAAATTGAACGGCAAGCGTTTCGCTTTGCCAGCGCATTCCTAATGCCTGAAACAACTTATGTGCACGAGGTGCCGCACTACTCGTTGGCAGGACTGCTGTCCGTAAAGGAGCGCTGGCGTGTATCGGTCAAGGCACAGATTAGACGGCTACGCGATTTGGATCTGATCCCCGACTTCCACGGAATACAGCTATACAAGAGCTATTCTGCCAAAGGTTGGAGCAAAGAAGAGCCCATGGACCGAGAATGGCCTGTGTCTGAACCAAACCTCTTGCGCGACGCGCTTAAGCTCATTGTCGATTCAGGGACGAGGACTAAGGCCGACTTGCTTGCGGTCGAGTTCACTATGCACCCGGCTGACATTGAGAACCTTGCTGGTCTACCAAATGGCTGGTTCAGCAAGCCAGAGGCCAGCATAGTTCAGCTTACCCTTAGGTCTGAAGCATCAAAGGCTTCGGCCGCTGGTGAGGTAGGGGAGGTCGTGCCTTTCTCGAAGCGGTGACCTTGATCGTCAAGATTGGCGCTTCCTGAGTGACCAAGGCCTTCTGAAGGGAATCGTCGCCGTCACCTCGACCTCCCGCAACGTTCCACCCGCCAGCAGCCCATCCCGGATCCATTCCAGCGCCTCCCACCAATCTTCATACCCGCGCCGGGCGGCCTCGATCTGCTGGGCATCCGGCCGAAACGCCACGGGGCAGGCACGAACCTCCACGCTGCGCCATTTGCCTTTGACTACGACCCGCTCGGTGCCGACCACAACGCTGACCGCCCGGTCACCGTGACGGTTGCGCTTGATGTCGACTGGCACACATCGTGGCACGGCCCCCGGCATCCAGTCCGGCGTCAGCCCAGCGCGAGCGAGTTCTGCAACGCGGATGGCCATGCGCTTGCCGCCAAGGCTGTCGGGCATCCCAGCGACTGTGGCCGCGATCACTTCTGCATCCTCGTGGGTGAAGCCGCCGATCTTGTGCTGCCCGCCGTCGACCTTGCAGCCCAGCGCTGCGCGCTGCAGCAAGACGTATTCGAGGCCAAAGCCGAATCCTTCCTCGGTCACGTTCTCTGGGAGGGGTAATTCCAGCTGTGCCTTCTCGATCCGGAATGCCCATTCCAGCGCCGCCTGAACGCCCAGCGCATGTTTGACCTTGCTGCCGCCCGAACGGCTAATCCGTCTCTGCATGCTCATGGCTGCAATCCTTCAAGGAAGTCCATCTGCGCCGGGCGCTGGGCCGCATCGGTCGGTCGCCAGATCCATGGGCCCGAGGCCATGGGCAGCTGCGAGAGCGCGCCACGCATGTGCTGCTGCCAGAGGGTGAACTCCGTTGCCGAGCAGGCGCAGAGCGCGTGCCCGATGGGCCAGCCCATCAGCCATCCGACGAAGAGTGGGTTCAGCCGCCGCCGCGACCGGCCTTTCAGGATCCGCCGCGAGACGACGCGCCCATGCGAGGCAATCATCGAAGCCCAAAGCGGGCGCGAGATCGGGGCGTGCGGTAAGGACTGCGGCCCATCCGGCGTGATCGCCGGGGCCGGGAGGGTGAAGCCCTGTTCCGCCCGGTAGTGCAGGATATCCATCCGGGATTTGCCGTCTGCCCGGGTGATGCTGGCTTCGCTGGATCCCTTCCAGTTCTGTGCGGCCGGTGTTGGCCATTGCGCGGCCTGCGCAGGCAAGGGCGGCGTCCCGCCCGATCCATAGCTCTGGCCGGGCCCACCTTTCTCGCCATCCGTCGCTTTCGGCGTCGACCAGTTGGTGATGCCCAGCGCCAGCGCTTCCGCTTTCCGGGTGAAGTCGCTGTTGCCTGCCGGGTTGTAGCGGTTGGTGCCGGGGTGCAGGCTCATCGGTGTGGGCCAGGATGAAGATGCGCATCCGCTGGTGCGGCGCGCCGACTTCTGCCGCGCTGAACAGACCCGCCGCAGGCGTGTAGCCCAGTCCCCAAAGCTCTCGCAGGACAGTTTCGAGGCCGAGGGTGACGTGACCGGGGACGTTTTCGAGGAAGACCCACTCTGGGTTGCACTCGCTGATGACGCGGGCGACATCGGGCCAGAGGTGCCGCGGATCATTGGCGCCGTTGCGCTTTCCGGCAGCACTGAAGGGCTGGCAGGGATATCCGGCCAGAACCGTGTCGAAGGTCCCGCGGAAAGGGCGGGCATCGAAGGATCGCAGGTCGGTCCAGATTGGGGCTGGGGCAAAATACCCGGCGCGCTGGGCTGCGATGAGGACGGATCGCGGCCAGCCCTCCCATTCGACGAAGCAGCGGGTGTGATATCCGGGTTCGGCGAGCATGACGCCCAGATCAAGGCCTCCGCCGCCTGCGCAGAGGGACAATCCGTACCGGGGACGAAGCACCATGCCATTCACGCCACCACACGCTGGTTCAGGCGCTCGCGGGTGACCAGCCCGCGTGCCAGCATCAAGCCGCACATCGAGGGGCTGATCATGCCCTTGGGCAGGTATTCGTTGGAGTTGACCTTGGCCGCGTAGAACGTGGCCAACTCATCTTCGCTGGGCGGAGGCGCTGTGTCCGCCTTGCGCCGCCGCTTGGCCTTTGTGCCCTTGGCTTTCGCAATCGCCGCCTGCGCATCGCGCTGGGCGGCACGTTCCATGAACCGGTCGAGGGCTTTCGGCCCATCTGGCGGGTTAGGATGATCGGCGCGGGTCTCAAGGGCGACATCGATGATCCGTTGCTGCGACAGCCCGAGACCATCGATCCAGCGGCGAACATGCGTTCTGGCTGACCAACCCTGCCACCAGGCGGGCAGGGTGGCATTGGCGGCAAAGCCCAGCGCCGCCAGCAGTTCTGCGAAGAACCGATCAAAGTCGGCCTCGCGCGCAGCTGCGTCCTCCTCCTCCTTTACAGGTTTACTTAGGGGTTCTCTTACAAGGTTGGTCTCCGGATTCCGGAGATGGCTTTGGGCAAAATCCGGAGATGGGTTTGCCGAAAATCCGGAGATGGCCCCATGTCCGGATTCCGGAGTTGGGTCGGCGTCCTGTTCTTCCTCCGTTCCTTCGAAGCCGTCTCCGGTTTCCGGAGATGGCTCTTGTGGAAATCCATCCTCGAACCCCAGGATGTAGCGGGTCGCCTGCCGCTTGTGGGTGCGCTGATCATGCACGCGGACGCGGTGGATCAGCCGCAGTTCCTCGAGTTTGGCCAGATGCGCGTTCAGAGCCGAGATCGACATCTCCGCGTCGTCCGCCAGCCGTTCCTGTGTCGGGAAGCAGCCGAAATCTGGGTTGTGCCGGTCGCAAAGGAACCACAGCACGATCTTTGTGGCGGGTTTCAGCCCGCGCTGCTGGATGGCCCAGACGGTGGCTTTGTGGCTCATGACGCGGCCCTCCGAACTGGTAACTGCGCGCGGCTGGTGAAGCCGTTGTCGGCCAGCGCGCCCAGCGCGTCGTCGACCGAGCGGACCAGCGCCCAACCAAAGCCTTGCGCGAGGGCTGTGTCGCGAAACGCCTCCTGTTCTGGGCTCAGCCGCCCTTTGAGCGACTTAAGCTCCAGAAACAGCACGCGCCCCTCGCAGAGCACGATCAGATCGGCAAAGCCCTGATGGACGCCCATGCCCACAAGGATCGCTTGGCGCTTGGCACCGCGCGGGCCCGGCTCGGTCACCTCATTGGCGCAGTGATGGATAATGGCGGTTTTTGGCAGCGCGAACTTCAGCGCGGTGACCACGCTTCGCTGCAGATCCGCCTCAGGTGTTCCGCGCCGCTTCATCGCAGCCGCTCCGGATCAGGCAGGTGGCGGTCTACGCGCCCGGGTGATTTGGCATCTAGGACGACCAGCAGTATCCGCGCGTCTTCGCGCTCAGAGGGCGTCTCGCCATGCTGGACCAGCACATTGCAGGCCAGCCGCAGCAGGTGGTCGGAATGGTTGACGACGTCGGCCACGACGATGCGCGCCTCGCGCCGCCGCTCGTCGATCCAGTCCTGGCGCACCTGATCGCGTTGGCCGCGCTTGCGAAAGGGCAGGGGGAGGCTCATCGCCGTGCCCCCGCGCGCTTGGGTGCAGCCGGCGCTTCTTGCTGCATCAGCCAGTCCTGCACGGCATCGCGGCGGTAATAGATTTTTCGGCCAGCGCGCACGCAGGGTGGTCCGAACCTCAGCTTCTCCCAGCGATGCAGGGTTTCGACCGTCAGGTCGAGCTCAAGGGCAAGATCGAGGCGGCTGATCCAGCCGCTCAGAAGACGCGGCTTGCTGGGTCTGGGGAACGTCGCTGTTTCTGTCATCTGGTCTCTCCTGGTCGTCGCCCGGCATGGACGGGGTTCAGGGCTTTAGAAGCGCAGAGCAGACAGGGTGGCGGGAAGGCAGTGACCGGCGGTGATGCGCCGGAGGCTTGCCGGTCATTGATATCCTTGGGTTTTCCGGGGAGTGCGCACCGTGACGCCTGTCAGATGCAATGTCGAATCACGGCGACAGACGAAGTCACGCGGGGCCTCGGTCCCTGTTGCATGGCCGATTTACAGGGGTTTGCCTGTGTTTCGCGGGGTTTGGCAGGCATCCACACGCATTGGACCAACCGGCAAGGGGTCCGGAGCCTTGCCGGTCATTGATTTCAAACGGAATTCACAAAATTCGGGCTGGTTTCGCGGCCCACCGAACGAATGGAATGGACCGGGCGGCGCACAGGCGGCTTTTCCGCGCCCTGATTCTGTTGCTTGCGGCCAGACTTTGATCCAGTCGCGCTTCGATTTTCCCCATGAATTCAACGACCGGCAGCCCTGTGGCGCATCACCGCCGGTCACCGCCTATGTGCCGGAGGGGGCCCGATGCTTCGCTTGATAAGCCTGCGCATCTACGCCTGTGTCAGGCGCAGCAGGAGTAGTGAGCATGGTCAAGCGATTGCGATTGAACGACAAAACGGTGCGCGAGCTGATCCCGGAAGAGGATCGAGATTACCAAGTCTTTGACACCGAGATCCGGGGGCTGTCGATCCGCGTCTTGCGATCTGGCGCGCGATCCTTCGTGCTGGACTACAGGTTCGCAGGGCGCCAGCGCCGCATGGCGATTGGCCGCTGGCCCGAATGGAGCGTGACGGCGGTCAGGGAGCGCGCCCGCGAGTTGCGCCGCGTCATCGATGAGGGCTGCGATCCATTGGGCGAGCGTGGCGATTTGCGCGAAGCCCCACGGTTCAAAGACATGATCGATCGCTATCTGGTCGAGCATGTGCCGCATCTGGCGCCTCTGAATGCCTCTGATCAGCGCTCAGTTCTGACCAAGCTGGTTGCGCCGCTTTGGGCCAATAAACTGGTGGCGGACATCACCCCGCATGACGTTGCCAAACTGCTCAACTACATTGCCGAGGGCAGGGCGCGCCCATCAAAGCAAAAGCCCAACAACCGCGCACGCAAGCTGCAAGGCAAGAAGCCCACGCCTGTCCGCGCCAACCGCGTGGGCGAGGTTCTGCGCAAGATGTTCAGTCTTGCCATCACGTGGGGCTGGCGCACGGACAATCCGGCGGCAGGCTTCAAGAAGCGGGTCGAGACCGCACGCGAGCGCTTCCTGTCCCATGAAGAAATCGCGAAGCTGGCCGAAGTGCTGGACTCGGCCATGGATCAGCGCGCTGCAGGCATCATCCGGATCTGCATGTTGACGGGTGCGCGCGTGGGCGAGGTACGTCAGGCGCAGTTCGAGCAGTTCAATCTGGAACTGGGCGTCTGGTCGAAACCAGCGGCCACCACCAAGCAGCGTAAGGTCCACCGGGTCCCTATCTCAGCCGATGTCGCCGCAATCGTGCGCCAGCGCGCGCTTGTGGTGCCCAGAGGCAATCCGTGGCTTTTCCCCGGCGATGTACCGGGCCAGCCCGTCAAGGAAATCCGCCGGTTCTGGATGATGGTGCAACGCGAGGCGAACCTGCCAGATGTGCGCATTCACGATCTGCGCCACACCTTCGCATCGCTGCTGGTCAGTGGTGGGGCTTCGCTTGAGATGATCGGCAAGCTTCTGGGCCATAGCCAGATGCAGACGACGCTGCGCTATGCGCATCTGATGGACTCGCCCCTGCGCGCCGGGGTGGATGCTGTGGCCGGAATGTTCCGGCCACGCCCGAAGATCGTTCATGATGCGGATGCCAAGCGCGCCTGAAGCGCCCCAGTCGTTCAGCTGTTCCCGCGCAGCGCGCGCCAGAAGGGGCGTAACCTGCGGCGGATCGTGCTTTCGTCCGGAACCTCGCTGTTCTCGGCCACATTGGCGAACCACTCCTGCAACTCGCCAATTAGTTCTGCCTGTGTGGCGGGCAGGCCGTGTTCGTGGATGCGCTGGATCATGGTCACATACATGCCTTCCCAATCATAAGGCGACAGTGACCCTGTCCCGCCGCCGATACGGCGCAGCAGATCGTAGTCATCCTCGAAGCGCTGCACATCCTGGCCCGTGACCATCAGATCCGCGATCGACACCTCGACGCCGTCGGCAGGCTCGGTCACATATACCCAATCGTCCCCTCGCTCGGGCTTGATCCGCAGCAGCTTCATGACGGTTGGCCCGGTCCCGCCGCGACGGAAAAGGGGCAGCATGTCCATGGGCGATACGGTGATCTTGCCCGACACCTTGTCGGTCCCGCAAATCGCCAGGGGAATGCCGGTCACGATGTCCAGTTTGCCCTCGGTGGCCCAGCCTGCAATGTCGGCGATCATGCACCCCCAACGTGACGCGGTTTCATGCAGGTTGAAAAATGCTCTGGGTGGAAGTGCCATTCTGACTCCAATTCTCGTTCTGAGGGCATGCGGGCTTGCCACCTGCAGCATGGGGCAAGCCGCGCGACGCGGTGATGCGAGGGGGGACTCGGCTGGGCATGAGATTGATGAAGGCATGCTTTGACCGGGGCGTCATAGGGGCACCCGTCAAATTCTCCAATCAATGAACAACCTTAAGGCGAATCGCCCTCAGGTAGAATATATGTTAGCGATTCCGTCATAAGCTGTCGGGGATAAAGGGGGAACGCAATGTCATTCCAGAAGGCGCAGGACTTGCTGAAGCTCGCGCACATCGCCGCGTCGCGTCATCAGGGGGTCACAGTCAAAGACATTTCAACAGAGTTCAGCGTGAACGAACGCACGGCCCAGCGCATGCTCTTTGCCCTGAAGGAAGTTTACCCGAGCCTGTCCCACAAAACCGACAGCGAGCGTCGCCGCTGGTGGACGCTGCGCGAAACCAACAAGCTCGGTATGCAGGGCGTCTATGACCATGAACTGACGGCCATTGAAATGGCGATCCGTCGCGCGCAGCGGGAGGGGGCACATGCAGAGACGGCTTCCCTGGAGGCTGTGCGCGACAGGCTGGTGGCGAAGTTGCCCACAACTGAGGCCCGGCGGACCGAGGCGAATGCAGAGGCGATGCTGGAGGTAAAGGGCTATGCCTGTCGCCCTGGCCCTCGGGTCAAGACATGCCCGGACCACATGAGCATTCTCACCGCCGCGCTGAAGGGGCAGTTTCAGCTGATCATGTCGTATCGGGGCGCGCAGGATGCAGATCCGAAAAAGCGCGTTGTTGAGCCCTATGGGCTGCTCCTTGGGACACGTCACTACCTGATCGCGCGCGATCCCGCCAAGGGTGACGGTTTCCGGCGGTTCCGCCTGGACCGCATTGCAAAGGTCGAAATGAACATGATCTGGTTCAAGAAGGACAAGGACTTCGACCTTGACGCCTATGCGGCGCAGTCCTTCGGTTCGTTCCATTCTGACGCAGAGATCTCCCGCGTCGTCTGGCGGTTCAGCCCAGCCGCCACCGCGACTGCGCGTGAATTCGAGTTCCACCCCAATCAGAAGATGATCGAGCAGGAGGATGGTGGGCTGATCGTCACATTCGAGGCCAGCGGCCTCGTCGAGATGGCCTGGCACCTCTACAAGTGGGGGGATGGGGTCGAGGTGATCGAGCCCGTCGCGCTGCGCGAGATTGTGGCTGGATGGCAAAATGACCGAATTGGCGTGCTGCCGTGAGGAGCAGCGAGTGTGATCGGGAAAGGCAGGGTTTCCTGTAGGGCAGTGGCATTCTCGCAGCAGACGGCAGACTAGACCCTCTCTGCAAAGCGCGAGCCATTTTTGTGCCGGTCTGCAACTGGCATGGTGCACTACTGCAGAGATGCGCAGAGTCATGCTTGGCGAATTGATCAGATTAGCGCATTAGTGTTTGCATGGGGGCCAGCATCGGTGCTCCACAAGTCCAAGATGACGACAAATTCTGTGAGCCTAAACAATAGTATGACTGCATCACCGCTTGACCGATCAGATGAAGACCTGCTGCAAGAACTGCGAACAACTTGGGGTTATGAAGGCGGAGAACCGCTGAGGGTGATTGGGCGCCTCACACCTAAGTTCGGGAAAAATGATCGCTGGGTCGTGTTCTTAGAGGAGCTTGAGCACCCCGTTCGAGGTCACGCCATCGTCTATCCAGGCGACAATAGGACATGGACGAATGCGTTCGTCGGCGTTGGGGAAGCAGAACGTCAAATTGATCTCAAGTCGGCGATCGACGCTCCACCTCTTGCTTTTGCAGAGCTTGAACTGTCCCCGCTCAAAGAGCGGCAGAAACAGATGAACCCTTTTGCATGCACAGTGCGTAAGGGTAGTCTGCGCGTTCTTGGTGAAATCCCAGAATTTTGGAACGCTGAGGTCAGAACCGCAGGGTCGGTCGCTTTCATTGCCGACGCGGCTTCGAAGGCGGTCGCCGAACGCGTCGAAGCCGAACTGATTGAGTTGCGCGCTGTTCAGGCTGATAGCCGCAAAGACGTCAAGGCGCTGGCCGACGAAATAGAGCGAGAGCGGGCGATAGCCGAGGAGCTGCGTGACGAGACTGCCCGCAGGCGAAAAGAGAATTTGGAGATCGAAGGTCTCCACGAGCAGAAGATGGCTGAGATTCGCGAACGGAGCGCCCAGAAACTCCTTCTCGACAGGATCCGAAATGAACAGGAGATTGAGGAGATGGAGAAGCGGTGCCGGATGCTGTCCGATTTGCTTCAAGAGAAGGGCCGGCGCCTCGTGGCGCTCGACCTGATCGATGAGGACGACCTCGCAAGGCTTCTGCCCGACACCCGACCCGCCATCGAGCAAGAAGGCCACGACTTCACAGAAGTTCTTGATGGAAAACGCGAAAACCTCGTGAGCTTTGTTCAGGCCCGGCTTTGGCATCGCGGCATGCTCTACACCCGGGCGCAATTGGCCAACTTCTTGGCTCTTCTGTGCACGCACGATTTGATCATGCTCGCGGGCGACTCCGGTTCGGGCAAGACCAGCCTCGCGCGCCACGTTGCCGAGGCGCTCGGCGGGAGTTGCAAGGTAATTCCAGTCAAACCAAACTGGACGGGGCCAGAGGACCTGTTGGGCTACTACAACCCCATCTCGCGCAGCTATCATCCTACGCCTTTCCTGCTCGCGCTGCAGGCCGCGCAGGAGGAGCCGAACAGGCTGCACGTGATCTGTTTGGATGAAATGAACCTTGCTCGGGTTGAGTATTACTTTGCCGACTTCCTCAGCCTGCTCGAGGATCGTGCCGTTCTGCCCGAGATCCAGTTATTCACGTCAGACGACGAGCGTCACGCCGTATCGGAGAACCGGGCGTTCTTGACGGTTGAGGCGGAGGTCCGCTCCCGGCTGGGACTTGGTGAAGACACTACGCTGGAGGATCTGCTGTGTCACGATGAAGCCGGCATACTCTTACGTCGCCTGGGAGGTCTGGGAGACAGCGAGTCTATCCTGAACCAGCATGACCGCCTGCGCCGATCTCTGTCCGCCCAAGCCCGGACGCCGACTAGCTTGCGCCTGCCTGCTAACGTGCGGATCGTCGGCGCTATCAACGTCGATGAAA
Source organism: uncultured Hyphomonas sp. (assembly GCA_964419865.1). GTDB lineage: Bacteria > Pseudomonadota > Alphaproteobacteria > Caulobacterales > Hyphomonadaceae > Hyphomonas. The sequence goes on along the minus strand of CAYQRX010000006.1, from coordinate 3,457 downwards.
CAACGCACTATCTTTCGCCGAAAATCCTTGACCGCGCGCATGTCATGCGCTTCCGCAACCCTGTGCTCGCTGACTGGGACGGGATTGAGGCAGAGGTCAAGTCCTTCGAGATCGATCTCGATCTGCCTGTTTGCATGCCGGTCGAGGGCCTCGGAACCCGGATGGAGTACCCCTCGTTCGACAGAAAGAATCCTGATGTTAGTTTCCTGCTAACGTTGGCACGGGACCATCTTGATCCGATCGGCATCGAGTTTGGCCTGCGGGCGATACGCCAGTCGATCAACTATATCCGCGAGGCTGAGAGCTTTGGGATCGGCGGTGACGAGGCGCTGAACAACGTGATCTTGCACAAGGTGCTACCGAAGATCGCACTGGATGCGAGCGGGAGCCGGGGCGAGCGTCTTAACGCGCTGCTGGAGGCTTTGGAGGCACGATTGGTTGACTTGGATCCGGCTTCTGTTCCCGAGCGCTGTGTCGATGCGCTTGGCCGCGTAATTGCGGGAATCGACGCAAACAACGGCATCGCCAATTACTGGGCGCGGTGATGACGAGCGACGTCGAAGCGCGTCTGCTGCAAATTGACTGGGCCGGGCCAGGTGAGGCGCTGCGCCTGGATGTTGCTGACGCGAACGTAGACATCGAGAACGAGCCCGACGGCACACTTTTAATTGAGCTGCCTATCTTTGCGGGCTTCCACCCTTGGCTTGGCCTGCGCTTGTCGGGGAAGCTAGCGGACGAGACGCCCAACTTTGTTGCAGCTTCAGGCGCGCGGCAGGAGATGTTGGCAGTGCGCGACAAGGCGGGCAGCGTCTGGTGGTTACAGAGCGACCGCTGGGAGGACGGTAAGCGCGGCCGTCCGGGTCGGCATCTGAGTCAACTCCAGCGAACCATGGGCCAGTACGTGATCGAAATCGGTCGGACCCGTCTGCGGATTGAGGCGGTGGACACGGGGCTCGGGCGCGCAGACCTCGAGCGCTATCTTCAGGACTTCAAGGCCGAACTGATCTGGCTCGCGATGGACGACGCCTCGCTCGCTACGAGCGCTGCAGGCTTGCCCTCCTACGCCTATGGAGCAGAACTTGCGCGCGCCCTTCAGGCCTTCGCAAAAGCGGTCCGAGTGACGATGCGCAAGGCTGCCGCCGAGATGCACGAAACAGTCGTTGTTACCTCTCCGGCGCGGCTGCGGCCGAATATGCAAACCTTCCGCGCTCATCTGCGCGATCCGGCCGCTACGCGCCTGCCGGGACGCGCGGCAAAAGCGAGCTTCGACATTCCTGACAACCGCTTTTTGCGCCACATGGTGCAGAGCTGCGCCCGACTTGCACGGGCGGGAGCGGCCGCCGCTAATGGCGCGAGCACGCGGCTAGATGAGCTAGCGGTGCGCGAGGAGGCTCGCGCGATGGAGCTTGAAACCAGCGAAAGGGTGCCAGTCGACCCGGATCTGTTCGATGCTGAGCTTCGTGGGGTCGAGGAGCGTATGGGCCGCATTGCGGCGTACCGGAATGTTGAACAAGTCGGACAGAATGTAGACCTGACGATCAATGGCGCGTACGGAAAAAGTGGACAGGACTATTTCTTTAAACGAAGGGGGGAAGTTTCCGCAGAAATAAAGGACTATGATCAAAAGAACGAAATTAAATACAACGTGGTTCGGCTACCTGTCGATCTGGCTGATCTAATTGATGATGCTCGTCATATTTGCCGGGATTATCGACTAGGTGGAATTCTCACAGCAAAGAAGGAAATCAGCGGCAATGGTAAGATATTTCGCCTGCTTACCGCCCAATCAATTTCCTCTATTACCCCCCTGACGAATGCGATTCAAAACAAGCGCGCTCGTCGTGCTCAGCTCGAGCGCGACGACTGGGAGCGTTCACTTACCCGCGCTGAACGGGATGAGCGGCTTCAAGAGGGGCAAGTCGCTCGCCAGCGCGCGGAAATACGGCGCGTGGCGTCCTCAGCGGCGCGGGCCCTCGACTCTGGATTAAGTGATGCGGCGCGTATTCTTCACGCGCTTGACGGGCAAATGGCGCGGGCAGGAATCGGCACGCAAGCCTCATTGCCAAAGGGGATGCGCTACGTCGGCAATCCGCGCTACGCCGCCTGCAAAGCCGCTTTCCGCGCTGTTCAAGCGCATGCTGAGCGCGGCGGACTTGGGGAAGACGCATTAGAATCGATCGAGCGCATTGGCTTGCTTCATGCTAGTGGCCTATATGAACACTGGTGCCTTGTGCGGATCATTTCGGTGCTGATCGAGGATCTGCATTTTGCACCTGAGGCTGGCTGGCAGAGCCGCATTATCGAAGCCGTGAGGGGGCAAGCTCGCTCAGTCCAGTTGAGCCTGAAACGCACGGATGTGCCGCTGGATGCCGTGCTTGAAATCCAGCCTGAGCTAAGAAACGGTCGGCGCCCAGACTTCCGCCTTACCTTTCAGCCTCAACATGTTGGGCTGCCGCCAAGCAATCGGCTACCGGGGGATAAGAGTGTCCTCGTGCTTGACGCTAAGTTCCGCGCTCGTTGGGAGCCGGGCGCGCTGGAGGCCACCATCCGCGACCTCGTGGATCGCAAAGGTTACGATGGTGGTGATGCGCGGGTTTTCGTTCTTCACCCCAGGGCGTTCGCGCACAATCCCTCCACCTCGCCGCTTGGGTGGGGCGCGCATTGCGATCACGGCCATCGTGAAGGGGCTAACCATGGCCGCGGCGCGATCCTGCTTTCCCCCGACGGCGCGCCAGGAAGCGGGCAGACCCTGCTGCGCCTTATAGCACTAGCGCTACAAGCCACGCTGGAGGAACCTACGAGAGATGCTGCAAATAGCTGCTGCGTAAGGTGCGGAGCAGTACACTTGCCAGCAATGGTAAAATGGAAACGGACGAAGCGCGGCAACGACTATTGGGAGTTCTCTTGTTCTACTTGTGCAATGAAAACGACCCGAACCCATTGTTATGGATGCAGCAAGCCCCTGTTCAAGAACGGCTTTGCTCTGACCTACCACGCCACCCGCGCGGAAGCAGAAACAAATGTGATCTGCCCAGGCTGCGGGGCCTATCTCGATCCTACATGGAGCGACGACGAGCTTGGAAATTTAGACTTCGAGTAGGATCGCCGATACGGTCATGAAACTCTTCCAGTCATTTATTGCGATGTAGCCGCAGCGCCGCAAGAAGATGGTTCCACCGGCGGCAGGAGAAAAAGCCGAATGGTTCCAGATGCGATCATCTGTCCAACCGACTGCGGGTGTTCATGTCAACGCCATGTCAACGCGCGTACGTCATTTTTCGCCGGTCCGTCACGGTGAATGGAGGCCAATCTCAGCAAATGTCAGGATCGAAAATTTGTGGAATCAAAGGCTTATTGGCTAACGCGTTGGTTTCATTAAGTCATTGTAATCACTGGAATTTTGGCTCATAACCTGAAGGCCGCAGGTTCAAATCCTGCCCCCGCAACCAAAATCACC
>CAYQRX010000005.1:19618-39927 GCA_964419865.1 uncultured Hyphomonas sp. | reverse complement strand
ATCGCGCGAGGGCTTGCTGGCGGCTTCACGCGCCCGGTCGCCGCGGTCGTCGCGGACCGGCTTGCCGCCGCCGCGCTTGACGCGGCTGGCGTCTTCCTCTTCTCCGGGGGCCGGCGCGGCCGGCGCCGCAGGTGCAGCGCGGCTCGCCTTGGCCGAACGGTCGACGCGCTCCTTGGCGGCGGCTTCCGCCGCCTTGGCGGCCTCTTCCTCAGCGCGGCGGCGCGCTTCGGCTTCCTCGCGCTCGCGCGCTTCCTGGATCTTGCGCTCCTGCTCCGTCCGCAGACGATCCTGCGCAGCTTTCTCGCGCTCCTGGTCCTTGGCGCGCGCCGCCTCTTCGGCCTTGCGCTGCTCGAGCACTTTCTGACGCGCCTTCAGCTCCTCAACGGTGATACCGAGCTTCGCCGCAAGAGCCGCGAGCTTGGCCTCCATCGATTCCGACGGCGAAGGCGCCGCTTCGGCAGCACCCTGGGCGCCGGACTGCCCGCCGCCGGCGGCAACAGAACGGCGCTTCTTGGTCTCGACGACCACCTGTTTGGAGCGCCCATGGCTAAAGCTCTGCTTGACCGTTCCGGAGGTTTTCCGAACGACGGTCAGCGGCTTGCGGCCACCGGAATTGCTGCCTTGATCTTTCGTATCGCTCATTCGTCCTACATATCACATGTTGCGCCGGAACGCCTGTGCGTTCCGGCAGTTTCCGCTACCGGTCCGTATCCTTGAACCAGGCCAACTCCGGAGCCGGTCGGAAACCCGTGAGACGCCGGTAGGCTGCCTCCAGATTTCCTGCAATAGCTCCCCGGCGGACGAGCCCGTGTATCACGTGCTCACGCCCAAAGGCCATGCCCAGTTCCGCCGCGCTGAGAGCCCCGGCGACTTTCACGTCGCTATATAGGGCTTTCGCGAGAAAATATACCTTCATCCGCCCATCTTCCGCACCATCGGCCGCTTCCAGCAGGAAAGCGGGGGCGGCGTCCTTCAGGGCGTCGCGCACCTGGTCGAAGCCGCACACGGCCTGCCCGGCCTTGCGGGCAAGGCCAAGAAGCTCGAGGCAGCGCTTGGTCAGCAGGCGCTCAATCAGGGCGGATAAGTCGCCCGGCACAACCACCTGCCCCTTGAAGCCGCGCGCAAACGCCCCCTTCCTGACGGCGAGATCAATGACGCTGGGGTCCGATTTCACCCATACACCCCGGCCGGGCAGCCGCTCGGCGAGGTCCGGCGTGACGACACCGTCCGGCGACAGGACAAAGCGCAACATGGCCGCCTTGGGCAGCCGCTCGCGGGTCACCGCGCACTGGCGCTCAGGCGAGGAAGCATCCTCCTCGCCTGGCTCCGTTCCTTCGATGTCTGGCGTCAGGCGCGGATCACTCTCGGGATGCGGGATCGTCATCACCGCCCTCCGCGTCAAGTTCGGACAGGTCAATGCCGAGTTCCTCGGCAAGCGACTCCTCATCCGGTTCATCGGTGCTGCCGCCAAGCTCACCAAGGGCCAGCAGCGCGCGCTCCTCTTCAGTCAGCTCAGGCGCGTCGCCTTCGGCCTCGGTCTGCTGGGCCACCAGGGCGTCAAGCGCCTCCGGCTCGATCCAGCCGGCCGCCACGCGGGCCTTCATGACGAACATCTGGGCGTCATCCTTGCGCATCTCGCCCTTCTTGAGGATGCCTTCAACCCAGACCGGCTTGCCGTCCGGACCAGCTTCGCGGTAGCCGGTAATGTCGTCGGGCACGAGGCCGGCAACGTCTTCGACCGTCTTGACGCCCTCTTCGCCGAGCTTGACGGCGAAGGACGGGGTCATGCCCTCCAGTTCCATGACAGCGTCCTCGACGCCGAGCTCGCGGCGCTTGGCATCGTTTTCAGCCGCGACGCGGTCGAGATATTCACGCGCGCGCTCCTGCAGCTCTTCGGCGACGTCCTTGTCGAAGCCTTCGATGGTGATGAAGTCTTCCGGCGCAACGAAGGCGATCTCCTCGACCGTCTCGAAGCCTTCGGAAGCGAGCAGTTGGGCGAGCGTTTCATCCGCATCCAGAGCTTTCATGAACAGCTCGGTCCGCTCCTGGAATTCCTTCTGGAAGCGTTCGGAGTCGGCCGACTCGGTGATCAGGTCGATCTGCCAGCCGGTGAGCTGCGAAGCGAGGCGGACGTTCTGACCGCGCCGGCCGATGGCCAGCGGGAACTGATCGTCAGCGACCACAACCTCGACGCGGCGCTCGTCTTCATCCAGCACCACTTTGGAAACTTCGGCCGGTTGCAGTGCGTTCACGATGAAGGTCGCTGCATCATAGCTCCACGGGATGATGTCGATTTTCTCCCCCGAAAGCTCGCCGACAACCGCCTGCACGCGCGCGCCGCGCATACCAACGCAGGCACCGACGGGGTCGATGGAGGAGTCGTTCGAGATGACACCGATCTTGGCGCGCGAACCCGGATCGCGGGCGCAGGCCTTGATCTGGATGACGCCTTCATAGACTTCCGGCACTTCCTGAGCGAACAGCTTCTTCATGAAGTCCGGCGCCGCACGCGACAGGAAGATCTGCGGGCCCTTCACTTCACGGCTGACCTTGTAGAGATAGGCACGGACGCGGTCATTCGGCTGGAAATTCTCGCGCGGGATGCCGTCATTGCGGCGGATGATGCCCTCAGCGCGGCCAAGATCGACAATGACGTGACCATACTCGACGCGTTTGACGATGCCGGAGACGATCTCGCCAACACGGTCCTTGTATTCATTATACTGACGCTCGCGCTCGGCATCGCGCACTTTCTGCGTGATCACCTGCTTGGCGGTCTGCGCCGCGACGCGGCCGAAATCGAAGGGCGGCAGCTCCTCTTTCAGCTCACTGCCCGCTTCCAGCGAGGCGTCAATCCGCTTGGCTTCCGACAGGCGCAGCTGTTTGGCCTCGTCTTCGAACAGCTCGTCCTCCACGACCGTCTGCACGCGCCACAGCGTCTGTTCGCCGGTGGCTGCATCGATCCGTGCCCGGATGTCGTGCTCCTGGCCATACTTGGCCTTGGCGGCTTTCTCAATCGCCTCCTGCATCGCTTCGATGACGATGCGCTGGTCGATCGACTTCTCCTCCGCGACCGCCTTGGCGATCTGCAGGATTTCAAGCCGGTTTGCCGAAACGCCGATGGCGCTCATTGGACATCTCCTGTCTCTTGGTCTTCTTCGTCTTCGCTCTCGTCGATCTCGAAACCGGCGAGGTCATCTTCATTCTCGTCAGGCTGCGGCGGCAGGGTGCCTGCAGCGCGCGTCGCCTCGATCAATTCATCTGTCAGCACAAGGCTGGCCCGGCTCATCTCATGCACGGTGGCGACGAGTTCGGTCTCATCGTCCAACTCCAGATGCACGCCGGCCTCGTCCTCTCCCGTAATGATGCCTGTAAAGCGGCGCCGGCCATCCATCGGCCGGGCAAGCTCGATCTTTGCGGCATGGCCAATCCAGCGGGCGAAATCTCCCGGGCGCGTCAGCGGGCGGTCGATGCCGGGGGTGGAGACTTCAAGGACATAGGCCTCCGAGATCGGATCGGCGGTGTCCAGGGTGGGTGACAAGGCACGCGAAAGGCGGGCGCAATCCTCTACATCCGTCGGGGCGCCCCCTGCCCGCTCCGCCATGATCTGCAGGTGGGGCCGGCGCCCGCCCTGAACCCGCAGGCGCACGATTTCCATGCCGAGCCCCTCGGCCACAGGCCGGACAAGGGCAAGCAGGCGGCGTTCCTGTTCGGTCAGCGCAATCATCGGGGGCGTTGGGGCTCCGGGCTAAAGAAAAGCGGCGGACCCGTTTCCGGACCCGCCGCCGATATGTTTCGACTTGGGCGCTAGATAATCTCAATTGATCGGCATGTCGAGGGGGGCGAATACATTTGCGGCGGCCACCGGAAGGAAGCCGCCGCTTGCAGTTCAGCTTATGGCTGGGATCTCAGAGGATCTTCAGGTCCACCGCCGAGGTCTTGCCGCGGCGCTCGTCCTTGTAGAGCTCATAAGAGATCGACTGGTTCTCAGCGAGGGTTTTGAGGCCAGACCGCTCGACCGCAGAGATATGGACGAACACATCGGCGCCGCCCTCATCCGGCTTGATGAAGCCGAAACCCTTCTGGTCATTGAACCACTTAACTTTTCCGGTTGCCATGCTGGCTTTCCTTTACCGTTCCTTCGGCCGCGCCCACACGGGATTATGACGGGCGATGCCTGTCGAAACTCGGAGGAGGGAAAGTCAGTGCCGTCGGTCTGACGGGGTCTTGATATTCAGACCGACCGGTTTCGATGATGTATTTTGCACACGGGCTGGGGAATTCGTCAAGATGCAGCCGCAAGTCAGCCCGCCCACAGATCAAACCAGACCGGCGAGCAATCACCAAGGCGCTTTGATTCATAACGGGTTTTCACATGGTCCGGCGGAGGCGATCGCCAGTCGTCTGCCCTGGCTGCGCGCCAGTCGAAGCCGGCCGATAGAAAGGCCAACAGTGCTTCATCCGCATACGACTTCACATCGGTTGCAAAACGGATCCGGGCGCCCGGCTTCAGCTTTGGCTTCAGCAGAGCGAGGAAGCCCGGCTGGACGAGGCGGCGCTTGTGCTGGCGGCGTTTGGGCCAGGGATCCGGAAACAGGATGAAGACACGGTCGAGCGAGGCATCCGGCAGGCGCTCGATCAGGCGGCGCGCATCGTCCGGCCAGAGACGGATGTTGGACAGGTCGTTGTCTTCCATTCCAGCCAGGGCCTTGGCAACGCCCTCGAGGAAAGGCTCGCACCCGATGATGCCCACATCCGGATGGTGCGCGGCCTGGGCAATCATGTGCTCAGCGCCGCCGAAGCCGATCTCGAGCCAGATAGATGTCTTGCCCGGAAACAGGCCTTGAAGATCAATCGGCCCCTCCCCTTCCGGCACGCGGGCAAACGTCAGCCGATCAGCGATCAGCGCTTTCTGGCGCGGCGAGAGCGGCCGGCCGCCCGTGCGGCCATAGCTGCGCAGCGGGCGGTCCCGCGGGGAGTCCTTTCCGGTTCCGGTCATTCGCGGCCAGGCTCGTCGTCGAGCTTGTCAAAGGCAGACGCGGCGGCCCGAACGGTTGCCAGAAGCGACCGTCTGAGGCCGGCATCCTCGATCCGCTCGAACGCCGCAACCAGCTCCAGGCCTTCGTTGGATATTGCCGGCAGTCTCGGTTCCTCCTCGTCATCGCCCTCGGCGAGCATAGATGACGCCTCATCGAGATACGCTTCGGCCCCCTCGAAGAAATAGGACACCGGTACGCCGAGCACGCCGGCAATCTCGAACAGCCGGCCGGCCGAGACGCGATTGACGCCCTTCTCATATTTCTGAACCTGCTGGAATGTCAGCGCGAGCAGCTCGCCCAGCTTCTCCTGCGTCAGCTTCAGCTCGCGGCGGCGCCAGCGGATTCTCTGTCCGACCACACGGTCAATTCCGCTCGGCAGTTTGCTTTCTGACATACCTATCCCGGTCGCGTTGCCATTCTTGCAGGAAGGACGGCTTACCGCCTCCAGGACATGAAGGCCAGTAGGGCGAAGACGCAGAGGGTCAGCCAGAAGAGCGCTGCACCGATACGGCCCTGATACAGCGTCACGGCGGCAGGCGCTGGCAGGCGGGCCCGGCCATAGGAAGTGGACCAGCCTTCCGGGGCCGTTTCGGCCGGGATGGTGCGCATCACTTCGCGCCCGTACCCGTCAACGATCCCCGAGGTGCCGCGATTGGCGGCGCGCACCAGCGGGAGGCCCGTCTCGATCGACCGGTAGCGATTCTGAGCATAGTGCTGGGCCGGGCCCATACCGGCCCCGAACCAGGCATCGTTGGAGACCAGCACCATCCACTGTGCGCGGTCGGTCAGGTTCACGCTGCGTGTGATCTCCGGGAACAGGCCCTCATAGCAGATCAGGGCGATGAAAGGCGGCAGGCCGCCAGTATCGATCGCGGTCGCGCCGGCACCTGGCCGGAAGCCATCGGCAGCCAGGCGCTGCACGGCGTCCGGCAGGAACCGGCTGAGCTGCTGGCCATAAGGTATAAAGTTGACCGCCGCCAGTTCACCGAATGGCACCAGGCGGTGCTTGTCATAAAGCGCCAGAGGGCCGGTCTGGTTTACCGTCTCGTCGACCACTGAGAGGCTGTTGTAATACGCACGCCGATCGTTGGTCGTCAGCTCATAACGCGCCGTGCCGGTAATCAGCTTGCGCTGGCCGATATAGGCCGCGATGGCGTCGAGCGCATTGGCGTCCTGAAGCAGGTAGGCCGGCACAGCGCTTTCAGGCCAGACGACGACGTCGCCGGGGCGGCTGTCGGGATAGGTCAGCATGCGCAGGTATTCATAGAGAACCGGATCCGGCCCGATTGTGTCCCACTGGTCCTGCGGCACGCCCGCATCCATCACCACCACAGCCTGATCGGTCAGTGGCGACGGGCCGGCCGTGCGCTCGGCCCCCCACGCCCAGCCAAGCGCAAGCGCGACGACAGACGCCAGCGCCGGCATGACGCGCAACGGGATGCCGCGCGCCTCGCGCGTATCCACGAGCGCCGCGGGGGAAGCCATGATGAACACGGTTACCAGGGTCAGCCAGTAGACACCGCCCAGCGACGCCAGCTGTGACAGGGCGGCGCCCGGAAGCCAGGTGGTGCCCGGCAGATTCCACGGAAAGCCGCCGAACAGATTTCCGCGCACAAACTCGGCCAGGGCAAAGAAAAGCGAGAAGATGAAGATGCGTGACGGCGACGCGGACCAGAAGGCCCCCGCCATCGCCGTAAAGGCACCCCAGATGACGGCCATCCCTGCCGGCAGGAGGATCAGCGGCATCCAGAGGAACCAGATTGTCCGCGCCGGGTCGACCAGGAAGGGCATCGCCGTCCAGTGCAGGCTGATCAGGAAGAATCCGGTGCCGAAGGCCCAGCCGCGCAGGAACACGGCCCTGCCCCATCTGGCCTGCGCCCGTGCGCCATCGATCATCCAGACCAGGCCGGTAAAGGAGATCGCCAGTACGGCGGAAAAGTGAAAGGGCGCAAAGGCAACAGCCGAGAGCGCACCGAAAGCAAAAGCCGCCGCCAGCGCCGGCCAGCCGGACAAGCGGGCGACCGCCTCATGCAGAGGACCCAGCGCAGTGAATCCATGGCTGCGCACTTCAGCTGTCATTGAAATCTACTCCTCGGCGGCCGCAGGCGGCTGGGGTTCCGGCACCCGCAGGCGCAGCCGCCGGACACGGCGAGAGTCGGCGTCCACGATCTCGATCTCGGTTCCGGCAGGATGGCGCAGCACTTCGCCGCGCACGGGCACCTTGCCGGCAAGCGCAAAGGCGACGCCGCCCAGCGTGTCGATGTCTGCATCCAGATCGCTGAGACTAAGGTCAACGCCGGTTTCCTCCCGGAAATCTTCTATCTCGGTCCGTGCGTCCGCTTCCCAGACGCGAGGGCTGCGGCGGACGAACATCGCCTCCTCCTCGTCGTGTTCGTCTTCAATGTCACCGACAATAACTTCAACGAGGTCTTCCAGGGTGAGAAGGCCATCCGTGCCGCCATACTCGTCCACCACCAACGCCAGATGAATACGTGTCGCCTGCATCTTCACCAGCAGGTCGGTGAGTTTCATCGATGGCGGAACATAAAGGACTTCGCGGCGCAGGCGTTCGAGCGGGCGGCGGGCCTGCGGCTCGTCCTTTGCAAGTTCCGCGACAAGATCCTTGATATGAACGAAGCCGATCGGATCATCCAGCGTCTCGCGGAAAACCGGCAGGCGCGAATGGGTGACTTCGGCGAAGTACTTCAAAAGTTCCTGCAGGCTGGTGCCCGCTTCGACCGCCATGATCTCGGCGCGCGGTACCATTACATCATCAACGCGCAGCTGCTCGAACTCGGCGATTCTGAGGCGCATCACCTGCGGCGCATCGGCCGGCGCGACCTCTCCTTCGGTTGCAGGCAGAGTCTCGACCGTCTTCTTGCGGAATCCGAAGAAGGTTCGCAATCGGCCGGCCGGCGCGGCGTCGGTTGGGTCTGAATCACTCATCGTCCGGGTCAGTCAGTCTGGTATGGATTAGCTATGCCGAGGGAAGCAAGCGCCTTTATTTCCAGGCCTTCCATCTCTTCCGCCTCGTCGTCCGCCTCGTGGTCGTATCCGAGCAGGTGCAGGTATCCATGGATCAGCAGGTGGACAAGATGATCTTCGAGCGATTTTCCCTGCTGGTCGGCGTCGCGGCGCGCAACGCCGGAGGCGACAGCAATATCGCCGAGAAAGGGCCGGTCCATCGGCAGGCAAGGAAAGGAAAGGACATCGGTCGCCTTGTCCTTGCCGCGAAAGTCCCGATTGAGCGCCTGCAGCCCCGCATCATCCGACAGCAGGACGGTGACATTGCCTTGCGGCACAGGCGCAATCGCAGCGGCGGCGTCAAAGGCTTTGCGGCAAAGCGGCTCAAGATCCCCGAGCGCCGTCCAACTGTCGTCCTCGACGAGAAGGTCGAAACTTATCATCGCGGGGCCTCACCCCTCCCCCGAGGCGGCATAGGCATCGATGATGCGGCTGACGAGGCCGTGGCGGACGACATCGGCGGCCGTCAGGCGCTGGACACTGATGCCCTCTACATCCTTCAGGATGCGAAGCGCCTGTTTGAGGCCGGATTCCTGATTGCCGGGCAGGTCCACCTGATCGGGGTCGCCGGTGACCACCATACGACTGTCCCGGCCGAGCCGTGTCAGCACCATCTTCATCTGCGCGGCGGTCGTATTCTGTGCCTCATCGACGATGACGAAGGCATTCTTCAGCGTGCGCCCGCGCATGAAGGCGATCGGGGCAACCTCGATCTCGCCGCGCGCCATGCGGCGCTCCATCTGTTCCTGGCCCATCAGTTCGCGCAGGCTGTCCCAGATGGGCAGCATGTAAGGGTCGACCTTTTCCTCCAGCGTGCCGGGCAAGAAGCCGAGCTTTTCGCCCGCCTCGACGGCCGGCCGCGTGACGATCAGGCGCTGGCGGATGCCGGCATTGAGTTCGGCAACGCCTGTCGCGACCGCCAGATAGGTCTTGCCGGTGCCGGCCGGGCCAACGCCGAAGACCAGCGCATTGTCGGGGTTTACGAGAAGGTCGAGATACTTCGCCTGGCCGCGCGTCATCGCGCTGACCGCCTTCTTGAGACCGCGCAGTCCGGTGAATGTCTGCGACGGTGACTGAGCGGCCTGAAGCGCGCCATCGAGCTCCATTTCGCTGGGCTCCGATCCGGCGCGCAGGCGCCGCTCGAACTCCGCAAGGGCGGCCTCGGCGATGGAAACACCTTCTTCAGCGCCCGCAAGCAGAATCCCGCCGCCCTGGCTCTCGGCGCTGAGACCGTACGCTTTCAGACGAGTCTCGAGCAAAGTCAGATGGCGGTGATGTGGCCCGCAGAGATCGCGCAGCCGCTCGGCCTCGCGCACGTCATAGAGGCGGCTCACACTCTTTGATTCCGGTTCGGCAGCCGTGCGTCGCTTGTTCGTCACTGGGCGGCCTCGCGTACGCGGGCAAGCTGCCCGGACAGCGAATTCAGGCTCGCGCCGACGATCTTAACATCCGCAATCTGGCCCTTGAGGGTCTCGGGGCCGTCAAAATGTACGGCCTGCAGATAAGGCGAGCGGCCGTGCATCTGGCCCTCATTTCGCCCTTTGCCTGTCACCAGAACCGGAAGGGTCTTGCCGACCTGCGCCGCGTTGAACGCCGTCTGCTGCTCCCGCAGCAGCGCCTGAAGGGCCTGCAGGCGCTCATCCTTGACCGCTTCCGGCAGGTGGCCATGCATCTCGGCGGCCGGTGTGCCGGGGCGAGAGGAATATTTGAACGAATAGGCAATGGCGTAGCCGATATCCCGGACGAGTTGTATCGTCGCCTCGAAATCCGCGTCGCTTTCCCCTGGAAAACCAACGATGAAGTCAGACGCGATGGCGATGTCAGGCCGCGCCTTGCGCACGCGGGCGATGATTTCCCGGTAGTGGTCGGCGGTGTGGCCGCGGTTCATCGCCTTGAGGATACGGTCAGAGCCTGACTGGACCGGCAGATGCAGGAACGGCATCAGTGCGGGCGTGTCGCCATGGGCGGCGATCAGGTCGTCATCCATGTCGCGCGGATGGCTGGTCGTGTAGCGGATGCGCTCAATGCCGCCAACCTTCGCGAGGTGCCGGCAGAGTTGGCCAAGCGTCCAGTCCTCCCCGCCCTCAAGCGAGGGAGCCGGGCCGTGGAAAGCATTCACATTCTGGCCAAGGAGCGTGATCTCGCGCACGCCCTGCGCCGCAAGACTGCGGGTCTCGGCGACGATATCGTCCACCCGGCGGGAGATTTCCGCGCCGCGGGTATAGGGCACCACGCAGAAGGTGCAGAACTTGTCACAGCCTTCCTGGATCGAGACGAAAGCCGCCGGGCCATCGGCCTCGCGGGTCTTCGGCAGGGCATCGAACTTCTCCACCGCGTCAAAATCCGTCTCGAGCCGGTCGCCGATCGCGCGGCTGGCGCGGGCGATCATCTCGGGCAGCTTGTGATAGGCTTGCGGCCCCAGAACGAGGTCAACGGCCGGTTGGCGCCGTATGAGTTCCTCGCCTTCGGCCTGCGCCACACAGCCGGCGACCGCAATCGTCATCCGCCCACCAGAGGCCTGCTTCATGAGCTTCAGCTGGCCAAGTTCGGAATAGACCTTTTCGGTCGCCTTTTCGCGGATATGGCAGGTGTTTACCACCACGAGGTCCGCCGATTCCGGGCCGTCAACAGGCCGATAGCCAAGCGGGCGCAGCACATCGCGGATGCGCTCGGAATCATAGACATTCATCTGGCAGCCATAGGTCCTGATAAACAGGCCTTTCAGCGCCTTCTCGTCGGGGGCGGTCGTCATCGGGCGGCTTATGCCTCAAAAGCGGGCAAGCTGAAAGAACCTTCCTCCACCCGGGTTGGCCGACAGCAATCTTGGGCTTCACAGGGGGGAGAAGCGGGCTAGTGTGCCCCCAAATTGACACTTTCGGCGCCGGGGAGGCCCTCAACACATGATCGGTAACATCTACGAGCCCTTTGCTGCGGCTGTTGAGAATATCAGCAACTTCATCTGGGGTGGTGAGTGGAACGGGCAGGAAGTCCTGATGTTCGGGCCGATGGCCGTGATCCTACTTGGCACCGGCCTGTTCTTTATGTTCCGCCTCGCCGGGCGCCCGCTGCGCCGCTTCGTGCCGGCCATTGTCGAAGTCTGGAAAGGCCGCAAGGGTAATGGCGATCCCGCCGCGATCACGCCCTTTCAGGCCCTCTCGACGGCACTTTCGGGACAGGTGGGGACAGGCAATATCGTCGGTGTCGCCACGGCCCTGACGCTTGGCGGCCCCGGCGCGATCTTCTGGATGTGGGTAACGGCCATCTTCGGCATGGCGCTCGCCTTTGCGGAAAGCTCGCTGGCCATCAAATACCGCGAGATTGACGAGAACGGCCGCATCAATGGCGGCCCGATGTATTACATCAAGAAGGGGCTCGGAAAGAACTGGACCTGGCTGGCGGCGATCTTCTGCGTCGGCACGATCTTCTCGGCGACGGCGACCGGCGGGATGATCCAGGCGAACTCAATGACCGCCAACATTCAGTCAGTGGCTGAGGCCGGTGGTTTCGGCATCCCGATCTGGGTGCTCGGGGCCATCCTGGCCGGTCTGGTCTTCGCAGTCATCATTGGCGGCATCAAGTCGATCGGCCGGGTGGCCGGCAGCCTGGTGCCGACGATGGCGGCGCTCTACATTCTCGGCTGCATCATCATCCTGCTGCTGAACCTGCAATATATTCCGGGCGCCTTCGGAATGATCTTCTCCTCCGCCTTCGGCTTCAACCAGGCGGCGGGCGGTCTTGCCGGTTATGCGGTTCTGTCAGCCATCCGCTTCGGCGTTGCGCGCGGCCTCTTCTCGAACGAGGCCGGCCAGGGCTCCGCCCCGATTGCCCACGCCGCCTCGCAGATGAAGAACCCTGCGAAGCAGGGCGAGATTGCCATGATCGGCGTGTTCATCGACACGATGGTTCTGTGCACAATGACCGCCCTCGTGATCCTCACGGCGGAAGGCAGCTGGGCGACGGCCGCGCAGTTCAGGGACTGGGCCGGCGAAACAACGACCCATCTGTGGATGGCCGAGGGAACCAACCCCGCAACACTGACCAACCGCGCCTTCACCGATGCCGTTCCGGGCCCGGTCGGGGGATGGATGGTGACCTTGTGCCTCGCGCTCTTCGCCTTCACGACCATCATCGGCTGGTCATATTATGCCGAACAGGCGACGACCTTCCTTGTCGGTGAATGGGCGACCAAACCCTTCCGCTATGTCTGGGTGCTCATCATCTTCGCCGGGAGCCTCCAGGAAGTCGACTTCGTCTGGCGCTTCGGTGACATCGCCAACGCGTCGATGGCGCTCCCGAACCTCATCGCGATCATCCTGCTGTCCGGCGTAGTCTATGCCATCCACCGGGCCAATGGTGATCCGGATACGGCCGACGGTGACAGCATCATGGAAGACCTGCGCGAGACGAAGCCCGCCGAATAGGCGGGCTCCTTCTCCGGGGGCGTCAGATCGTCAGGACGATCTTGCCGAAATGCTTCTGGCTGGCCTGATGGGCAAAGGCGGCGGCGATCTGGTCCAGCGGGAACCGGCTGTCGATGACAGGGCGCATGGTGGATGCCTCGATGGCGTCGATCATGTCCTCCTGGTGGCGGCGCGAGCCGACCGTGATGCCTGACAGGGTGATGTTGCGGGAGAAGAGTGCCGCCGTCGGCACCTCGCCGGAGATACCCGTCAGCACACCGATCAGTGAGATATGTCCGCCCGGCCGGCAGGCATTGATCGACTGCGCCATCGTGCCGGGGCCGCCGATCTCGACCACTTCATCGACGCCGCGCCCGCCAGTCAGCTCAAACGCCTTTTTGCCCCATTCCGGGGTTTCCTTGTAGTTGATCACATGGTCGGCCCCGAGCGCCCTGAGCTTTTCCAGTTTCGCATCGGATGAGGACGTCGCGATCACCCTGGCGCCCGCCATCTTGGCGAACTGTAGCGCGAAGATCGACACCCCGCCGGTGCCCTGCACCAGCACCCAATCACCGGGCTTGGTTTTCGTTTCGACGAACATGCCGCGCCAGGCAGTCAGCGCCGCGCAGGGCAGCGTGGCGGCTTCCTCGAAGCTCCACCCCTCCGGCATCCGGGTGAAGGCGGTCTCGGGACCGGCGTACAGCTCGCACCCGAATCCGTCCGCCCCGTCTCCAGGCACGCTCTGGAAGCCGGCGGCCTCGATCTGGCCGGACTGCCAGTTGGGGAAGAAGAGGGAGATGACCTTGTCGCCGACTTTCCACTTGGTGACGCCGTCGCCGACGGCGACAACCTCGCCCGCCCCGTCGGACATGGGGATACGCCCATCCGGCGTGGGAATGCCGCCAAGGACGACAACGAAGTCGTGATAGTTGAGCGAGCTTGCCCGCACGCGCACGAGCACTTCGCCCGCCTTCGGCTTCGGGTCGTCGCGGGTTTCAATGACGAGCTTGTCGAGCCCGCCGGGCTTTTTCACGGCTGCAGTTTTCATGGTCTCTGATCCTCCCAATCTGGCAGGACGGGACCTATGGCGACCTTGGGGAAGTCAAGAGGCCGGGGCGAGCCTTGCCTCGCGTAAGGCCTTGCGGCGGACCTTGCCGGCATCATCGCGCACCGCTTCGGCGACATATTCGAAGCTTTTCGGGATCTTGTAGCGCACGAGACGGTCTGAGAGATGCGCGGTCATCTCGGCATCGCTGACCGGCCCGTCCGGCCGGTCGATGACCGCATGCAGGCGCGCGCCCATATCTTCGTCCGGCAGGCCGATGACGGCGGAGGAACGGACGCCCGGATAGGCATCGATCGCGGCTTCGACTTCGGCAGGATAGATGTTGGCACCGCCGACGATGATCATGTCGGAGAGGCGGTCAGTAAGATACAGATAGCCGTCCCCGTCCATCCAGCCCATATCGCCGAGGCTTTCCCAGCCGCCTTCGATGGCCTTGGCTTCGGCGCCGATATAGCGATAGGTGCTGCCCTGTCCCGTGTGGGGACGCATGAAGACTTCACCAACCTCGCCCGGCGGCAGCGTCTGGCCGTCCTCGCCGACGATCTTCATCTCGCAGGTCTCGATGGGCCTGCCGACGGAGCCGCGATGGGCAAGCCATTCCGTACCCTGAATGGTTGTGGTGCCCTGCCCCTCTGTACCACCATAGAGTTCCCAGATGACCTCCGCACCGAGCCAGCCGATGAAAGATTCTTTCAGCCAGGCCGGGCACGGGGCGGCGAGATGCCAGAGCGCGCGAAGGCTCGAAAGGTCGTAGCGGCCACGCGTTTCCTCCGGCAGCGCCCAGATACGTCGCATCATCGTCGGCACGGTGTAGACGACATCGACCTTGTGCGCCTCGATCAGCCGGAGTGTCTCCTCAGCATCAAACCGCGTTGTCACAACCACCGGGCATCCGCGGAACAGCGCCTGCATCGCCCAGAGGAAGGGGCCGTTGTGATAGAGCGGGCCGGGGATCAGCATGCAGCCGCCCTGCGCAATCTCAAACATGGGTATATCGGGATCGACGGCGGCGGGCAGTTTCGACACGATCAGTTTCGGCCGGCCAGTGGAGCCGCCGGAGGTCATGGCCTTGAAGCTTTCCGCTGTCATTTCCGGCAGCGCCATATCCGGCAGCGCGGCCTCGGGGATGAAGCCTTCGGGAATACCGGCTATGCCGGGATAGCTGCCCTCGGGCACGCCGACGACCAGGCTCGGTGCGGCAATCTCCACGATCTGGTCGCGCTCCGACTTCGGCAGACGCGATGAGACCGGCTGCGGCGTTGCTCCGGCTTTCCAGACGGCGAAACAAGCCTCGAAAAACTCAATGCCGTTCGGCAAGGCGATCGTGACAAAGTCGTCCGGCTTTACACCGAGCGCCTGATAGGCGCGGGCGAGTCGGTTTGTCCGCCGCTCGAACTCGGCCCAGCTGATCTCCTGTCCCTCATGGCTGAGCGCCATACGGTCCGGCTGAATCTCGGCCCAGTGCGCGAGGATCCGCGAGAGTGAAATAAGCGCCATGACCGTCTGATCCTCCCCGTGATGTTGTCTGCCAGACTGCTAAATGCCGGCGCGTTTGAGAAGTCGTTGAAAACCGTCCCAAAATTCGGCGCGTCTATCGTCGGTTTCCATCAGGATTTCGTGCATCGCGCCTTCGACAGTGATGCGCTCGCAATCCTTGAGCCGTTTGGCGATGGCCGCATGCGAGGCGTTGTCGACCAGTTTTTCGTCCCCGGCCGAGGCGATAAAGACCGGAATGGTCACTTTGGCGAGCGCTTTGGGCCGGGTGAAAGTGGACAGGATGTCCAACGATGCGCCGAGCCAGCCCCAGGTGACCGGCCCAAGCTCCAGATCGGGCTGGGCGTCGGTCAATGCGCGCTGCATCTCCCATCGCCGCTTGTCATGTGTGACGATGTTCGTCTCGAAACGCTCTGGTGGGCCGGGCTGCACGGCATAGTCTCCGGACCGGCCGGTCGCGCGCATTGCCCAGACAAGGTAGCGCATGCCGAGAAACTGAGACTTGATCCCCCACATCGGCGCGCAGAAAGCGGCCGCGTCGACCTTCACCAGATCTTGCGCGATTGCCGCCAGCGCGATGGCGCCGCCCATCGAATGGGCCAGCGATACGCGCGGCCGGGGTAGCCGGTCCTCCATTGCTGCAAGGCCTTTGGCGAGCGCCGTCATGAAGGTCGCGAACCGGTCGATATGGCCTTTTTTGCTGTCGGGCAGCAGGCGGTCGGACAAGCCTTGGCCCGGCCAGTCGAGGATGACGATGGCAAACCCCATCTGTTGGAGTTCGCGCCCCACTTCGAAATACTTCTCGATAAACTCGGTCCGTCCGGGACAGACAATCACCGTTCCGCGCGGATTGGTGGGCGACAGGGCCGGAGCAATACAGCCGCGCAGCCGGCGGCCCTCGGACCCCTCGAACCATATGATCTCGGCACCTTTCGGCGCGGGATTGCCCGGCACCTCGACGAACCGGTCCGAATGGTCAGCCACCGATTTGGTCATGTGCGCTCCCAGGCCAGATGAATTGGGCCGCCCGCAGGTCTCCCCGGGGCGGCCCATAGCGTCAAGCAATCTGTTTCAGGCGGCTTAGCCAGCCAGCTTCTTCATCAGCGACTGAAGCTGCATGGCGACCGACATGTCACCCGCCACTTTCAGCTTGCCCTGCATGAAAGCCATCGTCGGATCGAGCGCGCCGGCGGCGAGTTTCTCGAAATCCTCCCAGTTGACGGAGATCGTGGCGTCGGCCGCACTGTCGGAATTGTCGGCCGTGCCGGCCGCGCCATCTATGAACAGTTTACCGACGCTGCCGAAGTCGAACTTCACTTTTTTCTTGAAATCACTGCCGCCAGCGACAGCCGCTGCTGCGCGCTGGGTAAGTTGGGCGAGATCCATAAGGCTTCCTCCTTGGATTGAGACCTGCCCCGGATAAAGCAAACCGAAAGGGGCCGGGCAAGAAGAATCCCTTGACGCGCCTTGCGGCAGATCAACCAGTTGAGTGCCATGAGTTGGGAAAAAGCGATTGAAGAGCTGCGCCGCCGGGAACGGCTGGCGGAAGAGATGGGGGGCGAGGAGCCGGTCTCGCGCCAGCGCGGACGCGGCAAGCTGACCGTACGGGAGCGGGTCGCGTTCCTCGCCGACCCCGGCAGTTTCCACGAAATCGGAAAGATCGCCGGCCGGGCGACCTATGGGCCGGACGAGGAGCTTGAGAGCTTCACGCCCTCAACGTCGGTGACCGGCCGCGCCCGACTCGAAGGCCGCCCGGTCGTTATTCTTGCAGACGATTTCACGGTGCGCGGCGGCGCTTCGGATGCCTCAATCTGGCAGAAGATGGTCCAGATGATAAAGATGGCGACCGAATACCGGATGCCACTGGTCCAGATGATCGACGGCACCGGCGGCGGCGGTTCGGTGAAATCCCTCGAGAAAGACCCGCGCACCTATATTCCCGAGACACCCGGCTGGAATGAGATCGTGCACGGTCTCACTCAGGTGCCTTTTGTCTCGCTCGCGCTCGGCCCCTGCGCGGGAATGGGGGCCGGCCGGGTTGCCGCCAGTCATTTCTCCATCATGGTCAAAGAGCTTTCCCAGGTCTTTGTCGCGGGTCCGCCGGTCGCGATCGCGCTTGGGGAAGATGTGACCAAGGAAGAACTCGGCGGCTGGAAAATCCAGGCTCAGAACGGAACCGTGGACAATGTCGTTGACAGCGAAGCAGACGCGTTCGCAGCAGCCCGCCGCTTCCTGTCTTATCTGCCCTCCTCCGTTCACGAACTTGCCGCCCGCACGCCGCCGAACGACGACCCCGCGCGCAAAGAAGAAGCGCTGCTCTCACTCGTGCCCATGGACGGGCGCACGCCCTACAAGCCGCGCCGGATCATCGAGGCGGCAGTCGACAAGGGCAGCTTCTTCGAGATCGGCCAGTATTGGGGGCGCGGCATCGTCACCGGCCTTGCCCGGGTCGATGGCTACCCCGTCGGCATCATGGCGGGTGACCCCTTCTTCCTGGACGGCGCCTGGACAGCCGACGTCTGTGACAAGGTCACGCGGCATATGGACCTCTGCTCGACCTTCCATCTGCCGGTTATCCATTTCGTGGACTGCCCCGGCTTCGCTGTCGGCGTGAAAGCGGAAACGGCCGGCGTCACTCGCGCAGGGGTGCGGGCGATGACCGCGGTCTATCAGGCCGATATACCGGTCTGCTCCGTCGTTATCCGCAAGGCATACGGACTTGCCGGCTCTGCCATGATGAACCAGTCAAAGACAAAATGGCGGTATTGCTGGCCGAGCGGGGACTGGGGTTCCCTGCCGATGGCGGGCGGCATCGAGGCGGCGTTCCGAAGGGAGCTTTCCGAGGCCGAAGACCCGGACGCCCTGAAGGCACAGCTATACCGCAAGTTTGAGGCAATTCGGTCCCCCTTCA
Organism: uncultured Hyphomonas sp.; assembly: GCA_964419865.1. Classification (GTDB taxonomy): domain Bacteria; phylum Pseudomonadota; class Alphaproteobacteria; order Caulobacterales; family Hyphomonadaceae; genus Hyphomonas. Next base: position 21,993 of record CAYQRX010000005.1, on the reverse strand, counting down.
GAACGGCAGAAAGTTTCCTTGCGGAGGAAATCATCGATCCGCGCGAAACGCGCCCGCTACTCGTGGACTTCGTCAAGCATGCCCAGCGGACCCTTGAGCCGGGGGAAAGGCGGACCGGATTTCGGCCCTGACCGGCGCGCATTCCCTTTTTCGACCGCGCCAGCGGCATCCTCTTGCCATTTTTGCGGAGAAGATGCCTTCTGATGCTGGATATCGGGGAGGACATACCCATGCTGCGCAAACTTGCCATTCTGGCCCTGCCGCTTCTGATGGCCACGGCCTGCGGCGCGGAACGCGGCTATGCGCCGCCAATGGTGGCCTCAGCACCGGAGATGGCCGTGAAACGCTCCGCTGATGGGGGCGGCTCGGGCGGAACCGCCGGCACACCGGACATTCAGCAATACATTGCCTACTCCCACACGGTCGGCTTGCGCTTGCCTCTCAAGGCGATCGAGCCGACGTTGCAGGGCCATGTTGCCGCCTGCAATGCGGCCGGTCCGTCAGTATGTATCGTGACCAACTCGAACCTCTATACCTATTCCGATGCGCAGGCCTCGGCCTATCTGAACCTGCGCGCGACGCCCGCCTGGATCGAAACCTTCCTGAGCGGTGTTGAGGAAGAAGCAAAGGCGGCGCGGGGCGAGATCTCCAACCGTCAGACTACGGCGGAAGACCTGACCGTCTCGATCATCGACACCGGCGCCCGGGTGCAGGCATTGGAGACCCTCCGTGGCCGCCTGCAACAGCTGCTTGCGGACCGGCCTGGTAATCTTGGCGAGATCCTTGAAACCGAGCGCGAGCTTGCCCGCGTCAATGGCGAGATCGACTCGTTGAAATCGACCCTCGCCGCCTTGCGCCAACGCGTCGATATGAGCCAGCTTTCCGTCAGCTATGAGACGAAGCGCGACGCTGTCACACAGGGCGGCAATGCCATCGGCCGGGCCTTCAGCGAGTTCTTCGCAAACCTTGCCTCGGCAACTGCAGCCGTCATTACGGCCTTTGCCTTCGGCCTGCCCTGGCTGCTGCTGATCGGTGTGCTGCTCTGGATCTGGCTGCGCGCAATCTGGCCACGCATCCGGAAGAAGAAGAAGCCGGTGGCCTGATCCGTCTTCGGATCAGGCTTTCTCGACTTCCCTGCGCTTTGCGCCTTCGCCCTTCCGGGCCAGGAGCATTGCGGCAACTTCCTTGGGCACGATCATCAGCGTTTCGGCGAGCGTTGTCTCCCAGGCATCGAGCAATTCCCTGCCCCGGACAGAACCGGTGCGCCGGACATGCTCTTCAAGCAGAGCCTTCGCCTCGCCGATATGCTCTTCCGGCATGTCTGTCAGCGGATACCAGTCGATCGAGTCGGGATTGGCGACGCGCTCGAAACGCCGCTGCGAATCCCAGACATAAGCCGCACCGCCCGTCATACCGGCGCCAAAATTATCGCCGACAGGGCCAAGGATGAGGACTCGCCCACCGGTCATGTATTCGCAGCCATTCGCGCCGCAGCCTTCCACGACCGCCTTTGCACCCGAATTGCGCACAGCGAAACGCACGCCGGCGGTCCCGGCGGCGAACAGCTTGCCGGACGTCGCGCCATACAGGCAGGTATTTCCGATACTGGCATCGCCAACGGCGGCGCGCCGATCCCGGGGGCGCGGCGTGACGACAATCGTTGCGCCGGAAAGCCCCTTGCCGACATAGTCATTTGCATCGCCTAGAACCTCGAGCAGAAGCCCCTGTACGCTGAACGCACCGAGCGACTGACCGGCCGACCCTTCGAGCCGGATATGCAGCCGGCCTTCCGGAAGGGCGTGCATGCCGAACTTCCGGGTGATACGCGAGCTTGCCCGCGCGCCGATCGCCCGCATTGTGTTCTGCACGCCATATTCCAGCTGCATCTTCTCCCCGCGCTCGAAGAAGGGCTCGGCATCGCGAAGGATCTGGGCATCCAGCGTGTCTGGCACAGGCTCGCGCCGGTTCGGCTTGTAGACGACGGGGCTGTCGGTATCGACCTGGACGAGAAGCGGATTGAGGTCGAGATCGTCGAGATGCGTCGCGCCGCGGCTGACCTGCTTCAGCAAGTCAGTGCGGCCGATGGCATCGTCCAGCGAGGTGAGCCCAAGCGAAGCGAGGATTTCGCGCACATCTTCGGCGATGAAACTCATCAGGTTCACCACCTTGTCCGGGTTTCCTGTGAAATGGGCGCGCAGCGCTTCATCCTGCGTGCAGACGCCCACTGGGCAGGTGTTGGAATGGCACTGGCGCACCATGATACAGCCCATCGCAACCAGCGACGCCGTGCCGATACCATACTCCTCAGCGCCGAGCATAGCGGCGATGACGATATCGCGGCCCGTGCGGAGGCCGCCATCTGTACGCAACGTGAT
>CAYQRX010000005.1:0-19608 GCA_964419865.1 uncultured Hyphomonas sp. | reverse complement strand
GGCCAGGCCGATCTCCCAGGGAAGGCCGGCATACTTGATTGACGTCTGCGGGCTCGCGCCTGTGCCGCCCACACCGCCGGCGATGAGGATGATGTCAGCCTTCGCCTTGGCGACACCGGCCGCAACTGTTCCGACGCCGGACTGTGCGACGAGCTTCACGCAGACCCGGCAGTCGGGATTGATCTGTTTCAGATCATAGATCAGCTGGGCGAGGTCTTCGATGGAATAGATGTCGTGATGCGGCGGCGGCGAGATCAGCGTCACGCCGGGTGTCGCATGGCGCAGCTTCGCGATCAGCTCCGTGACCTTGAAGCCCGGCAGCTGGCCACCTTCGCCGGGCTTTGCGCCCTGCGCGACCTTGATCTCGATCTCGCGGCATTCGTTGAGATACTCCGCCGTCACGCCAAAACGGCCGGAAGCGATCTGCTTGACTGCCGAGTTCATATTGTCGCCGTTCGGCAGCGGCCGGTAGCGTGCGCGATCTTCACCGCCCTCTCCGGATACGGACTTTGCCCCGATCCGGTTCATGGCGACGTTCAGCGTTCCATGCGCCTCCGGCGACAGCGCGCCGAGCGACATGCCGGGCGTGACAAACCGCTTGCGGATCTCGTTGATCGACTGGACCTGGCTCAGCGGCACTTTCGGGCCGGCCGCCTTGAAGTCGAGCAGATCGCGCAACTGCAGGGGGTCGCGGGCATGCACCGCATCAACATACTTGCGGTAGATCGAATAGTCGCCCCGGTCACAGGCCGCCTGCAGCGTATGGATGAGGTTGCCGTCGAGCGCGTGGGGCTCGTCGGCAGCGCGCAGGCGATAGAAGCCGCCCACGGGCAGCGAGATCACATCCTCGTCAAACGCCTTCTGGTGGCGGACAAGGGCGTTCTCCTCGAGGCCTGCAAGGCCAAGACCCGAAATCCGGCTCGACATGCCGGGGAAATAATCCGCGACCAGCGCGCGCGAGAGGCCAAGGGCTTCGAAATTATATCCGCCCCGATAAGAGGAAATGACGGAGATACCCATTTTAGAGATGATCTTCAGCAGACCCGCTTCGATCGCCTCCTTGAAGTTCTGCACGGCTCGCCCGAGCGAAATATCGCCAAAGAGGCCGCGCGCATGGCGATCCGCGATTGCGTCCTGCGCGAGATAGGCATTGACGCAGGTTGCGCCGACGCCGACCAGAACTGCAAAATAATGCGTATCGAGACATTCGGCAGAACGCACCGTGATCGAGCAGAATGTGCGGAGCCCCTGCGCAACGAGATGGGAATGCACGGCGCCGGTGGCGAGGATCATCGGCACGGCGATCCGGCTGGCCGACTGGTGTTCATCCGTCAGGATGATGTGCTCGCGGCCCGCACGGACGGCCTCCTCTGCTTCCCGCCGGATCCGCTCCAGCGCCGCCTTGAGGGCCGCCCCTTCGGAGGTCACTTCGTCGGCATCGAATGTGCAGTCGATGATCTCGGTCCCAAGGCCCAGACGCTCGATCAGGCGCTCATACATACCCGTTGTCAGCACCGGGCTTTCGAGGACGAAAACCTCCTGCTGGGATTTGTCGGTCTCGAGAACGTTGCCGAGATTCTTGAACCGCGTGCGCAGGCTCATCACCCGGCCTTCACGCAGGGGATCGATCGGCGGGTTGGTCACCTGGCTGAAATTCTGCCGGAAAAAGTGGCTCATCGGCCGATAGGCCAGCGTCAGGACGGCCGGCGCCGTATCATCGCCCATCGAGCCGATCGCTTCCTTGGCACCCTCTGCCATCGGCGCAAGGATCAGCTCCAGCGTCTCCAGCGTATAACCGGCCGCAGTCTGGCGGCGCAGCAGATCTTCCTTATTGAACAGGACCGGCTCGGGCCCCGGGCCTATCTCCGGCTCAAGCTCCGTCACCGCCTGCAGCCATTCCTCATACGGCGCCTGCGCCGCAAGGAAGTCGACAATCTCCCGGTGATCGTAGAACTTGCCGGTGCCGAGATCTGCGGCGATCATGCCACCGGCCGGGATCGAGCCGCGGCGCGTGATCTCATGGTTGCCGAGCGGACACATGCCCGTTTCCGAGCCAACCGCCAGAATTCCGTCCGCCGTCAGAGCATAGCGCAACGGCCGCAGCCCGTTCCGGTCAAGCCCCGCCACCGCCCAGCGCCCGTCATAAGCCGCGATGGCCGCCGGGCCATCCCACGGCTCCATCACGGAGTTGCAGTAATCATACAGCGCCCGGTGCGCCACCGGCATTACCGAGTCGCGCTTTGACCAGGCTTCTGGAATCAGCATCGCCTTGGCCATCGGGGCCGGCCGGCCAGACTTGCAGAGAAGCTCCCAGACCGCGTCCAGCGCGCCGGAATCAGACGTGCCGTCGGGGATCACCGGTTTCACGTCCTGTGTGTGATCGCCGAAGGCTTCCGAGACCATGCGAATCTCATGGCTCTTCATCCAGTTCTTGTTGCCTCGAACCGTGTTGATCTCACCATTGTGCGCAATCTGACGGAAGGGCTGGGCGAGCGCCCATTGCGGGAAAGTGTTGGTGGAGTAGCGCTGGTGATAGATCGCAAAAGCCGAGACAAAGCGCTCATCCTTGAGATCGAGATAGAAATTGTCGATGTCCTGGGCGAGAAACATGCCCTTATAGATCAGTGACTTGTGGCTCAACGAGCAGATGTAGAAATGCGGGATCGCCGCCTCGCGGGCCCGGCGTTCGATCCGTCTGCGGCAGATATAGAGTGCGCGCTCCAACTCCTCGGGTGTTCGACCGCGCGCATCACGGAACATGATCTGTTCGATAGCGGGACGGGTATCTTTCGCCTTCTGTCCGATGACGGACACATCGACTGGCGGTTGACGCCAGCCATAGATGTAGAACCCGAAGTGCAGCACTTCGCGCTCCACCAGCGTACGTGCCGCCTCCTGCGCGCCGAAGTCCGTGCGCGGCAGAAATATCTGACCAACACAGATGCGATCGTCTGTCGGATTGTGGCCGGTGCGGCTCACATGCTCACGGAAAAAGTCCTGCGGCACATCAAGCCGGATGCCGGCGCCGTCTCCGGTCTTGCCATCGGCGTCGACAGCGCCGCGGTGCCACACATTCTTGAGCGCCTTGATCCCCATTTCGACGATTTCGCGGCGCGGCTTGCCATCCAGCGCGACGACAAGACCGACGCCGCAGGCATCGCGCTCGTCTTCCGGGTTATACGCATTCGCCTCGATCAGGCGCTGGCGGTTCTGCTCATACTTCGTCACATAATCCGACATCTGACTTACTCCGCCGCCACTTTCGCTGCCGCCTCGGCGGCCTTCATTGCCCTATGCATTGCCTCTGCCGCATCGCGGCCATCCTTGATGGCCCAGACGACGAGTGAGGCCCCGCGCACGATATCGCCAGCCGCATAAACACCCGGCAGGCTGGTCTCCATCGTCGCATAGTCGACGCGCACGGCGCCCCAGCGATTGACAGTGAGGGCCGGCTCGTTGAACAGCGCCGGCAGGTCTTCGGGATCGAAACCCAGCGCCTTTATCACCATGTCCGCCTTCAGGTCGAAGGTCTCGCCGGTCCTGACCGGGCTCTGACGGCCGGACGCGTCCGGTTCACCAAGTTTCATCCGGCTTGCGCGGACAGCTTTCACCTTACCCGCTTTCGTGTCGAGGATGGCTTCGGGATTGGCGAGCCATTCGAACACGACCCCCTCCTCCTCCGCATTCTGAACCTCGCGCTGGGAGCCCGGCATGTTGGCGCGGTCGCGCCGATACAGGCAGGTGACGGATTTCGCGCCCTGCCGTATGGCTGTGCGCACGCAGTCCATTGCCGTATCGCCGCCGCCGATAACGACGACGCGCTTGCCCGCCGCATTCAGGGCGCCCGAATCGTAAGCGTCCACCACATCGCCAAGGCCGACCCTGTTCGACGCCGTCAGATAGTCGAGCGCGGCGTGCACACCGTCCGCCCCGACGCCGGGGCATTTCAGATCCTTCGCCGCATACACGCCGGTGGCGATCAGAACGGTGTCATGCGCCTGGCGCAGTTCCGACAGCTGCACATCGGTGCCGACACGCGTATTGAAGCGGAAGGCAATGCCGGATGCCTCAAGATGGCGGATCCGGCGCTCGACGACATGCTTCTCCAGCTTGAAGCCCGGGATGCCATAGACCAGCAGGCCGCCGCCGCGGTCATAGGCATCATAGACCGTCACCTGATAGCCCTTACGGCGCAGCTGTTCGGCCGCTGCCAGGCCGCCTGGGCCGGCGCCGATGATTCCCGCCGACTGCGCGCGTTCGCGCGGCGGGTTGATCGGCTGGATCCAGCCCTGCTCCCAGGCGGTATCGGTGATGTATTTCTCGATAGAGCCGATGGTCACCGTTCCATGACCGGATTGCTCGATGGTGCAGATGCCTTCGCAGAGGCGGTCCTGCGGACAGATGCGGCCGCAGATTTCCGGCATGTTGTTTGTCGCGGAAGATACGCGCCAGGCCTCCTCAAGCCGGCCTTCAGCCGCAAGCTTCAGCCAGTCGGGAATATTGTTCTGCAGCGGGCAGCCCTGCTGGCAGAAAGGTACGCCGCATTGCGAACACCGGCTCGCCTGCGCTTCGGCCGCCTCCGGGGAGAATTCGGCATAGATTTCGTCAAAGTCGGCCGTGCGTGCTGCCGCGTCGCGCTTGGCCGGCATCGTCCGGGCCACCCTTGTAAACTGCAGCATCCGCTCAGCCATCTGCTTATCCCAATTCTGCGTGAGAGCTTGCTATACGCACCATTTCAGCAATCGCAAGCATCCCTCGACAATATGAATATCATTTTGATCTTTTATTGTGCTTTTTCGTTGGGCGCAGCCATCGCAAGGGAGCGCCTTCTGATAGTTTTATATTGTATTGATACTTATATTTTTCATCCCTTGAGCTGACAAATTGCGATAGCCCGAAGCATCATTCCTGCAGGTGCGCCCATCATGTCGATACTTCAGCTGGTCATCATCGCCATCGTCCAGGGCATTACCGAGTGGCTGCCCATTTCCTCATCCGCGCACGTGCTTCTGGCATCGGACTTTTTCGGGCTGTTCGGGCGCGATGAACTGCTGATCAATGCCGCCTCCAATACCGGCACGCTGCTCGCCATGCTGCTCTACTTCCGGAAGGATGTCGGCGCGGCCATTGCTGGCGGTTTCGAGCTTGTCGGCGCGCCGGCGCGCAAGGCGCCCCTCTCCCGCGGCGCCCACCTTGCTCTCTGCATCCTTGTTGCCACGCCCTTCGCGCTTGTCGGCGCCCTTCTCTATGAGCGTTTCGCCCCGGCAGGTTTCCAGGCCGACATGCGCAGCATTTACACCGTCGCGGCGTCGACCATATTTTTCGGCGCGCTCCTCTGGATTGCGGACGTGCGCGGCGGGCGCAGGCGCACCGAAGCGGACATGACCCTGCGCGATGCGTTCCTGATCGGGGCCACCCAGCTGATCGCGGTCATCATCCCCGGCACCAGCCGGTCAGGCATCACCATGACAGCCGCGCGCGCCCTCGGCTATGAGCGCACCGAAGCGGCGCGATTTGCCATGCTGATCGGTGCCCCAATCCTTGCGGCCGTCAGCGCTTATGGCCTGCTCGGCCTTATGGCCGAGCCACCCGCCGGATCGACGGTCACGCTGGCCGATGGGCTGATCGTTTCGGCGATTGCCTTCGTGTCGGGCTATGCCTCGATCGGCCTGCTCATGATGGTCGTGTCCCGCATGAGCTTCCTGCCTTTTGTGCTTTACCGTTTTGCCCTCGGGATCGCGCTGTTGGCGACCTCGCCGCTGATCGCCGGCTGGTTGCGCTGAATCTCAGGCTTCGCTGGTCTTGTGGAACTCGCCATAAGGCCGGAAGCGCCAGAGATAACTGGGCACAATCGCCTCAACTGACTCCAGCATGTCCACGCCCAGATCACCGATCGTCAGGGCGCCGGGCGCGACGATATTGTCCCGGGTGAGCATCTCGATCTGCGAACCGGTGATCGGCGGTGCGCCGAAGAAGCCCCATGAGAAAGGCGGCACGAACCGCCAGACAGCACCCGTGATATAGGCGAAGGGGCGGATGACGAAGAACGGCACGGGAATCTTGAATCTCTTCCGGTCAGTCGTCCGCATTATGATGTCGTAGATGTCATTGAAACTGTAGGTCCGGGGACCGCCGAGTTCGAATGTCTTGCCGGCAGCATCCGGCAGTGTGACGGCCGCGGCAATCGCCTCAGCCACATCGCCGGCATAGACTGGCTGGAACCGGGTCTTTCCCCCACCGATCGACGGCAGGAAGGGCGCAAAGCGCGCCAGATTTGCAAACCGGTTGAAGAACTGGTCCTCGGGGCCAAAAACAATGGACGGCCTGAGGATCACGGCCGAGGGGATTGCCTCGCGCACGGCCTCTTCCGCTGCTGCCTTGGTCCGGCCATAGGGAGATTTCGAGCCCGCATCCGCCCCAATGGCCGAGACTTGCACGAACCGGTCGATCCCCTTCTCTGCAGCAACCTGCGCCAGCAACGCCGCCCCGTCGGCCTGTTCACCGGCAAAGGTCTGGCGGCCATGCTCGAACAGGATGCCGACCAGATTGACCGCCGCGTCGGCTCCGTCGAGGGCGCGTTCGAGCGAAGCGCGGTCGCGAATATTCGCCTGGACGATATCGACCCAGCCCGGCGGCCCGGCAAGGCGGACATCGATCGCCGCATGCACCCGCCGGCAGGCGACGCGCACGCGCCAACCCCGCTCGACCAGCACCCGTGCTGCATAGCGCCCGAGGAAGCCCGAGCCGCCCACCAGTGTCACCAAGCCTTTGCCCATCGTCCTCAATGTCCTGTCTGCCGGGTCCATCTCGCCCGATTTCCGTTTCCGGCGCCTTTCACCATTTTGCGCAGGCTCTGTCCATGCGGCCATGACGCCTGCAGCCGGCCTGTCAAAGTCAGCCCTTCATCAGCCCGGACGCCTTGAGCAGCTTGCCGGCGCGCAGCACCCGCTCGAGCTTGTGCTCGCTGGACCGGTCGCCGCGGTTCGAATCGGGGTGAAACCGGCGGACATATTCGGCATAGCGCAGGCGAATCTGTGCCGGTGTCGCATCCAGTTCGAGATCAAGCTCCCTCAGCGCCCGGCGCTGCAGGCTGGACCGGTGCGCATGAATGCGCTCCTCAGCCGCAGGCGTATCGTCCATGTCGAAAAAGCCCCGGCCGGCCCAGCGGCGTGGATCGAACTGGTCGGCCGACTTGCGCCCCCCCATCGGGCCGCCGCCCATCCGCCAGGTGCGCTTGTGTCCGTACTGCTCGGCGCGGAGAAAGGATGCTGCTTCGGCCTCGCTCATGCCCTCGAAGAAATTGAAGCGGCGGTTATAGGCCCCGGCATGGACCTCACAGAACCAATGGCGCCCTTTCCCGCCAGGGCGCGGCGCCGGATGGGTTCCCTCAAGATCGCAGCCAGGCTCCTCGCAGACGCGCGTCTGCTTGGCGCGCGCCCGCGAGGTCTCGTCGGCGGGCGGCTTCACGCGTATATCCGTGAACTTCACGCGGTAGATGAACGGTTCGCCGTCTGACATGGGCCAGTATAATAGGGAGCACCGGTTAAACATGCCACAACCAAACGACAGACAGGCGCGCATTGAAGAAGCCCTGAAAGCCGCGTTCGAACCCGTCTCGCTGGTCGTGAGGGATGACAGCCACAAACATGAGGGCCATGCCGGGGCAGCGCCGGGCGGCGAGACGCATTATTCGGTCGAGATCGTTGCCGACGCATTCGCGGGGCTCTCGCGCGTTCAGGTCCAGCGCGCTGTCATGATGGTGCTGCAGAAGGAGTTCGACACCGGCCTGCACGCGCTGGCGCTGAAGGCAGCCGCGCCCTGAACCGCGAAATCAGCCCTCGCTCTCAACGGCGAGAGAGACATTGACCCCGGTCACCTGATTGCGCTGGCGGCGCAGGATGTTGAACCGGTAACCGTGGAACACAAAACTCTGGCCCGGCTCAGGGATCGTCTGCGCCTCATGGATCACCAGGCCTGCAACAGTGACGGCTTCCTCGTCCGGCAGCGTCCAGCCGGTTGCCCGGTTAAGATCGCGGATCGGCACCCAGCCATCGACATTCACCGACCCGTCGGGCTGGGGGCGCACGCCCTGCACCTGCACATCATGCTCGTCATGGATCGCACCGACGATCTCCTCGAGAATATCCTCCAGCGTGATCAGTCCCTGAAGCTCGCCATATTCGTCGATCACCAGGGCGAAATGCTGGCCGCGGGCGAGAAACTGGTCGAGTTGTTCCTGCACCGGCGTCGTCTCCGGCACGAACCAGGGCTTGCGCAGGATCGTATCGAGATCGAGACCGGAAAGATCAGCGCCCAGAGGCAGCGCGGCGCGCAGCAGGTCCTTGGCATGCAGGATGCCGATGATCTCCTCCTTCTCACCGCGATACAGCGGCAGGCGGGTGTGCGGGCTCGCCAGCGCCTTCATCACCAGCTGGCGCTTGTCCATGCCGGCGTCCAGCATCTGGATGTTCTTGCGGTGGATCATCACATCCTCCACCGTCAGGTCCTTGAGGTCCAGCGCGCCGACGAGGCGCAGCTTGTCCGCCATCCCCACACCCCCCTCCGAGGCGTGCAGGTCGATGGCGCCGCGGATCTCCTCCTCGGCCGAAAGCGGACTGGCCGGCGCGCCGACACCGAACAGGTGCAGCGCCCCGTTCACGATCAGCTGCACCAGCTTGATGATCCAGGCAGCTGCGCGCACCACGATCGAAATTGGCCGGGCCACAACTAGCGCCACAGTATCCGGCCGCGTGATCGCATAGGTTTTCGGCAGCACTTCTGCAAAAATCAGAACAAGGACGGTCATCACCCCGGTCGCCACCGCCATGGCAAGCCCGCCCTGTCCGAAAAGCGCCGTGAACAGAGCCGTCGCCAGAACCGAAGCGAGAATATTGACGACATTGTTGCCGAGCAGGATGGCGCCGATAAAGTTCTCGCGATTGGAGAGCAGCCGGTTCACAGTGCGCGCGCGCCGGTCGCCATCCTTCTCCAGCGCGTGCATGCGCGCCCGCGACGCGGCCGTCAGCGCCGTCTCCGATCCGGAAAAGAAAGCTGACAGCATCAGCAGGAAAACGATGGCAATGGCAAATCCGGCAATCATTCTGGTCAGCCCCGGCTGTATCAGGAAACGTCGTCAAGTTCGCGGGCGAGGAAGTCCTCGACCGAGGAAAGATCCGCATCGGGATGGACATAGGCTGCGCCGATCCCGCGCGCGAGGATCAACGGAACGCGCCCGCCGCGCGCCTTCTTATCCTGCTGCATCAGCGCTGCAAGGCGCGGCGCGGCGAACCGCGTCCGGTCCATGCCCTCCAAAGTCACCGGCAGGCCGGAGGCTCCGAGTACATCCTTAACCCTGGCCGCATCCACGGCAGGGGTAATGCCGCGCGTAGCGCCGTAGCGGAAGGCGAGCGCCATGCCCAAGGCGACCGCTTCACCATGCAGCAGGTCCGGCCGATACTCGTTGGCCGCCTCGAATGCATGACCGAAGGTGTGACCGAGATTGAGCAGCTGGCGCACGCCGGTCTCCGTCTCATCCTCGGCGACAATTGCCGCCTTTGCAGCGCAGGAGCGGGCCACAGCATAGCGCGCCGCTTCCGCGTCAAGCGCCAGAACCTTCTGCCCCTGCTCGGCCAGCCAGTCAAAAAACGGCGCGTCATTGATAAGACCATATTTGACGATCTCGGCGTAGCCCGCTTTCAGTTCACGCTCGGGCAGCGTGGCCAGCAGCGCCGTGTCGCAGATCACGAGGCGCGGTTGATAGAAAGCACCGATCAGGTTCTTGCCCCGCGGCGTGTTCACTGCGGTCTTTCCGCCAACGGATGAATCGACCTGCGCGAGCAGCGTGGTCGGCAACTGTACGAAGCCCATGCCGCGTTTCATCAGGCTGGCGGCGAGCCCGCCCATATCGCCGATCACGCCGCCGCCGAAAGCAATCAGGATATCTCCCCGGTCCGCCCCGCCAGCGAGCAGCCAGTCGAGGACACCCTCCAGCTGCGCAATGGATTTCGTCTGCTCGCCCGGCGGCACGGCAAGCCAGTCCAGCTCGATGCCGGCGGTCTTCACGGCATTCTCAAGGGTCGTGCGATGATGCCGCATCACCGTCTCATCCGTCAGCACGAAGGCACGCGGGCGTTTTAGCATCGGAGCGAGGCGTTCGCCGAGCAGTGCAAGCGCGCCGTGGCCGACGAGGATGTCATAGGCGCGCGCGCCGAGTTCGACGCGAACGGTTTCCGGCAATGTGGCAGGGTTCATTTTGGGGTCCAGGTCTGAAGGGCTTTCAGGATGGCGTTGACCGTATGGGTATGCGGACCATCCTTCGAATGGACGACGAGGTCGGCCTGCGAATAGGACGGCTCGCGCACCGCGAGCAAATGGGCGAGATGGGCGCGCGCGTCCGCGCGCTGGAGCAGCGGGCGGGTCTCACGCTTGGAGACACGGCGCCAGAGCGTTTCCAGGTCGGCATTCAGCCAGACGGTGATGGCGCGCTCGCGCAGCAATGTGCGTGTGTCCGGATCGAGATAGGCCCCCCCGCCGGTCGCCAGCACATGCGGCGGCAGATCGAGCAGGCGTTTGATCACCTGTTTCTCGCCGCGCCGGAAATCGGCCTCGCCGTGCAGGGCGAAAATATCCGAGACCGACAGGCCGGCCGCCTTCTCGATCTCGGCGTCGCTGTCATAGAAATCCCGCCCCAGACGTTCGGCAAGGCGCCGCCCGACGGTCGACTTTCCCGCCCCCATGAGGCCGACAAGCGCGATCGTACGGCCTGCATAGGCCGGCGGCGTACTCGAAGGGTCGGGGTCTGAAGGCATATTCTGATATTAACCGGCGTTGCGCACTTGTCCTAGTGGTGCCACATAGGCGGCGCAATCGGCGGGCAGATTTGCCCTGCCATCTCTGAATTGCGGGGCCGGTTTCATGCGCAAATACCTAATCCTTATCGTCATCATCGCCGTACTGGTGCTGGGCGGCATGTGGTGGCTCGGCCAGCGCGCCGTCAAGAACGCGCCGCCCGAAGGCGAAATCCGCATACCGGTCGAAGGCGTCCTCGAATAGGGCCTACACCCCCTTTTAACCGCGATTTCCTAGCCTGCGGCGGATGGACGACCGCGCGCGCATAGGCGCTTTCCTTGAAATGATGTCGGCCGAGCGGGGCGCCAGCCCGAATACGCTCGACGCCTACGGCCGCGATCTTCTGGACGCCTCGGAACATTGTAGCGGCCGGCTGGTGAGCGCCTCCGCCACCGATCTGTCCGGCTGGCTCGCCGATCTGGCCGCGCGCGGAATGGCGCCCTCGACCCAGGCGCGCAAACTGTCGGCCGTGCGCCGCTTCTTCCGTTTTCTCTTCCAGGAGGGCGACCGCAAGGACGACCCCACCGCCCGCCTCGACGGGCCCTCGCCCGAACGCGAGGTGCCGGATGTTCTTTCCCGCGAGGAAGTCGCCCGGCTGATCGAGGCCTGCGGTACGGATGCCCGGCTGCGCTGCCTTGTTGAACTCCTCTATGGCGCCGGGCTTCGCGCCTCCGAGCTCGTGACTCTGCGGATGGGCAATCTGCCCCGGCGCAAGGCGGGCCGGTGGCTGGGCGCCGAGATCATCATTCGCGGCAAAGGCGGCAAGGACCGTCTCTGCCCTCTCGGCCGGGCTGCGCTTGAGGCGCTTGGCGACTGGCTCGACGCGCGCGAAGCGAGCCTGCCTCAGACGCCGATGGCGCGCGGACGCGCTGAAGGTTTCGTCTTTCCCTCGCGCGGCAAGGAAGGCCATCTCACCCGCCGGCGCCTCGGCCAGATGCTCGAAGACCTCGCCGGCAAGGCCCGCATCCGATCAGACCGCGTCTATCCCCACGCCCTGCGCCATGCCTATGCGACGCACCTGCTACAAGGCGGGGCTGACCTGCGTGTCGTTCAGACCCTTCTCGGCCATGCCGACATTGCCACCACGCAGATTTACACGCACGTCCTTACCGACGAACTCGCCGAACTGCTGGAAACGGCCCATCCCCTGGCCGCGCGCACAGGCGGGCGCTGAGGCAGATTGTATTTGCCCACTTGCAGGCGCTGCGGCGCCGCCCGATATCTGGTCTCGCAGCCGATCCGCGCTGCCAGACAATCGGGGTTTCCCATGGGCCGCCTGCTGCGCGCGCTGCTCGCCACTTTTCTCCTAGCCGAAATCGCTGCCATTTTCCTCGGAACGTCCGTCTGGGCGATCCTGGCAGAGCTGCATGCGAGCCTGCCCTTCATCATCGGCGCAGAGGCCATTGCCGGCCTCGCTGTCATCGCACTGGCTGCGATGATCTTCCGCCGCGCGATCTCGGCAGAGCAGCGGATCGAAGCTGGAATTCCGTCCGAAAGCTGAGCCAGTTATCAGGCGACGGTCGCCGTGCCCCGGGTGTTGACCCAGAAGGCATGGATGACGCCCGGCAGCCAGCCGATCAGTGTAAGCAGGATATTCAGCAGCAGCTGAAGGCCGAGACCTTCCTTGACCGCCACGGCAACCGGCGGAAGGAAAATCGTAAGCAGGATCATGACCAGAGACATGGCGGGCTCTCCCAATGGTGGATCTACCCGGGACCAACGCGCCAGTATGCGGCATGTTCCCCGGCGCCGTTTCCCGATTTGACGCGCTGCAGCATGCGCCCTAATCCTCTCGGCGACAGATCGGGAGGGCGACCATGAGCCAGAAAACGCCGCGCAATTTCTTCAAGGCCCTCGCCATCGGCGCGCCTGAGCCCTATCGCGAACTGCCGGTGAAGCTGGAGCGGATGATCCATTTCGTGCCGCCGCATCTCGACAAGGTGCGCGCCAAGGTGCCGGAAATGGCCCCGACCGTGGACGTGATGCTGGCAAACCTCGAAGACGCCATTCCGGCCGACGCCAAGGACGCGGCCCGCGCCGGCGCCATCGAGATGGCCAACATGTATGACTGGCAGGGCAAGGGCACCGGCTTCTGGAGCCGCGTGAACTGCCTCAACTCCCCCTGGTTCCTCGACGATGTCACCGACCTGGTCCTGAAGGCCGGCCACCAGCTGGACGTGATCATGCTGCCCAAGGTCGAAGGGCCGTGGGACATTCATTTCGCCGATCAGTATGTCGCTCAGCTTGAAGCGAAAGCGGGCCTCACCCGCCCCATCCTCTTCCACGCAATCCTCGAAACTGCCGAGGGCGTTGCCCGCGTCGAGGAAATCGCCCTCGCCTCCCCCCGGATGCAGGGCATTTCTCTGGGGCCGGCCGACCTTGCCGCCAGCCGCAAGATGAAGACGACCCGCGTCGGCGGCGGCCACCCCTTCTACCGCGTGATCGAAGACCCCAAGGAAGACGGCAGCGCCCGGATGAGCGCCCAGCAGGACCCGTGGCACTACACCATCGCCCGCCTCGTCGATGCCTGCCGCATGGCAGGGATAAACGCCTTCTACGGCCCGTTCGGCGACATTGCAGACCTCGATGCCTGCGAGCAGCAGTTCCGCAATGCCTTCCTGCTCGGCTGCGCGGGCACATGGTCGCTTCACCCCAGCCAGATTGCAATTGCGAAAAAGGTGTTCAGCCCGGACCCGGAGGAAGTGAAATTCGCCCGCAAGATCCTCGCCGCGATGCCAGACGGTACCGGCGTGGCGATGATCGACGGCAAGATGCAGGACGATGCCACCTGGAAACAGGCGAAGGTGATCTCCGACCTCGCCGATCTGGTGGCCGCCAAGGACCCGGACCTTGCCGCAGCCTATGCGGGCTGAATTGCCCCTCGCCAAAATCCTTCGACGGGCCTAGCCTGCCCCGGTCAGGAACCGGCAGGAGCAAGCCATGTTGAGGACATTCGCGGGACTATTCGGGACACTTCTGGCCATTTCCGGCCACACAGCGGCGGCCGACGAGGTCTGGACAACGCCCGTAGGCGAGGTCGTCTATGAGGCGGAGCTGCCGACTGGCGAAGCGGTGCTTTCCTTTCCGGGCGAAACCGGCCAGCGCCTGCTCGGCATCTTTCCGGGCCTGGCTGGCACGACCACTGAGCGCGGCTATTTCTCCGGCGTCTGGATCGACCCCGATGCCGGCGAGACCGGCCCCTGCCCCGCCGCAATGGCTGACCCGGTGAATGGCGGGACGACCCATGCTTGGGGCCGGATGGACCTGATCTTCACCAAGCCCGATTTTCCTGGCGGCTTCGTCGTCATGAAAGGCACCTGTTTCGATCAGGCAACCGACTATCTGGTCGCCGAACCGGTCGTGGGGGAGTAAACCGATGAGCGGCGCGTCTCATGCTGTCCCGCTGACCGGCTGGTCGCCGAATGTGCAGGCATGGTTCGACTGGATGTTGGCCGACCATTCCGCAGGCGGCCTTTCGGCGATCCTCGACGACAATGTCGTCTTCCGCTCGCCGGTCGTCCACACGCCCCAGCAAGGCAAGGCGATCACCATGGCCTATCTGCTCGCCGCCGGCGAGACGCTCGGAAATGACAGCTTTCGCTATGTCCGCGTCTTTGATTGCGGGGACAAGGCCGTCCTGGAGTTCGAAACCGAGATGGACGGTATCCTCGTCAACGGTGTCGACATGATCGAATGGAACCAGGACGGCCAGATCACGGATTTCAAAGTCATGGTCCGCCCGCTGAAAGCCATCCAGACGGTACATGCCGCAATGGGCGCGATGCTGGCGAAGATGAAGGCCGGTGCATGAAGGCGCCGACCCTTGAAACCGAACGCCTGATCCTGCGCGGCGCAGAGCCCTGTGACATCGACTCGGCGGCCGCCATGTGGGCCACCGAGGACGTTACCCGCTTCATCGGCGGCAAGCCCCGTTCGCGCCAGGATGCCTGGTTCGCCCTGCTGCGCGGGGTTGGCCTCTGGGAAATGAAGGGCTTCGGCTACTGGGTCGTCACCGACCGCGCGAGCGGGGCCTTTCTCGGCGAGGCCGGCTTTGCGGATTTCCAGCGCGGCCTGCCCTCCGGTCTGGTTTCAGGCCCGGAAGCGGGCTGGGCCTTCGGGCCGCAGGCCTGGGGCAAGGGAATCGCCAGCGAGGCCGTTACCGCCATGCACGCCTGGCTGGATGCCCATGTCGGATCGGCGAGTTGCTGCGTCATTGAGCCGGCCAACACCGCCTCACGGCGCGTCGCGGAAAAGGTCGGATACGTCCATACCGGCGAAACCCTGCTCGCCGGCGCGCTGGTCAACACCTACCGGCGCGGCGCCTGAGCGGCGTCCGCGCGCCCCGTCTCGTCATTTGCGCCCAATGGCTTCCATGCACGCAGGAGCTCAAGGAAGGCCTGGTCCGGAAGACCAGGGCTGTAGAGGAAGCCCTGCGCCATCGTGCAGCCCCGCCGGCGCAGGAAGTCGGCCTGCTTGGTCGTCTCCACCCCCTCGGCAACCGTCTGCAGCCCGAGGGTTTCAGCCATGGCAAGGATCATCTCGACAATCGCCGGCGCCTGGCGATCCGTCTCGAGAGCGGAGACAAACTGCCGGTCGATCTTGAAGACGTCGAAGGGCAGCTGGGTCAGTGTGGCAAGGTTTGAATGGCCGGTGCCGAAATCGTCGATCGCCAGCTTGGTTCCCATGGCGCGCAGCGGCGAAATGAACTCTGCAACGCGGGCCGGGTCGGATACCGCCATGCTTTCGGTGATCTCAAGCTCCAGCCGGCGCGGATGCAGGCCGGAATTCTTGAGCGCGCTCATCACGGTTTCGGTGAGATCATTGCGCTGGAACTGGCTTGGCGACACATTGACGGCCACCGTCACGTCATGGCCTTCCAGCTCCCAGGTGCGGGCCGCCTCGCAGGCCGCTTCGAGAATCTGCCGGCCGATCTCCTCGATCAGACCCGCTTCCTCTGCCACCGGAATGAAGGCGGCTGGTGAGATCAGCTTGCCATTCGAGCGGCGCCAGCGGGCGAGCGCCTCAGCGCCCACGATCCGGCCCGTGGAAAAGTCGATCTTCGGCTGGAAGACCGCCTTGAATTCGCGGTTCTCCACCGCATCGCGCAGCTCTGCCTCGAACCGGTAGCGGCCCTGAACAATGCGCGTCAGGCGCGGCGTAAAGAAGCGGAAGCCCGATTGCGACTCATTGCGCACCAGCTTCAGGGCCAGCTTGGCGTGCTGCATCAGCTTCTGCGGCGAGTCGGCATCTTCCGGCGCCATGACAATACCGCCGGAAAGCGACATGGTGACGTTGCGGCCGAGGATGGTGAAGGGTTCGGCAAAGGCGTTGCGGATGGCGCGGGCGACGGCGATGACGTGTTCCCGGCTGCCCGCATTCGGCATGTAGAGGGTAAACTGGTCGGCCGTCAGCGCCGCCAGCATCGAACCGCGCAGCGCAGACGCCGAAGGGTCCGGCACATCCGTCAGCGCCCGGGCAATGCGCTGGGCGGCAGCATGGATCATCAGTTCGCCATGCGCCGAGCCGACCTGTTCGACAAGGTGCGCGAACCGGTCGATGTCGAGCAGCATGAAGGCGGCCGGCCGCTCGAAGCTCGCATTGAGCAGCGTTTCGGCAATCTTCTTCTCGGCGGCGATGGCATTCGGAAGGCCGGTGCGGCTGTCGCGATAGGCAATCTTGCGCAGATAATCATTCTCGCGGCGCAGCTTGCGCACCGTGCGGGTGGTGGCCACACGCAGGCGGCGCAGCTCGGGAAACTGCAGCGACTGCAGATCGGCCTCGGCATCACCGCGCGTGGTCATCATGTAATCGGTAAAGCGGACAACCACATCCTGCAGCGGGCGGGCCAGCAGATAGCAGAAGGTGGAGGCGGTCAGGACCGTGCCGGCGAGCATACCGAGGATAACCGGAAACGGCACCGAAAAGCGCGGCGCGGTGCCCTCGCTCGCGGAGCGGATAGCGACTTCAAGCGCAACGATGACAGCGAACAACGCAACCGACAGCACACCGCCGGCGATCCCCGCGAATGCCGGGATCGACAGGCTGCCAACTAACCGGCCGATGAGCGTATTCTGCTTCACGTCTGTCCCGTTCGGGGCCCTGTCTTGCGTAATTCCCGCAGAAACTGCCCGATATATGTTTAGGATTCCGTGAACAGAGTTGCGCTAGCTGTAGCGCCGACAAGGGATTATATGGCGCCCATGACCCAGAACCGCACCGCAGACATCTCCCGCAAGACCAAAGAGACCGATATTTCGGTTAGCGTTAACCTTGATGGGACGGGCAAGTCCGATATCGAGACCGGGATCGGCTTCTTCGATCACATGCTTGACAGCCTGTCGCGCCATTCGCTGATCGACCTGAAAGTGCGCTGCAAGGGCGACACCCATATCGACTTCCACCACTCAGTCGAGGACACCGGCATCGTCATCGGCCAGGCGATTGCCAGGGCGCTCGGCGATTTTGCCGGCATCACCCGCTTCGGCCATGCCTATATCCCGATGGACGAGACGCTGACGCGCGCCTCGATCGACCTGTGCAAGCGCCCCTACCTGATCTGGAAGGTGGAGTTCCGGCGCGACAAGATCGGCGAGATGGATACCGAACTCTTCAAGGAGTTCTTCCATGCCCTCGCCGGCAATGGCGGCATGTGCCTGCACATCGAGAACCTCTACGGCGAGAACAATCACCACATCGCCGAAAGCTGTTTCAAGGCGACCGCCCGCGCCCTGCGCGCCGCGATCGCCGTCGACCCCCGCCTCGGCGGCCAGCCCGCCAGCACCAAGGGCAGCTTGTAAGCCCCCCTGCCCCCCGCTAAGAGCGCGGCCATGACGCGTGTCGCCCTCATCGATTACGGCTCCGGCAACCTGCATTCCTGCGCCCGGGCGCTGGCGGCTGCCGCTGGCGATGCGGGCATTGTAACGGTTACCGCCGATCCGGAAGAGGTCGCCCGGGCCGAGCGGATCGTGCTGCCGGGCGTCGGCCATTTCGCCGACTGCGCCGCCGCGCTCAGGGCCATCGACGGCATGGTGGAGGCGCTCGAAGAGGCGGTTCTGAGACAGGGCCGGCCCTTCCTCGGCATCTGCGTCGGCATGCAGCTGATGGCCGATATGGGCCTTGAGGATGGCGAGACGCGCGGGCTCGGCTGGGTCCATGGCATCGTCGAGGGGCTGGAACCTGCGCCCGGCCTTCCCGTGCCGCATGTCGGCTGGAACGAGCTGATCCTGCCGCACGACCACCCCCTGCTGGCCGGCCTCGGCGACAATCCGCACGCCTATTTCACCCATTCCTACGCCTTCCGCCCGGAGAATGCCGATGAGGTCGCCGCCTGGTGCGATTATGGCGGTGTCTTCGCCGCCGCCATCGCCCGCGCCAACCTCTTCGGCACCCAGTTCCACCCGGAGAAAAGCCAGCGCGTCGGCCTGACGCTGCTCAAGAATTTTCTGGAATGGAAGCCTTGACCTTTCCAGCTCTGAGCCGTGTTTCAAGCCCCCTCGCCCCTTGGGGAGAGGGGGGTGGGGGTGAGGGGGCGCAGCGCTTCCGCAGCCATTCCGTTTGCCGCACGCGCAGCCCCCTCACCCCTGCCCCTCTCCCCCTGAAGGGGGCGAGGGGTTCAAGCAACAGGCCTTTTGGATGACCTTCACCCTCTACCCCGCCATTGACCTCAAAGACGGCGCCTGCGTCCGCCTCCTGCGAGGAGAGATGGACGCAGCCACCGTGTTCAACACCGACCCCGCCGACCAGGCTCGCGCCTTTCACGAGATGGGCTTCACCCATCTGCATGTGGTGGACCTCAACGGCGCCTTTGCCGGCGAGCCGGTCAACCGCGCGGCCGTCGAAAGCATCCTGAAATCGACCCCTGCCCCGGTGCAGCTCGGCGGGGGCATCCGCACTCGGGCGCAGATCGATGCCTGGCTGGAGGCCGGCGTCTCCCGCGTCATCCTCGGCACCATTGCCCTGCGCGACCCGGAGCTGGTGAAGACCGCCGCCCGCGCCCTGCCCGGACGCATCGTTGTCGGCATCGATGCGAAGGATGGCATGGTCGCCGTGGAAGGCTGGGCCGAGACCAGCGACATGAAGGCCACCGAACTGGCGAAAGCCTTTGAAGGCTGCGGCGTCGCCGCCATCGTCGCCACCGACATTGGCCGCGACGGGCTGAAAACCGGCGTCAATGTTCCGTTCACGGCGGAGCTGGCTTGCGCCGTCTCCATCCCCGTCATCGCCTCCGGCGGCGTGCGCGACGTCAGCGACATCCGTGCCCTGAAGGCCTCCGGCGCGCCGATCGCCGGCACGATCCTGGGGCGCGCGCTGTATGATGGGGATATTGTGGCGAGCGAGGCGTTGGGGGCGGCGGGTTAGAGTTTTCCGAACTCGCCCTCTCCCTCTGTCGTCACGCCGTAGGGCGGGTTAGGCCGCGAGCCGTAGCCGCACCGTCAGGACGTGTGGCCTGAGGAAGCGGTGGGTTTCGGCTCCGCCTAACCACCCCACGGGTCCGGGAGGAGCTACGGAACTTTTCTGGAAGCCCCGCCCCTTAAGTATGCCGGCTCACAGACAGCGGCCGCCTCAGCTTCCGCCGCGTGCGCAGGGCGTGGGCGAGGTCGCTTTCCTCCCCTTCCGGGGCATCCGGCGCCGCGCGCAGCTTTGTCAGGCCCGCGGCGAGGCGGGACAGGGTTTCGGCTTCGTCATTCTGCAGCTGCTGGGCCGCCCGGCGGGCAGCGCGCTTCATATCCATCGGTCATCCTCCTCGAGGCTTTCAGTCAG
>CAYQRX010000004.1:0-43271 GCA_964419865.1 uncultured Hyphomonas sp. | reverse complement strand
GTCAGGCTTGATGTCGGGGGTGGCGCGCGGCCCTGAAGCCGCCGATCAGCCGGTTTGAAGGTACGACTGAGAATGAAGCCTTCGCCATGCGTCTTGCCCACAATATCGGGCTGAATGTTGCAGAGGTGGATATCAGGCGGGCTGAAGGGGCTATCTTCCTTCTGATCCGGCGGTACGATCGGGCTATCGATACAGCCGGGCGGGTTTTCCGTCTGCATCAGGAGGATTTCTGCCAGGCCCTCGGGAAAACATCGGCGCAGAAGTATGCTTCGGATGGCGGACCTGTCTTCCGGAATCTCTTTGGGCTGCTCAGACGTGTTGCAACACGTCCTGCGATCGAAGTCCTTCGGCTCTTCGACGCGGCCATCTACAATCTGATCATCGGCAACGCCGATGCGCATGGGAAGAATTACAGCCTTCTCTATGACGGCGGGACGGTTCTGGCGCCCCTCTACGACCTTCTTTCAACGGTTGCATATCCGGAACTGAGCCCGCGCCTCGCCATGAGGATTGCGGGTCGGGCCACACTGGAAGAGATCGAAGCCCGCCATTGGGGACGCTTTGCCGAAGAAACCGGACTGACCGAACCCTTCATCCGCCGGCGCGTGAATGAACTGGCAGGGCTTGTTCTCGACCAGGCAGGAAGCGTCACGTCCGACTTCGAACTCGAAGCCGGAGAGCGAGAAGCGATGTCGAAAATTGCAGAGCTTGTGTCCAAGCGGGCCGAGAGCCTGCGCAAGCGGGTCTGAACATGGCGGGTATCGGGAGAGGTGGGCAGACGCGCGCCGGGGACAGTTCACCGGCGCCGGTTGAGATGCCGGGCAAGGTCAGCCTGTCCCGACAATGCAGCCTCCAGGGCCGCCTTCCCGGCAGGACCTTCCCGCACCGCTTCGCGGTAGGCTGCGACGAGATCGTCAGGCCGGTGCTCGCTCAGTGTCTCAATAAGCAGGCGGGCCTGGGCGAGGTCCTTGGCTGACTTTTCGCGACCCGGCCCTGTTCGCCGTGTCGATACGATCAGCTTGTGAATGGCGAACCTTTCCGGGGCGGGGATCTGGACGAGGACGCCTTCCCGATAGAGCGCGACAGCAGCAATTGGATCGCGGATCAGGTAGTTCAGGAAGTGCAGGCCCTGGGCCCACAGACCAAAGGCCTGCAGCTTCTGGGGCGCCTCATTCTGTCCAAAGGAAGGCGCCAGAAAATCGATTCCGAAATCGCTTCCGGGTAGCCGCCAGCGCACGGGTTTGCCGCGATACAGGCTTTCGATCGGTGACAGGCCGAGGGCATCGAGAACGGCTGGAAGTTCAGGTTCTGTCTGGTCACCGGCAGCCAGGGACAGGCGCTCGCAAGCGGCTATGTCCAGATCCGCAGTCATTGCGGTGGCGCCTTTGGAGAGCCAGACGCCAAGTTCCAGGTCATACAGGCGGAAGGCATGCGTGCCGACAAGGACGCCGCCAAGACGGAAGGTGCCCGCTTGCGCGAGCGCGCGCAGGGCTTTTCCGGTCTGCAGATCAAGCGCGGGCAGGCGGGCTGCACGCAGGGCGCGGGCTTTGGCAGCTGCCGTCTCACGGAATGCGCGCTCATCGGCTGAGCGGTCCTTCCAGCGCGTGATGCGCTCCCTTGTCTCTTTGGTGTCGGGGCCGATAAAGCGTTGCTGGTGAGTCCCGCCCGGGCCCCGGACGGTCGCGTACCACCAGGGCTTACCGCCTGATCTGCGGATATGGGGCGCGCCGGTCAACTCACCAATCGGGCGGTCGAGATGCGCCTGAAGAAGATCCTGATAAAGTGTCTGCAGAGTGAGGGGAATTTGTTTCATGAACTTCATATACCACAAAAAATAGTTTGTGGTATATGAAGCTTTCAAGCACAACCTTATGATCAATTCGATGCGCTGGAAGCCGCCCGGCGGCAAGCACCGGGCGGCTCCGCCCTTGTCGAGAATAAGACGAAAAACTCAGGCAGCGTTGTCTTCGCAATAGGTATGACCGGCACCCGGTATGCCGCCCGCATCCGCTTCGAACAATCCGGCCCAATGCATCAGCAGGCGGAAAGGCTGCACCATTGACATGCCGGGTTGGCGGCACCTGCATCCAACCGGGACGCCAGTCCGGATTGGGCGGGCACCCATCGCCTGTGATCCGGTTTGCCAGAACCGCCTTGTGCACTTTGGCGGCATCGCCCGAACAGGTCTCCGCGAGGGACGCAGACCCGATATCGGCCAGCATTGCATTGATTTCCCGCTTGTCGCGCAGGAGGTCGAAGAAGGCCTCATCCGACTTCCAGAACCCGGCCAGATCGGCGGCGCAGGCATGCAGCACCGCCTCAACGACAGGCCCGCCGGAGTCCAGGGTTTCCACCATCGCAAGCGCGGTTACCTGCGTAACTTCTGCATCGGACATGGCGAGCAGGGCGGCGAAGGTCTGGCGCAGGTGATACACGTCTCCGCTCCGGCGCGGGACTGTCGCCCCTTGCGCCTCGAACGGCGCGTCCACGCTTCTGCGCGCGGCGTCCAGTTCGGAGGCCCCAGCGCGCCGCAGCGGCCTGGCCTGGGTCCGGCCGGAGAAGCGTGACCTTGTGGCAGGCTAGCCGGCGGCTGACTCCGCCGGGGCCGTGGCGGCGGGCATCGGCCAGGAATTCCGGATTGCGCCTCAGGAATTCCCAGGCCCAGTGGCTGCGCGCGAGCTGCCGCGTATGGGCATACTCTGCCTGTATCGAAGGACCGGGCATATCGGCCTGCTCTGCTAAAAATGCAAAGGCAGAAGAAAGCTGCATGCCAGAGGAGAATCTCCTCGCGCCGTGCTTGCACTGGCCCCATCCCGGGGCGGGCGAATCAGACCTGCAGGGGTAGAGAAAGGTCTTCCATCGGAGGTAGGCCAATGCGCCCGAAATTCTGGCAGTATGACAGTGTGAAAATTGATCTGGAGGACCGGGATGTGACCGTCCGGCTGGTCCATGAGCGATCCCTGGCCGTGGTCACGGTCGAGTTCCGCATCGCCGAGGCCGCGCTCAGAACATCGGCGGGCGAACTTCGCCGTCGCGCCGAATGCCTCGCCCGCGACCGCCTCCTCGACCTTGCCTCCTTCCTCGACCGGCCCTGAGGCCTGCGGCGCACAGACACCGGCCGCAATGCCGCGCTCTGCAGCCGAAGCGCGTGCCAGAATGATATTAAGGTAGAAAAAACTTGCAATTTTAAGTAATATCCAATGCATGACCGGGACGCTCCCATCACGGCCGGACCCAGGTAGTGCCGGCTATGCGGCCTGGGTCCTCGCAGGCTCGCTGTCGCGGGCGAGTGCGGCCGGACTCGGCCTGGCGCTGGCCTGTGTCATGGCCGGGTCTGCGCTCTCTGCCTTTGCGCCCGCGGCGCTGAAACGCCTCGTCGACGATCTTGCCGCGGGCGCAGGATCAGCGGTCATGCCCGCCCTGGTCTATGGGGCATGCCTCGGGCTTGCGCGCCTCGCCGGCGAGGCACGCGCCTGGATTTTCGGGCGGGCCGAACAGGACATTGTCAGATCGCTGAGCCTCAGGGCGGCGCGCCATGTCCTGTCTCTCAGAATGCCGTTCTTTCAGGAACGTTCATCGGGCAGCCTTGTCCAGACGATCGAGAACGGCCTGACCGGTTACAGGCTTCTCCTGCAGCATGCTGTCTTCACCCTGCTGCCGGGCCTTGTTGAAATCGCCCTGATCGCGCTCCTCGTCCTGCATTTCCTCGACGCGGCCTTTCTCGGCGTGCTCATTGCCTGCGCCGCGCTCTACGCAGCGGTCTTTGCAGGCGGGGCGCGGAAGGTGCTCGCCGCAAGCCGGGACGTCTCCGCGGCGCGCATCGAGGTGACGTCCCGGCTCGCCGACAGCCTCCTCAATATCGAGACGGTCAAGGCCTTCGGCGGCGAGGACGCCCTTGCCCGGCGCCTCGATATCGCGCTCCTCGACACAAGGCGCAGCTGGCGCCGGTTCTATTCGGTACGCTGGCGCAACGGCGTGCTGGTCACCCTGATCTTCACTGCCGGAATGATGGCTGTGCTGCTGATGAGCCTCGCCGCCGTCCGCGCCGGCGAGATGACGCCGGGCGGGGTGGTCCTCATCAGCGCCTATATGCTCCAGATCGTGCGGCCTATGGAAATGCTGGGCTTTGCCGCCCGCGATATCGGGCAGGCTGGCGCCTTTGTCGAACGCCTGAACGCCGTCCTGAGCGAGGCGCCGGAAGAGGGCGCCTGCTTGCCGGCCCCGATGCCGATATCCGGACCTATGGCCATCCGGTTCGACCGGGTCAGCTTCTCTCATGCGAGCGGCGCCGAGGTACTCAGCTCCGTGAGCTTTGACATCCCACCCGGCATGAAGGTCGGGCTTGTCGGCGCCTCGGGCAGCGGCAAGTCGACCCTTATCCGCCTCCTGGTGGGACTGTTCGAACCCTCAGCGGGACAGATCCTGATCGACGGAGCGCCGCTACAGGACATAGCCCCCGATATCCTCCGCAGGCAGACTGCCTTCATTCCGCAGGCGCCCGGCCTGTTCAATGACACGGTTGAATTCAATGTGGGCTTTCCGGAAGGAAATGCTGATGCGTTGGCCGTTCAGTCAGTCCTGGCCCGCGTCCGAATGACGACGCGCGGGCCGGGCAATCCTGCCGGCGAGGGCGGGCGCTGCCTGTCGGGCGGCGAGCGCCAGCGGATCGCGATCGCCCGGGCGCTCCTGAGGCGCCCGCGACTGGTCCTCGCCGATGAGCCGACCTCCGCGCTCGACGCAGGGACAGAAACCGCTGTCCTGCAGGCGCTGGATACAGCCTTTGCCGGCGCAACGATGATCCTCGCCACCCATCGCCTGCGTGCGGTGCGCAATGCCGACCTGATCCTCGTCATGTCCTCCGGACAGATCCTGGAAAGCGGAACGCATGATGCGCTCATGGCACGCGGCGCTGCCTATGCGCGCATGTGGAAATCTCAGGAAGATGGCTGACCAGCTCCATGTTGGATCTCCGATGCAGCTGGATCGATACAGGCCCCATTCTGACCTGGGAAAGTTGCCAGCAGGCCGTCTTCTTTCCGGCTCACCCGAACAGATCCCCCTGGGGCGGCGCTGCCTTTCCTCCGGGCCCGCGCCTTTCCGGTGCGATCTTCCAGGCGCCCTGATCCTCAAACGGGGTGAGCAATGCCTTGATTTCCTCCGGCGAGGCGCCAGTCTCGCCAAGCCAGGCCGGCCAGGCCTGCCTCGGCAGGATGGCCGGCATGCGGTCGGTCAAGGGCGCGATGAGCCGGTTCGCCGGTGTCGTGACCTGTACGAAAGTCCAGAGCCGCTCAGGGCCGCGCGCCCATTCCTCGCAGAGCACGGCAATCGCCAGCGGTTCGCCGTCCTTCGGCGTGATCACCCATTGCTTCGTCCGGCCGTTCGCCAGCTCTTCGCCCTCATTGAAAGTGTGCACGAACAACAGTCCCCGGCCGCGGGCAAAGGCCTCCCGGAAGGTCGGCAGCCGGTCTGCGGTCTCGGCGCGGGCATGCATATGGTCGGGCCGGGATGGGGATAATGAGGACCGGCGCGAGAAGCCCCAACGCATGGGCACCATGACCCGCTTCCCAGCCTCATCCAGCTTCAGGACATGCGCCATCCGCATCGGCGTCGAGGTCTGCACCCTGTCACCCTCCACCCGAACCACGAGCGGCTGTGAAAACGCGTGCACCTCATGCCAGGAGGCCATCTGGGTGAATTTTCCGCACATATAGAGACCAGCTGATTGCCGCAATATCTAACGCTATCGTACCAAACGTCCTATCGCTCTGCCTGATTTTTTGCTGCGCTGCCGCATTGCGCAGACTGATCTGTCCCCTGAAAACGCCCGTCCGAATGGTGTGGCCTATTTTCGCGGTTTCCTCGGTGGGGGCAGCAGGAGTTGATAAGGCTCGACACCGATAGCCGCCGCGAGCTTTGAGAGCATATCGATGGTCGGGCTGTTCAGCCGGCGCTCAAGCAAGCTGACATAAGCTCTTTCAATACCTGCGGAATGGGCAAGTTCCTCTTGAGACAGGCCGGCTGCCTTCCGATGTTTTTTCAAGTTTTCGGCAAAGACAATGCGGATTTCCATGAAGAGATGGAAATCCTGATGGGTGATATATAACTACGTGATATATTACGAGTTTTGTGGGCCGCAGATTGTGAACACAATGAGAAGGGGGCGCCAGGTGACTTGAATAGTCATACTGAGCCTTGCGATACCAAAATTGTGATGGGGTCCATTCCAATGGCCTTGAGATCCCGTCGGACAGGCTGGCTTCTGTCTGCCAGAATGTTACTGTTTGCGTATGCCGGCGAACTCGTCCGTTTACCCACATAAGTCGATCCCAATATCCGCGAAGAACGCAATCGGCCAGGACCGCTGGTATTCTGCGGGTCTGAACGGCCTGAGACCAATACAATGCAGGCGGCAAATTCTCATAGAAGCTAAAGCAATCTTGAGTAGTATAATATGACGTATTATAATATGAATCGGGATTGAGGGTTTCCTTAGCCAGGCTCAGTCCTTGCAGCAGCACTACACGTCCGGGAAATGACAGAAAAAACTGAATCCTTGCGCCGTCAACAAGACTTGGGCCGCCTAGCTGAAGCCAAGTCCTCTGGTATTACGCACAGGGGAGTTTTGGGTCCGACCGTCCCCCTCACCCAGATCTTCCGCGCCCAGTACCGCAAGCTGCTGCGCTTCTGCCGGATGCGGGTGAAGAATGAGGCTGATGCCGAGGATATCGTGCAGGAGGCGTTCCTGGCAGTAAAGCGGGCCTATCCGGACAAGGGCGTGGAGGAGCTCGCCCCCTTGCTGTTCACGACCGTGCGCAATCTCGCCTTCAACTACCTCACATCGCGCCGCCACCGGCGGCGCCATGACCAGGAAGAGATCGGGGAGGCGGAGGGCCGGCTTGCCTGCACGGCGACGCCCACACCGGAGAGACAGCTCATGGACGCTGAGCGCCTCGCCATCGTCGAAGCGGTGATCGAGGAATTGCCGCCCCGGCGGCGCGAGGCGCTGCGCCTCCACCGGTTCGAGGGCCTCTCCTATGAGGAGATTGCCCGGCGCTTGAAAGTCTCGCCGACGGCTGTCAAAAAGCATGTGGCACGCGCTGTCGCCCTGATCGCGCAGCGCCTTGCCGAAGCAGATGGCCAGGATCAGCACCCGGAAGGGTAAGGGCAGTCATGAACGACAGTCAGAGCCCGGCGGCCCGGCGCGAGGCCGCTGCCGGCTGGTATGCCGAGCTGCAGGACGAGCACCTTGCAGACGATGTCTGGCGCCGTTTCCTCGCCTGGGAGCGCGATCCCCTGAACGCCGCTGCGTTCCGCGAAATCGAAACGGCGCTCTCGGTGATCGACCGCACCCGGCTGAGCGTGCTGCCACGACCCCGGCCAGTCCGGCAGGCGGCCATATGGACCGGTGCCCTCGCAGCCGCTGTCGCTGTCATGATCGGCATGTTCGTATTCCTCTCCGGTCCGGACGTCCCCGCAGCCCTCGACAGTCCGGCCGAGACCTATGCCACCGCCATCGGCGAGCAGCGCGAGGTCCGCCTCGCCGATGGCTCGGCCGTCACCCTGAACACTGCCTCGGAGATAGAAGTCGCCTTTACCCCCGAAGTGCGCACCGTCCGCCTCCGCGCGGGCCAGGCCCTGTTCGATGTCGCCCCCGGCGAGGCGCCCTTCACGGTCGAAGCCGGCACCGGCCGGACAACTGCGCTCGGCACCCTCTTCGATGTCCGGCTGAACCCGGACGGATTTGCTGTCACGCTGGTGGAAGGATCGGTCTCGGTCGCGCCTGCCGAGGAAGGCGAGGCGCACCTTCTGAGGCCCGGCCAGCAGCTCAGGGCGACCGGGTCCGAGATCAGTGTGGGCGAGATCGACACCAGCCTCATCACCAGCTGGCAGTCCGGCATGATCCCGTTCCGGGATGTCACGCTCGCCGAGGCGATTGCAGAGCTCAACCGGTATTCCGCCGTCAAGCTGGTCATCGCCGACCCCCGACTTGCAGAAGAACGCTTCAGCGGCGTGTTTCCTGCCGGGAAGCCCGAAGTGTTTGCTGAAACACTGGCCCAGTTCCTGCCAGTCGAAACCGATCATGCCGGAGATTCAATCCTGATCCGACCTCGCGAGGAGCCATAACCATGAGGTTGGGCAATCCTCACCGGTTGCCAGCATGTGAAATCGACGCTCCAGGCTATGCGGCAGGCCTTGCGGGTGCACCCGGCACATCCGTCGTGCAACTGAAAGATCACATCGATGCTATTATCAGTTCTTACAATGAGGGCGCCGCTCCGTTCATCCGAAAAAAAACCAAGATCCGCCAACGGAATTTTAGACACCGACGTAACCGTCAATTGTGATTCCGGGTACCAGCCCGCTCCGGTGCCTATTGCCGCTGGGCCATCGGTCGCGTCCGCGTGCGCACATCAGCTCGCGGATTCGGCGCCGCATAGGCCCTCAGGTCCCGCCGTGTCGTATTGGCTGAGCACAGCTGCACCGGCACCACTTCGGAGCCCCAGCGGTTTTGCAGCAAGCCATCGCTTTGGTTTTCGCCCAGCTGCTGGATGGATCCGTTGAGATTGCGTCCCGCCTGGATGAGGCACGCCGCGTTTCCCGATCCCTCCTGCGTGATCACGCCGGTATTTCCCTGGCCGAACTGCAGGATGCCGGCTGTGTTTCCGCTGCCCCTCTGCAGCACGCCGGCGCCGTTGCCGCTGCCTTGCTGCGCGACATAGACCCGGTTGGGCACAGCCGCCGGCGCTGCCACGCTCTGATCGCGCAGCCAGTCGCCCGGAAACTGCCTCGGGTTTCCTCGCCACTGATCGGCGTATGCGGCTAACGGCGCCGTAAAGACAGCGAGCGCCAGGCTGGCGAGCATCATCTTGCGGGAACCGATCATCGTGACCTCCTAGGAAAGCTGTTCGGCCGAGCAAAGTTCACCGCTCGCGTCGCGCAGGGTCAAAATGGCGCGGTAGCGCTCGGCAGAGAGTTCTGCCGAGCCGACGGTGGCGCTCTTGCCGTGCGGAAAATCGACCTCGCCGCCTTGCGTCACTCCAGTCCCGCCGCCCGGGCCGTGCGACGTCACACTGAAATCATACGATCCGTATACTGCGTCTTTTGCTCGCACGACGGCTTCAAGCCGCACGCCGTTGGCCGTCTTCGTTTCGCGGATCCAGCAGTCAGCAGACGCAGCCGGTTTGGCCTCTGGGCGCGCTTCGTCCGGCGACAACAGGGCGTAGGTCGAGGCAGGGGCCGGCGCGGCGCAGGCCGTGACCACCGCGAGGGCAGCCGCGATCAATGGGATTTTCATCCGCGTGTCTCCTTGGGCGGGCGTTGCGGGGAGGCGCATCGGCCTCCCCGCGCGAGGCGTCAGTTGTAGCCGCTCTGCACGACCACGGAGATGTTGCCTTCGCCACGCTGGCGCACCGTCACATCCTGGCCATTGCCGACCTGGATAATGCCGGACGTATTGTTGTAGCCGTCCTGGTCCGCCACGGCCCTGTTGTTGGTGCCGATCTGGGCGATGCCGGATACGTTGCCATAACCGGTCTGCAGCGTGTCGGCGCGAAGGTTCAGGCCGTCCTGCCCGGTCACGGCGAAGTTGTTCTCGCCGATCTGGGCAGTGCCGACGCTGTTACGCGTGCCGTACTGGTCCATGCGGAGGAAGTTGTTGTAGCCGGACTGGACGCCGCGCGCATACTGGCCGCGGCCGCCCTGCACAATGACGGTGCCATTGCGGCTGCCTTGCTGGGCGGCGGCGGCGCCGTTGCCATAGCCGGACTGGTCGACGCGCACCCGGTTGCGGGGGTCCGCATGCGCGGCGCCGAGGCTGAGTACCATCAGGGCCGCAGCGGCAGTGGTGAGAAGACGTTTCATGTTTCAAACTCCTGGTTCCATCTCGAGCCCGGTTCAAGTGTCGCTCGATCCCGCATAGGAATGTTGGCTCCGTACTGAACGCGCTTTGAATGGCCGGTTCAGCTTCGTTCATGTTCGCGGCCCGCGAAGTCTAGAAGCGTCCCTCGGTAGACGAATAGAAATCATGAGCACGCTGACCCCCAAGCTCGGCTTTGTCCAAGACACCACGAATATAGCGGCGTCCGGAACCTGCTGGTTCGTAAAGATCGTATAGCGCCGTTTGCCATTGTACACTTCCGGCGAAGTTCGGCCCTGGGCTGGTTGGGTAGCCCAATGACAAGACCGGATTGGCCTTGCCGGTCTCCGGCGATGACAATTAGAGCCGATGTGGCCCGTTCCGGTCGGACCGTTCCGGATCAGAATCAGATTGCTCTGAACGCCAAAGCAGACCTTCCATCGTCACCGGAACTGGTCATGAAAAGACATAACCTCTCAGCATCCTGGTCGCTTCGGCCGCCATAAGGTCTGCGGACAGGGGCAGGCCGACTTCGTCAATGAACCAGCGGTGCGCGAGGGCATCGGCGGTATCGACCATGAGCGTGGCCTTCAGAGGGGCATCCGCGATGTGCTGTGAGAGCACCTGCGTTACAAGCTGGATTATTTTTTCACGCAGGGCCGCAGCGCGCCTTCGCTGCGCCGGGGAGATCGGCACCTCGCTCGACAGGGCACGGTGCAGGCGCGGATCATCCCTGTGCAGCCCGATGAATCCGGAGACTAGCGCCTCCACAAGCCTATCTAGACGGATCTGTCCTGCAAGCTCGCTCGCCGCCTCATCGAGGCGCTTCTCGCCTGCAGCCAGATGGCGCTCGATGATCACATCCAGAATAGCCTGCTTGTCGGGGAAATACTCATAGACGGACCCGACCGAAACACCTGCACGGTCAGCGATGGCGTTCGTGTTGAGGGCCTGCCACCCATCCTCGGCTAATATCCGAGTCGCCGCTTCCACGATGGAGGCGACCGTTGCCCTTGATCGCTCCTGCCTCGCCTGTCGCACAGGGCGTTTCACGACCTTTTTCGGGGGCTGTTGCGGCATCGCAGATCCGAGTTTCAAAACCTGAGCATTCATTCAATAAACTACTGATGAACAGTTTTTGCAACACGCCCTCCTGGACCGACTACCGTACCGTCCTGGCTGAAGAGTTCGACATTTCCCTGACGCAGGAACCCCTTGAGTCACACCGGGACGTCCGCGGGCACAAGGTGCGGATCGATGAGTGGCGCCCTGAGGGGGATGCAAAAGGCACGTTGCTACTAGTCCATGGCGGCGGCGGTAATGGGCGTATTCTCGCACCGCTGGCCGAGCCAATGGCCGGGCAGGGTTGGAAAGTGCTCGCGCCTGACCTGCCAGGTTACGGCCTTACACGACCTGCACGGGGTTATCGAGGAGAGTATTCTGAATGGATCGCTGTTCTGGCCGAGATGGCTGACGCCGAGCCGGGACCGGTTGTCATGATGGGCCTTTCATTGGGAGGGCTGACCGCCTTCCTTGCGGCGCAGCAAAGCTCGCGGGTTTGCGGGGTGATTGCAACAACACTACTGGATACCTCAGATCCTGCCGTTTTTGTCCGCGTTGCGCGCTGGAAATGGCTGGGACGACTGAGCCTCCTTGGCATGACGCTCGCCCCGTGGGTCCTCGATCGGGTCGCGATGCCGCTTTCACTTGCCACTCCGCTCTCTGCCATGAGCAGCAACGAAAGGATGCAGGCCTATTTCCAGAACGATCCTCTTATCGGCGCGAACTGGAAGACGGTCCGCTTTTTCCGCACGGTTCATCAGCATCGCGTCCAGAGCTGGACGCTCGACTGCCCCCTCCTGCTTGTGCATCCTGGAGCCGACAAATGGACGCCTACCGAACTCAGCCGTATTGTCTTCGGCAAGGTTGAAGCCGACAAACAGTTCATTGAGCTAAGCAACGGCTCGCATCTTCCCGTCGAAAGCCCCGCCTATGGTGAACTCCTTACGCACTCGAAGTCTTTCCTGGATAAGGTCTTGTCATCCGACCCTTGCGCCATCGTCGATGAAGATACCGAAAGGCGCGGATCCTGACGTGACCTGCAGCTTCAGACCTGCCGAGCGCCATCAAGGCGCCATTGTCGCCTCCCGGCGATTTTCCGCCTTTCAAGACTAGGCCTGCCAATGTCTGCAACCGGGTTCAAACAGCCATCCCCGTTTCCACAGAATTCGGATCTCCTGAGCGCTTGTGCTTCTTCTGAAGAAGGAACATAAAGGGAACAAAATCCTCCGGGGAGTTGCCCATGCCACGTTTCAAATCCGTTCTGAGGGCCCAGTCGGATGCTAAAGCCTATCCATTTCATGTCGACGTTCCCGTTCCCGGAACCGGCCTTGGCGCGCGGATGGACATAATCGCTGCCTGGATCGGGGACCATATTGGCTCTGACTGGCGCCAGCATGGCGAGAAGGTGTCAGGCCAGCACGTCGCCCGCTACATGTTCCGCGAAGAGGCGCATGCCCGCTGCTTCCAGGCGGCGCTGGCCGCCGCCGCGATCTGAGAGCGTGCCGTCGGAAAGGGTAAGTGATGCCCTGGCTGTCCGCATAAAGTTTCTCAAGCCGGAAGGTGCCGGCAGGAGACCAGGCGCTGTTACTGACAGGACTGCCGCGCCGGGAGGGTCGCGGCCGCACCAGATCTGTCGGGAGCACAAACAATGGGGTATACGGATAAAGCTGGCCGCGGAGCGGCCGGTGTGGCACTGGTTTCGGCTGTGGCCCTGATCTGGAGCGCCGCTCCGGCGATCGCGCAGGCGCAACCGGCCGGTGGCGCAGTGGAGGTCAGCATAGCGCAGGGGCCGCTGGCTGATGCACTAAAGGAATTCAGTCTGCGGACAGGTGTCCCTGTCATCTATTCCGAGGAGCTTGTCGCCGGGCGGGTAACGCAGGGCGTAAACGGCGCTCTCAGCCCGGACGCCGCACTGGCAGGATTGCTGGCCGGAACGGGCCTTGACGCCGTGCCCGGGGCAGGGGGATATGTCATCCGGGAACGGGCTGGCAGTGGTGACGTGCTAGCGCCCCGGCCCGCGCCAGAAGAAGCGCCGCAGGCTGTACCTGCAGGCGAAACAGGCGCTCTGCCCCAGGAGGAGGGGGATCTCCGGATCGACCGGGTCACTGTCACCGGCACCAGCCTGCGCGGGATCGCGCCGGAAAGCTCGCCGCTGCAGATCTATTCCCGCGAGGATATCCTTGCTTCCGGTGTAACGACCACAGAGCAGTTCATCCGGACGCTGCCGCAGAATTTCGGGGGCGGGTCGACAGAGTTTGTCCGAAGCTTGCCGAATGATGTGAACACATCAGCCAATAACACATCCGGTACCGGCGCAAATCTCCGGGGGCTCGGGGCTGGCAGCACCCTGATCCTGCTCAATGGCCGCAGATTGGCGCCGAGCTCTGTCGTGGGTGATTATATCGACCTGTCCATGATTCCATTGTCGGCTGTCGAACGGGTAGATGTCCTGACAGATGGTGCGTCATCCATTTATGGGGGTGACGCGGTTGCCGGAGTGATCAACTTTGTCCTGAGGGATGATTTCGACGGCAGCGAAACAACCTTTCGCTATGGACGGGTAACGGATGGTGGCCTCGAAGAACACCGTCTTGGACAAACCCTCGGAAAATCCTGGTCCGGAGGTAACGTCCTCGGAACCTATGAATTTTATCGGCGCAGCAATCTGGCGCTTTCGGAGAGGCCGTCGGTACAACCCTTCAGTTCTGTCGGAGGAGGGGAGACGCCTGCCGATCTGTTCGACCTGCTTCCTGCACAGAAGCGTCACAGCCTGGTGGTGTCTGCAGACCAGGAGATAACTTCGCGTCTCGTTCTCTCAGCATCCGGTCTCTTTACGGAGCGATCCGGATTCAGCCGAATGGTAACCGACAGCAGGCTGGTCCGCGAATCC
Organism: uncultured Hyphomonas sp.; assembly: GCA_964419865.1. GTDB lineage: Bacteria > Pseudomonadota > Alphaproteobacteria > Caulobacterales > Hyphomonadaceae > Hyphomonas. The sequence continues at coordinate 29,463 of CAYQRX010000004.1, read as the reverse complement.
GATCGCAAAGCAGAGACGCGATCGTTCAGCCTCGGCCTGGATTATGCGATAACGCCCCGGTGGCATGCTGTCCTTGATGCGACGTTCAGCCAGCTTCGTGAACGCGACGACTCTCTCCTTTATTTTCTGGGCGATCCCGACGCTTTCGACATAAGCCTCAAAACGTCTTCGGACATCTGGTCAGCCGACGCCCGGTTCGACGGTGATCTGTTCGCGCTTCCGGGCGGGCAGGTTAAGGTCGCCCTCGGCGGTCATTCTAGACGCGAGGAGTTCCTCAACGGTGTACGCGGTGCTGCCGGGTCGCGCGATGGTGCCCGTGATGTGGCTGCGCTGTATACAGAATTCTTTATTCCGCTGATCGGGGAGGGGAATGCTTTGCCCGGTGTCCGGCGCCTGGAGGTGAATGCATCCGCGCGTCTCGATGATTACTCCGACTTCGGGACATCGTCCAATCCCAAGATCGGTGTTCTCTGGTCGCCGGCGGAGGGGATCAGTCTGAGAGGCTCCTACAGCACCTCCTTTGCGCCGCCGCCACTTGGACGGGTCGGGGCGCTTGACCGGACGGGCAATGTGCAGAGCTATGCGGCTGTCCTTACGCAGTTCGGTGTGGAACCTGCCGATCCCTCACTTCTCGATATGAATATCCTGCGCACGTTCGGGACGGATTCGGCAAACCTCGGACCCGAGACATCGCGGGCCTATACGGCAGGGTTCGACTTCGTACAGGATGCTGGGGGCCGGAGCTGGTCAGCGACGGCAACATACTACGATATCGAATATGAGGGCCGGCTCGGACAGACCCCGGTCCCGGGTAACCCACCTTCGACCAACCTTGCGCCCAATCTTGCCTTTCTCAATCCCGGGCTGTTTCCTGCGGGGTCGGTCATATTCAATCCGACGCCGGAACAGGTGCAGGCAGTCCTGTCAGGTTTCAGTGTACCTGCGCGGTATCTGAATGGTCTGACGCCGGCTGACCCGATCGGCATCATCAACAATGTCGACCTGATCCGCAATATGGCGCTCACCCGGACGCGTGGTCTCGATGCCGCACTTGATTACAGCCGGGATGTCGGCCGAGGTCGGGCTTCGGCAGGGCTCAGCGCAAATTACATTCTCGAATTCTCAAGACAGGCCTCGGTCACCTCACCCTCGGTGAATGAACTCAATACCCTTTACAATCCGGTCGATCTGCAATTCACCGGCAGGCTCGGCTATGCGCAGGGCGGCCTCTCCGGCCAGGTAGGGCTGAACCATAAGGACAGCTACCGCTCGGATGGATCTGCAATCGCCCGTCCGGTGGGATCATGGACAACAGTCGATGTTACGCTTTCCTACCAGTTCGAGTCAGCGGCGGACTGGAGGCGCGGCTTCGGTGTCACCTTCATTGCCATGAACGCCTTTGATCAGATGCCGCCGCGCACGCCGACTTTTGGTGACCATATCGTGCCCGGCTATGACCCGACCAATGCCACGCCGCTCGGGCGGTTCCTGGCCGTCGAAGTCCGGAAGGCCTTCTGAGATGCGGGTCGCGAATGGAAGGGGCCGTTTCAGGCAGCTGACGTGCCGGCTTCTGTGCGGACTCCTTGTGGCGGGTGTCTCCGCCCTCGCGCCGGCCTCTCAGGCGGAGGTCCGGCGGCTTAGTATCGATGATCTTCTCAGGCTCGAAGACTTTGGCGCGGCCGCTTCCGATCCTCAGGGCCGCTGGCATGTCTATGAGCAGCTTCGTCCCTATAATCAAAATACGGATTACAGTTTCCGGACCTATGCGATGGGCAAATCAGGGCACCAGCTCTGGAAGTATGACATCCGGAAGGGCGAGCCGCCTTCGAAGTTGCCGGGCCTTGATCCTGAGAGCCACAGCTATCTGGAGAGCTTTTCGCCGGATGGCGACAGGCTTGCCGTCATGCAGTACTCTTGGGGTGATCTCCGGCTCGGCGCCTATGACATGGTTGCCGACAGGTTTGTGCCCTTCGCGCACACGCCCGCATTTGACCGGTCTGGGTCTCACAGTCCTGTCTGGCTCAGCAATTCTGAACTCGCCTTCTCTGCGCTGCCGGCGGGCAGGACGCCGGACGCGACCAGTATTAGGGTGGCGGCAGGCCGGCTGCTGAGCGCATCCTGGCAGAATGCGTGGACAGGGACTGTCGCCACGGCAATCCAGGTGAGGACGCGGGAAGAAGATCCGGACGGAAGGGAGCCGGGCCTGCTGGTGAGAGCTGATGCCCGCACTGGCGATACCCGTACTCTGGCTGAGGGCCTGTTTGCCGATCTGAGAGTGTCTCCAGACGGCAGGTATCTCGCCGCGCTGGCCGTTTACCGATCGGCGCCCCTGAGGCCGGATGAGAAGGCTGGGCTCCGCCGCCGGCACCGGCTGACCGTGATCGATCTTGAGTCTCGGGAGGTGATCCGGCTGGCCGGCGCACTGGACTTCTATCCTTACTCGCTCAGCTGGTCGCCTGACAGCCGCCGCCTTGCTGGCTTTGCCTGGTCTGACGCCGGGTCTCCTGCAACCGGCCAGTTTCATGTCGTGGAGGTGGATTCGGGAAAGGTCACCGCCTATGATCATTCCGGTCTCGATCTGGTTTCTGAACGCGAGCGGGGCTGGTTGCAGCGGCCGGAGCGTACCGTCTTCCTTGGCGACAAGCTTGCCATCTATGCCCGTCCGGTTCCCGAGGGCGACGCGGCGGCAGCCAGGTTCACTTATCGGGATATCCGGCCTGAGGGCCTCGGCCGGGGTGACTGGTATGCGCTTTCAGCCAGCGGCGCGCACCGGCGGCTGACGGCCGGGCTGAGCGACGTCTCTCCGGTTCTGATAGATGCGCGCGCAGATAAGATGACGGTTCTGGCGAAGGAGGGCCTATTCCGCATCGATGGCAGCGGAACACGATGGCAGATCGCGCCGGCTGAACTCCGACATATTGCTCGGGGGACTTTTGCAGTCAGGGAAAGTGTCGTGCGGCCTGACTTCAGGGATGAGGCGCTATTTCTTGCGCGCGAGGCCGGGTCTGTGGTGCTCGCCGATCTGCGCCCGGGATATGAAGACAATGTGCTGAATATCCCCCTGACGGGCGGATCCGCGATCCCGCTGACAGCCAGCCGCCCGGCCGGGTCGCTGCTCCTGCGCCGCGAAGACGGCGCCATGTCGGTGCTGATGGTCGCCGAAAGCGATGGCGGCCCGGCAAGGGAGGTCGCGCGTATCAATGCGCATCTGGACGGGATCAGCCTGGGAGACTGGCGGGAGATCAGCTACGAATTTGAAGACCCAGCAGGTCAGTCGCGCCGGATTTCAAGCTGCATCCTGCTTCCGCCTGAGTTCGATCCGGCCCATCCGCCACCGGTTATCGTGGATGTCTATCCAAACACAGATTCAGCTTGTCCTAAGGGCAAGCCGCAGCTGCACTTCCCCGATCCCGGTTCTCCTTACCTTTGGGCGGCGCGCGGGTTTGCCTATGCCCGCGTCGCCACCCCGCGCATCTTCCTGCGCCGCGAAGAGGGGCCGATCGCTGGAATAGAACATGTCATCGATGCCGGCATCAGGGCCATCGCGAAGGAAGGGTATGGCGACCCGCAGCGCGTCGTGTTGCACGGGTTCAGCCAGGGCGGTGTCACAGCCCTCTATGTGGCGGCGCGCAGCGGCCCCTATCGCGCAGTCATCGCCCGGAATGGCTGGGCGGACATGTTCAGCCATTATTTTGGTCCCTCCGGAATTTATACCTATACGGAGGGACGCTTCGGCGCCTTCGGGCGATATGATCCTGTCGCAGGAAGCGATTTCGGGTTCGGCCGGACACCTTTTGAGGACCCGGAAGCCTATTACGGCAACAGCCCGGTTTTTCTTGCCCCAGATATCCAGGCACCTGTCCTGCTCGTGCATTCGGATATGGATGATTTCCCGATGCACCAGTTCGATGAAATGTACGGCGCTCTTCTCCGCGCGGGCAAGGATGCCTGGTATGTCCGCTATCTGGGTGAGGGGCACGGCCCCTCCAGTCCGGCGAACATCCGGGATCTCTGGGATCGGATTGACGCCTTTCTCAAGGATGCGGGCGCCGTCCCCTGATCTGGGGCAGGCGGAAGCCGGGTACGCAGCAGATTAGCGTGGCAGAGTCCATCGTCTTAGCCAGGCCTCGATAACGTAATAGACCAGCATCATATGTCCGGATTCATGGGTCTCGTCCTGACGCTCCGCGAGATAGCTTTCCACATCGCGGCGCGCGATGATGCCGCGGCCGACCAGATCACCGTCAAGAAGTGCGTCCGCCAGCTGGTCCCGGTGCCGGCTGACCTGATCGCGGTAATATCTGCCCGCGCTTCCTTTTGTCATCCGCCTGCGCACGCGCTCCGGTATAGCGCCGGAGAATGCCAGGCGGGCAAGCCCCCGGCTCTGACCTCCCAGACAGAGCTGCCAGGCAGGCAGCCGCAGGCAAAGCTCAATCAGGGGCTGGGAAATCAGGGGATGGATGACGGGCCGGCCGCCGCTCCGGTCGAAGGGGCGCCGCATGTGTGTGAGATGTGAGAGAGTGTTTATCTGGTCAAATTTGGCCGGTGGCAGACCGTCTGACTGCGTAATCCACTCAGGCAACATGCCTGTGATTTCGGTTTCGGTGAGGGCGTGCGCATTTACTGCTGTCCGCCGCGATTTGATCGCCGCTAGCAGGCTGCTCGGTTGTTGATGCCGCAGCGCAGCGGGTGCGGCTTCCTGCAGAACGCGCAGAACGGATTTGCCTGACAGACGGGCAGCATGGACAAGTTCAGCCAGGGTCGCCCTGCAGAGCCCGTTGAGCTTCAGATGATCGGCGAAGTTCAATGCGCTCCGGCTTTCGAGTAAGAGGTGGTCACCCCCCTGGCCGGTAAAGATAGCATCGGTATCGCCGAGTATATCCTCTCCGAGAACTTTCGAGAGGTCCGGCGCCAGAAACTGGCGGTAAGGGCGCACCGACAGAGGATGGCTCAGGAGGTCGGGCAGGCGGGCGGGTGCTGAAAGGCGCACTTCGGTATAGGCGCAGCCGCAATGCCGGGCGGTTTCGCGGGCAAAGGAAGCTTCCGTCCGGTCTTCAGAGTCCATGACCTGATGGACGGCCAGCAGGGATGGGGAATCGCGGCCCGACATGCAGGAGGTCACAATGGAGGAATCAAGGCCCCCGGACAGGTTCACGACAATGCGCCTGAAGCGGCTCGCCCATGCCGAGACCACAAGAGCGACGCAATCTCTCAGGCGGTCTGCTGCCTCCTGGTCCGTAAGCTCCAGCGGGCCCGCGGCAAAGTCCCGCGGGTCCCATAGGCAGTCCGTGCGAAGCTTGCCCGCAGTCAAATCAAGGCGGTATCCTCCCGGAAGTTCGCTGATTTCGCTGAGGCATGTTTCACCTGTCTGGACCTTGTCATAGGCCATGAGCAGGGACAGGAACCGGTTATTGAGCGACAGATGGTTTGCGACCGGGAATGGACAAGCCTCCAGATGCGAGAAGATAAGCAGAACACCGCCGAGCTGCATATAATGGCAAGGGATAGCAGAGGTGGGGTCGGTCAGGGCAGAGAACTTCTGCCCGCGCCGGTAAAAGCAGACATAACTGCCCCAGAGATCCCTGAGAACGGACCTGCCGTCTGAATCCGCCAGCTTGGCGCAGAAAAATCTGTCTACGGATGTATTTTCAAATGGCTTGCCGGTTGCGGAAAATGCCGCGCCGAGGAGTACTCCATGGAGGTCCTGGTTAGCATCCGTAAATGACGCCGCTTCAACCCCGCGATCCGACGTTGCGGTATAATAGAGCTGAAATCCTTCCATCCCGAACTCTGCCGGAGATGGTCGCATCTGGCCTGAGACCCCTTCCATGATTCTTGACGCCTGACGTCTCGCATCCAGGTCTTCGGAATTCCAGGCCAGGGCGAAGAAGGATAGCAGCTGCGCCTCCCTACACGGACAGGATGGGCGTGTACTCGGCGACATTCTCAAGATGATCATTGAGAACGAGTCCGCCGGACTGTACCCAGCTATGGGCCCGGAAAGGTGCGCATCGGACGGCAAAAATCCACTCCGCGGCCAGGCCGTAACTGCGGAGATAGCGCGTCAATGCGAGGCTCCGGAACAGGCATGCATCATGCGAGGTGAAGAAGAAGGGCGCCAATGCATGAAAGCGCACTGCACGGTCCACAATGAGATGATCTGGTGAAACCCGGTCCTTCGCTGACCATCGTGCAGCCCTGGCCGCAGAACCGACGATTGTCTCAAGCCGGCGGGTCCGCAGGGAACGCCAGGATGATATAGTTGCATGAAGGAAGAGAGGCAGGTCGCGGGCAAGCGCCCGCCGGCAAGGGGAATAAGGATAGTCGAGCAGTGAACCAGTGCCCGGTGCGGCTTCGGCCGCTTTTATTTCCCGCCCGGCCTTGCCGGGCGGAATAATCAATCCCTGTCTGGCGAGCTGGCTTGCAAACCGGGCAGCTGGCGCTGACAGGTCAGACAGGGCACGGGCCCTTTCGATTTCATCGAACCAGGGAAGCTGCGCTGCTGAAAGCTGATAGTAGCGGTCCCTGGATATATCCATGAAGACAATTCTGCCATCGGCCCGGCAATAGTGAACATGAGCAGGCAACATGCAGGCAGCCACAGACAATGTCTCTGCTTCCGTTGACCACAAGAAGGGCGCGTTGCCGCGCCCTTCCATTGTGTCAGGCGCGGCTGTTGGGCACGCCATCATCGGACTCGCGAAGGACCTGGAAAATGCCCTTTGTCTCTTCCGAGACCGAGCCAAGCTCGATCAGGTCAAATTCGTCCGTTTCCGGAGTTTCCTGGATGTGGTCATTCATGATGTGGTCTCCTTTGCTGGGGAATGTCGCCTTCCTGACGACATGGGGAGCATGGATGTAACTTAAAGTAGAGTCAATAACCGCAAAGGTTACATTTTCTATATGATTTCAAGGAGTTGTGGGCACTGGTTCTTTGTCCGGCGCCTGTCGGCTCCAGCGGTGCATGCGCTGCGGTCCGGCTCTCTATCCCTGCTCAGGCGCGACCGGAGTCGCAGTGGCGGCGACCTGGGGAAGAGAGAAGGGGACCGGGGACTGCGACGCCAGGCTTTCAGCCTTCGGGATGTCGCCCGCCGCCAGCGCGCGGGCGGCGCGTATGGCAGCGTAAAAGGCGCGGGCATGAGGATCTGCCTGCCAGAGGGCTGGCGAGCTGACAGCCGAGGCAAAGCCAGTGTCCGGTATCTGCCAGCCGGGCCCGTAGGTTTCGGCGAGATAGCGCTCCGGCGCGTCAGGGATTGTCCAGCGCTGTCCGCCATAATCGGTCTCGGTCAGGGAGAAAGGAGAAAACCGCCATGCGATGTCGCCGGGCAGGTGGCTGAAGCCGCACTGCAGATGACCCTCGAACCGGTCATAAAGAAAAATGTCGGCAGCTATCCCCCGGTGCGTGATCCCGAAATACCGGTCACCCGGCCGGCTGATCCGTGGAAGGAGTATGTCCTTACGAGACCTTAGGATGCCGGCGATGTCGGGGCCGCCATTCCCGTCGCGGAGAATTCCGATATCGATATCGCGGTCATGCGGGAGCGGCCCGCCACAGCGATAAGACCCCAGGAGCGTGCCCGCGGTGAGGAAGCTGCGAACGCCCGCTGCAGCGAGGATCTCCCGCAGTTCGATGAGGACGGATATCGCCCGGGCGGGCTGAAAGGCGCCCGGAGCGGCGCGATGGGCCGGCTCGCCCTGTGTCATTGTGAGGAGGCGCAGGGCGAGGCGGAAAGCGCCGGCAAAGTCTCCCTTGTGATAATGGCCGCGGGCGAGGTGGCGGAGGAGGCCGGGGTCACTGAGGCATGGGGCATTGAGACGCCCGAGAAGCCGGACGGCGCGCCCCGGCTGCCGGGCGTCCATCCAGGCGCCGGCAGCCGCAGCAAGGCGCCGGGGCCCGGCAGGGTCCTGCGTGCACAGCACTGTCAGGGCGTCGGCCGCGCCCTCGACGGCATGAACACGCTCATCCTCGTCCGGCGTGATGTCAGCAATCGAGCCCCAGGCTTTCCAGGCGAGCGGATCAATGCTGATGATCCGGCGGAATGCGTCGAGCGCCCCGGCCCTGTCGCCCGTCCGGTAAAGGGCATGTGCTTTGCCAAGAAGGGCAGAGACGTCTTCGGGGTCAGCTGCCAGCAGCCGTGCATATTCGGCAAGAGCGGCCTCTGGCGTCCCCGCGCGGCAGAGCGTCGCCGCCAGGGCGCGCCGTGCTTTCCGGTCCTCCGGATCAAGGGCGAGATGCCGGCGCAGCAGGGGCAGGGCGGCCTGCGGCTTACCCGCAAGAAGGCATTGCCTCGCCTCCTCCATCAGGCTGGATGCGGCAGACTCAGGGGTTGCAAGGGCATCGTCTGCCATCGGCACGAAACTCCGCAAAGCTTCCGTACAATCTATTATAAGTAGACATTATTTGCAACCTGGGAGGTCGCGTTCGCCGCCAGTTGGCCGTCCGGCAGCGCGGCCGGGCCAGCGATGGCCGCGGCGCCTGTCGCTCTCGACGGGTGACCGGTTGCGCTCTAGAATTGTTATGGTCGTAAGGGGATCGGTGCCCGCCGGAGGAGGCAGACCATGACACAAGCAGGGCGTCCCGGGCGGGGCAGCCGTTCACCGACGGATATCGACCTGATCGTTGGCCAGAATGTCCGCAAGCTTCGCATTGCGCGCAACCAGACCCTGTCTGACCTTGCCGGCGAGCTCGGCATCAGCCACCAGCAGCTCCAGAAATATGAGACAGGTTCGAACCGGCTGAGCGCCGGTATGGTGGCCCGGATCGCCGACCTCCTTGATGTACCGCTGGAGAACCTCTTCCGGTCCGGCGAGCGGCGCGCGCGGGCCCTCAGCCCGGCGGCCGAAGAGATGGAAGCGCTGCGCAGGGAAGCCGGCTTCTTCCTGTCAAAGGCCCGCTCGCGCGAGACCCTGCGCCAGATGGTCGATGTGCTGAAGGTGCTGGCTGCCGGAAAATAAGGGCTGACATCGCGGCTGCGACGCTTCTTTTATAAATTGAAAACTTGTTCTAGTATAGGGCGCGCGGGCAGGAGGTGCTGCGATGCGTGACTATGATGGCGGCGGTGTGCTTCAGGCGATCCGGGAGATCCAGGCATCGGCCCGCACGGGCGATGCGCTCTGCAGTCTCGCCCGCTTCGTCGGGCGCTATGGGTTCGAGCGGATCTATCTCGGCCAGCTGGTTAACCCGGCCGGCGTTTCGGCAAAGGATATTCTGTATGCGTCCGACTGGCCCGAAGAGCTGAAAGACCGCCGCAGGCGCCTGATGGCGATCCTGCATGACCCGGTGGCCCGCTGCGCGCTGCGCTCCAAGCGCCCCTTCCGCTGGGCCGAAGCCTACACGGCGGCCTCCCGGCAGGGGCGGCGGGTCGTCGACATGGTGCACGACTATGGCATCATCGATGGCATGATGTTTCCCATGCACGCGATCGACAGTATCACGGGCGGGGTGTCCCTGGGCGCCAGCCTGAAGCTCGATCTTGCGCCGCTGGAAATCAGCGAAGTCGAGATTGTCTGCCAGGCGGCCTATTACCACCTTGAGTCCCTGCACGGGCCGTTTCCCTATCAGAAGCTCGCCGAACTGACTGCGCGCGAGACCGAGTGCGTGCAGTTTGCCGCCGCCGGCAAGACGAACTGGGAGATCGCTGAAATTCTCGGGATCAGGGAAGACACGGTGAAGAAAACGCTTAAACGGGCCGGCGTGAAGCTCGATACGGCCAACCGCGCACATCTTGTGGCCCAGGCCATCGCTTCCGGCCAGATATTCCCCTGACAAGTCCCCGAAAGGGGACATGACGCCGCCCGCCGCCTTCCGGATGATCCTGCTCATGTGAACAGAGGAGGACAGGAATGTTCCGGATCATCCCCCCGGCCCTGCGGGCCCAGCACCGCGCGCTGATCGATGACATGCACGCCATGCGCTACCGCGTCGTGGTGGAGGAGTGGGGCTGGGATATTCCCGGCATTGAGCCGGGTTATGATCGCGATGCCTTCGACACAGCCAGGACGGTCTATATTATTGCCGAGGATACAGCTGGCCGGGTCGCCGCCTCCGCCCGGCTGAACCCGACCACCGGGCCGCACATGATGAGCGAGCTCTTCTCCGCCTGGTGTGACCTGCAGCCCCTGCCGGAGGCCGAGGACGTCTGGGAATGCTCGCGTTTCGTGCTCGACCGGTCCCGGGCCGAAGACCGGCTGGACGCGATCCGCCTGCGCGCCCGCCTCGGGATCGGGATTACGGCCTGGTGCCTCGACAATGATATCACCCGTCTCAGCTGGCTGACCCATCAGGCCTTCTACAATCATGTCAGCGGGCTGTTCCGGACCGAGCCGCTGGGCCTGCCCCGGCGCGAAGGCGGCGAAGAGGCCTGGATCGCTGCGGTCTCCTTTGTCGACCTGCCGGCGCTTGACCGCCAGCTCGACCGCTATCGCAATGCCGGCGCGCTGGCCGCCGCCCTCGGTTCGCAGGAAGGACAGGCGGCATGAGACAGGACCCGCTCTTCCTGATAAGCGAAGCCGACCGGGCAGACTTCCGCCGCGACGGGGTCATCTGCCTGCGGAATGTTCTCAGCCCTTTCGAGATCGACCTCCTGCGCGCCGGCGTCGCCCGCCAGATGGCCGCGCTCGGACGCTCGGCGACGGGCTATGACTTTGAAGCGCTCGCCCGCCAGGCCTGGGCGCCGGGCGCCTTGATCGATGCCGGCGCGGCCACGCGCTTTGACATGAGCCGCCTGAAGGCGCTGATTGCAGCTGACCCTGCCGCCCGTCCCCTGATGGAGGAAGGGCCATCCGGAGAGGATGGGCTGTTCTTCTATGACGCCGGCGGCTGGCGCTTCGATGCCGGCATCCGGGAGGTTGCCTTCAACTCGGCGCTGCCTGAGATCGCGGCAGAGCTCCTCGATGCAGCAGAGCTGCGCTTCTGGGAGGATACGACCTTCGTGAAGGCGCCGCACACGCGCCAGAAGACGGCCTTTCATCAGGATCTTGGCTATTTCCAGATCGAGGGCAGTCAGTGCGTCATCGCCTGGATCCCGCTCGATCCGGCGGGCCCCTCAAACGGTGTGACACAATATGTCCGCGGCTCGCATGAATGGGGCGAGGTCTATGCCCCGAACATCTTCCTGACGCAGACACCCTTTCCGGAGGCTGAGGGTCCGCGCTGCCCGGATATTGAAGCAGACCCGGCCGCCTATGACATCGTCTCATTCGATGTAGAGCCCGGCGATGTGATCCTTCACCATGTCCTGACGGTTCATGGCGCGGGCGGTAATATGACAGGCAGCTGGCGCCGCGCTGTGTCCTTGCGCTATTGCGGCGAGAGCGTTCGTTATCTCGGCCGGAAGGGAGCAGCGGCGCACACGGCAGGCAGCGCGAAGCTCAGCGACGGGGACAGGCTCTGCGGCGAGGCTTATCCCCTTGTCTGGACCCGGCCGGGGTCTGCGGCCCGCGCGTCCTGAGAATGCGCGGTGTCATGGATCCGGGAGCGCCGGAAGGATGAAAGCTGCAGGGCCGCCGGGTATGATGGCAGCCAGGACAAGCCAGATGAGAGGCGGCACCGGTGGCGGGGCATGGTCGCCGCGCTCATCCCGGTCCCAGCCACTCATCGCGTCCGTCCTTCTCCTGCCTGCCGCGCCGTCCCGTCAGGTTTGCCAGTCCTGCCAGGGCCGCACCCGGTTGCCAATCTCGTTCACCGTTCAAGACCGATCGCAATCGGACAATGGTCCGAGGGCCGCTCATCGGTGTCAAAAGTGGTTTCCCTGAACGATCCGGCAAGCTTCCTCGCCCTGGCTGCATCATTCATCACGAGAAAATCGATGAATTCCGTATGGCGGCGGAACCAATTGCCTTCTTGTGCGCTCATCTGCGGGCAGGGTGCGGTCCTCGGCCAGATCAGTGCGGCCCTTGAGGACGCGCCGAAGTTCAAAGGGATGGACCCTGGCGCCATGAACGACATGAACAGACTGCAAGCCTTTGCATCGCTGCCTGCGCGACGTGACCATGATGCTCGTCAAGGACCTGAGTGAGACCCCCGCGGCCGGGACCTGCCGCCCTCCGGGCAGGCTGGCTGAAAGGGGTGAGCCGGAACACCGGGCCTGCGCAGACGTTTCCGAAGCACACCGATCAGAGCCAGAGCCTGAACCAGCAGGCCGCGCTGCTGGATCCCCGTGCTCAGAAAGGAGTGAACCATGCCAGACACGGCAAGTCTTAAGCCTTTTATCCTGCGTCTGGTCATATTTCTTCTGGCGCTCGGCATTGCCCTGGCCCTGTGGGCAGTGCGGGATGCGATCCTTCTCATATTTCTTGCGGTCCTGATGGCAACGGCCATTCACGGCATCGCAGATGCGCTTACGCGACGGATCACGCTGCCAAGGGGTGTCGCCGTTGCGGCAGCTGCTCTGATTCTGGTCGGCGGCCTCGGCGGAGTGTTCTGGGTTTTCGGGGCCCAGATCGGCGGCGAGATGGCGAATGTCTTCAATCGTCTCCCCGACGCCTGGAGCCGCCTCCGGGAGGCTTTGGAACATAACAGGGCAGGCGCCGCCCTCGTCTCTGAGCTTGAGGCGATTGCTTCAGGCGAGTCGGGCGGGGCGTTTGCGGGTATCGTCAGCAATGCGGGCGGCTTTGCCCTTCCGCTGGCGTCCGGGCTGACTTCGGGGCTTCTGGTGATCTTCATCGCTGGTTTTCTGACACGCTCTGCAGCCTCCTTCCGGCGGGGCGTGCTCCTTCTTCTGCCGCGCAGCGTGGATGAAAAAGTGGGCGACGCGCTGGACGCGTCGGCAAGGGCTCTGAAGAAATGGCTGCTTGGCATCACGGTCGATATGGTTGTTATTGCGGTCCTGATGGGACTTGTCCTGTGGGCATTCGGCGTGCCAGCCTTCCTCGGACTTGCCCTGATCGCCGGCCTTTCGCAGTTTGTTCCAACTGTGGGGCCGCTTGTTGCTTCCATTCCCGGCATCCTCCTTGCCTTTACAGTCAGTCCGATGACGGCCGTATGGGTGACGCTTGCCTACATCGCCGTCTCGCAGCTTGAATCGGCTCTGATTTATCCGCTCATCCAGGAGAAGGCGGCGGCCGTGCCTCCAGCGCTCATTCTCATTTCCATTCTCGGTTTTGGAATGCTGTTCGGTCTGCTGGGCGTTTTGCTCGCTACGCCGCTCCTGGTGGTGCTCTCGGTCTTTATCGTGAAGCTCTATGTGCAGGACACGCTACACAAGCAGGCGTCGTATCCAGGCCAGTAAGAACTGCCGGGGGGCAGGAAAGAAGCGGGTGGGGAGCGTGCAACAGGCTCTTGTCTTGCCCCGAGCCCTGCGAAGGCGGGCGGTTTCAGCTGCAGACAAAGTCGTATCAGCCTGTCCGGCCCGGTCCTGGTGTCATAAATTTCAGTGCAGTGGCGCGCTGCGGGGCGAGGTTATCTGCTTCTCCCCGGCAGGCTGGGGTGAGGGTACTGGGGATGCGTGCGGCCACATCCGTGATATCGGGGCAAGGAGCCTCAGCCGGTGCCATCAAGGGCGAGAAGGGCAAGGATGATTGTGGTGACCAACAGCAGGAAGGGCAGCGCGGCGGCGAGTGCGGATTCGGTTTTGTCGGCGAACCCTACGAGATGGCGCAGTTCCGCCCAGCGGGGCAGGGCGGGCCGCTGTGCGAGTGCATTGAGGCGGCCAGGGAGGGGATACCGTCGGGACCTGTTGGTGGACTGACAAGCAGCGACGACCAGCGCAAGCAGGTCTCCCTGCGGCGCAGGCGGCGGAGCAAGGCGCGCTTGCCGGACAAGGGTCGCGGCTCCGGCCGCGATCAGCAGAGGCAGCGCGCCGTTGATCAGGTTCGCCCTATCCAGGGCATATCCGGGTGACAGGCCCGTCAGCTCCCAGGCAGTCCAGGGCAGGACAAGGGCCGCGGCGCCGAGGGCGGCAACAGGCACCGACCGTATCAAGGGCGCGCGCGTCTCACCCATACGCGCTGGCCGGAGCGTCCTGATAAAATGGATGAGCAGCAGCAGCGTCGTGATAGCTGAGACGGTGACAAGAAGCTGGCTCGCGGGCCCGAGCGGCGCTTTGAGCGCAAGCTTGGCCAGCGCTCCGCCCGTCAGCGGAAGTCCGGCAATCGAAAGCGAGATGGCCCCAAGCGCGAGGCGCTGGCGGCGCGCCGCTCTGCCTGAACTTGCGCTCATCGCCCCGATCCCGAGAAACAGCGCGCCCTTCGCCAGTCCGTGATGAAGTGCATAGACCGCAATTGGGCTCATTAGGGCAGCCGCCTCCAGTCCGGCGGCAAGGCCAGCGCCTGTCGCCGCCAGCATCAGCCCCATCTGGCTGACTGTTGAATAGGCGAGCACGGCCTTGGGATCTGTCTGGGTCAGTCCGTAAAGGGCCGCGCTGAAGGCGCCTGCAAATCCCAGAACGCACAACATAATTGCGCTGGCCAGACGAGGTTCGCCGAAAGGCATGAAAACCAGCAGTCCGAACAGGCCAGCCTTCACAATCGCGCCGGAGAGGACAGCAGAGGCCGGGACAGGCGCGGCCGGGTGTGCGATCGGTAGCCATACGTGGAAGGGGAAAAGGCCTGCCTTGATGCCGAAGCCGGCGACCAGGAGGCCAAGGACAACAGGGCGATCAGGCGACAGCGCTATGGCCTTCACCAGCGTATCGATGGCAATCGCACCGCCCGCTGCGCCGGAGGCAAGGAGGAGCCCCGCAAGCAGGCAGGCCTCACCAGCCAGCGCCAGAACGATATAGACCACCCCGGCGTTCAGGGCCTCCGGGCTGCGGTCATGGATAACCAGGGGAAAGGCCATCAGGGAGACAAGGGTGAAGGCAACATAGAAGGTGATGACGTCTGCGGCGATGAAAACGCCGAGATTTCCCGCCATGCATAGCGTCCAGAAAAGAGCGAAATTGCCGGCCCTGTCCCTGCCGCGCATGTAATGGCGTGAATAGATCCCTGCGACGAACCAGAGAAGGCTCGCCGCGCCGAGAAACAGCGCGCCCGCTTCGCTGAGGGAGAGGGTCAGGCCCAGGAGAAAATCCGGCAGGACCAGCCTTTCCCCGCGCGGCGCAAACAGCGCTGCCAGAAGTCCCGGCAAGGGTGCGAAGACAGCCAGGGTGAGGCTGCGGTCGCGGATCAGAGGCAAGGCGCTGATTGCCGAGAGGGCAATCGGGACGCCGAGCGCCATCGGCAGGAGCCAGATTGCGTTCATCTCAGATAAATCCGCTCTGCTATGAGTGTGGCCCAGCCGAGCGGGCTGAATTCATAACCGGCAAACAGGCCGGCGCCGAGTGCAGCGGATGCAGTGAATGCGCCCGGCAGAATGAGCAGCCATGCCCGGCTCGCAGCCAACTCCGCGCGCCCCGGCAGGGTGTCCCCGGCCGGTTTCAGCCAGGCGCGGTAGACCATGGGCAGGAAGTAAGCCGCATTCAACAGGCTGGATATAATCAGTACACCTATTACCCATATCGCCCCGGACTGATAACCGCCTATTCCCAGATACCATTTGGAAACAAAGCCTGCGACGGGCGGAACACCAATCATCCCAAGCGCTGCGACAGTAAACGCCGCCAGGGTGACAGGCATGCGCCTGCCGATACCATCCATCTCATGAATGCTGGTAATGCCTGCGCGTTCTGCGAGCACACCTGCCCCGAAGAAGAGGGTGATTTTCATCAGCCCCTGATGTACGAGATGGACCAGTCCGCCAATCACTGCGAAGGGCCCGGCAAGGCTCGCGCCCAGAATAATATAGCTGACCTGGCTCACGGTGGAGTAGGCCAGACGCCTCTTGATGTCGTTCTGGCGGAGCGCCTGCAGCGAGCCATAGATTATCGTGGCGGACGCAAGAAGGGCGAGCGGTATCCCGAGCCCGAGCGCAGAAACCGTCTCAATCCCGTAGACATCATAGATCACCCGCACGATGCCGAACGCGCCGGCCTTGACCACGGCAACGGCGTGAAGCAGTGCGCTTACAGGGGCGGGCGCAGCCATAGCCGCGGGTAACCAGGGGTGGAGTGGTATGAGGGCCGCCTTTGCGCCAAGGCCAGCGATCAGCAGTGCAAAGACGATGCGGGCCTCTGAAGAAGAAAGACCGCGAAGATCTGCGCCGGTTAAAAACTCTACCGGACCGGATCCACTTTCAAGCCAGACAATTCCTGCAAGCAGTACGGCGCTGCCTGCCAGCGTATAGGCAAGATAGGTCCGGCCGGCTGCCATCGCCCTGACGCTGCCGGTATGCACGACCAGCGGCCAGGTGGCGAGGGTCAGGATCTCGTAGAAAACGAAGAAGGTGATCAGGGAGCCGGACATGGCGATCCCGCTCGCGGCCACTACACACAGATTGAAGAAGGCAAAGAAGCGTGCCTGATGGGCTGTGCCGGCGAGGTAGGCGATGGCGTAGAATGTGGTGGCTGCCCACAGAAAGGCCGAGAGCGTTACGAATAGCAGTGCCAGCGCGTCAAGGCGCAGGACCAGATCGAGGCCGGG
This sequence comes from uncultured Hyphomonas sp., assembly GCA_964419865.1. GTDB lineage: Bacteria > Pseudomonadota > Alphaproteobacteria > Caulobacterales > Hyphomonadaceae > Hyphomonas. The sequence goes on along the minus strand of CAYQRX010000004.1, from coordinate 13,005 downwards.
TACGAAGGAGACACGCCATTCATATTCTGTCCCGGCGGCCACCCCTGTCAGGGCGTAGGCAACAATGCCGAGATTGAAAATTGCGAAGGCGATGTTCACAATGTTGCGCCAGGCGGCATGGCGGGCCAGCAGGGCGCTTGCGAGCGCCGGTGCGAGGGGCGCGAGAAGCAGAAGGAGCGGGACCAGAACCGATGCGGTCACGGCACGGCTTCCTCAAGGCCTGCCTTGCCAGCGTCGGGCAGGCCGGAGACGATCAATGCATAAGGCCCCGCCGAGACGAGGCCCAGAAGCATAGCTGCCAGACCGAGGACAAGCGGCGCAAGCGGCAGAAGCCGGTGCGCCAAGGGTTTTATTTCAGGCGTCTCGGTACCGGCGAACATGGCGCTGAGCGGGCGGAAAAGATATGCGGCTGCCATCAGGCCGCCGGCAATGATCACCACCGCGTATATCCATTGACCGGAGGCTATGGCGGCGATCAGCATCAGATACTTTGCCATGAAGCCTCCGCTGGGCGGGAGCCCCATGAGCGAGACGGCGCAGAGCGCGAAGCTGAGGGTCGTTACCGGCATGACACGGACCACGCCGGCAAGTCCGCTCAGCTGACCTTTGCCAACCGCATCGACAATCAGCCCCGCAGCAAGAAACAGGCCTGCTTTGGCAAGCATATGCGCGCTCATATGCAAGCCCATGGCTCCCCAGGCGCCCGCCGCCCAGGGCGTGACCGTCTCTCCGCCGCCTGCAAGCGGAAAGACCAGGAAAAGATATCCGAGCTGCGCGATGGTGGAATAAGCGATGAGAGATTTGAGCCCTTCCTGGCGCAGCGCCAGAACGGAGCCGTAAAGCACCGCCGCTGCGCCGAGCACACCCATACCGGCAATGATGGCGGGTCCTGCAAGTTCCGGCAGGGCCTCAAACCAAACCCGCAGCAGGATCACGAACGAGGCTTTGACAACCAGGCCGGAGAGCAGGGCGCTGACAGCAGGCGGGGCTGCAGCATGGGCCGGTGGCAGCCAGCCATGCATTGGGAAGAGGGCAGTCTTGGCGATCAGCCCGGCCGACATAAGGGCAGCGCCGACCAGCACACTCGTGCGCGCCTCGGGAGCCCGCGCGGCGATCAGGGAGATGTCGAGGGTCCCGAGCGCGGCGAAGATCAGCACCGCGCCGATCAGATAGGCCAGAGAGCCGGCCAATGCGATCATCAGATAGTTCAGTGCTGCCCTGTGCGATCCGAAAGCCGCGAGTGCCACAGCGCAGATCGACAGAAGCTCGAGTGCGACATAGAGATTGAAGAGGTCGCGGCTGACCAGCACAGCGTTGAAGGCGGCCCAAAGGCCGTAAAGAAGAGGCCAGAAAGAGCTGCCGCGGGCCGTTTCACCTTTCACGCTGCCGATGCTGCCCAGGCAATAGAGGCCGGCAATGCCCGCGGTTATGGCGCTGGTCAGAATCAGCATCGCTGTCAGCCCGTCAGCTTCCAGCACTATGCCGAGCGGAGCCTGCCAGCCCCCGAGCGCGCCTCCACGCGGGCTGACGGATCGATCGAGCCCAAGCCAGGCGGCAAGGCCGGTGATCAGCGGCGCTGCCACCCAGATCAGGCGGGGCCCATGACGTCCGGCCAGGAGGCTTGCCAGCATGAAGAGAAGGGGCAGTCCGACGAGCGCGAAGAGCAGATTCACTCGCCAGCCTCCCCGCCGGGCCTGCTGCCAGCTTCCTGCGCGTCATCCTGCGTATCACCGCTTTCAGAAAGACGGACCGCCAGCGCCGCTGCAAATGCCGTAAGGGCAAGCGCCACAACGATGCCGGTGATGATCAGGGCCTGCGCAACCGGATCAACTCCGTCCCCAAAATAGCCTGTGCCACCAAATAGCAGGAAGACCCCGCTGCCAATCACATTGAAAGCGATCAGCCGGCGCACAAGGGCGCGCTGAATCAGAAAGCCGAAGAAGCCGAACGCAATGAGTGCTGCGCCGGTCATTGCAAACAGCCCGCCGCGCTGGGCCAGGAGCTCGATCATGGCATACGCCTTGCCGGCCCGGCTACAAGCAAGGCAAGCGTCGCAGCAATGGACAGCATGAGTGTGTATTCAAGAACCAGGATCACCGTTCTGGCATGCTCCCGAGGAAAGCCAAGCGCCTGGCCCGCCAGAGCGCCGGCAAATGCGGCGCACACAAAGATAAGCGGACCACTGACGACCAGAAGGCGTAGCAAGCGGCTGGAGATGCGCGGCTCGTCGCGCAGGCCGGCATAGACGATGAGAAGCCATACCGCCGCCAGAATGGTGCCAGCCTGAAATGCGCCGCCCGGTGCATCTGCGCCAGCCCATACAAGATACACGCCCAAGAGCAGGCCGATGGGCGGCAGGATCCGGCCGAAGCTTGCCATTACACCATCGGCCCGGGCGGTGTGTTTCGGGCCGGGCCTGCCGCCCCGGAAGCGTGCCGGGGTGAGGGACCAGACACCCGCAAGCGCCGCGATCAGGACCATAACTTCCAGGAGTGTGTCATAACTTCTGAACCCCAGCAGCGCCGCAGTAACCGGATTGCCGAGCCCGAGTTCGCCGCGCGCCTCCATCGCCGCGCTGGTCAGACCCTCATGTCCGGGCAGGGTGAGGATGGCGAGCGCAATCACACTGCCGATTGCGCCAGCTCCCAGTCCGGCTGCGATGCGCGCAAGGAGAGGTAAGCTCACCTCTGCCTCCCGGCTGGCGGTTTTATTCAGACTCTGCCACGCTCCGATCAGCAGTATGCCGGTCAGCCCGGCGCCGATGGCTGCCTCCGCCAGCGCCACATCCACAGCTCCGAGGCTGAGCCAGGCCAACGCGACAAGGATGCCGTAGACAATAAAAAAGACCACGGAGCCAAAAGTGTCTCGCCCGGTCAGCGCGAGCAGGGCAGTGCCAAGCAGCAAGGCGCACAGCGCAAGGTCGAAGGCGAGGCTCATTCATGTTCCTCCGCCTTCAGCGCGGCGCGCGCAACCAGCTGCGCTGCCATTCCGGCTGCGAAAAGCGCCAGCAGCCAGATGAGGAACAGTTTCCCCGTAATCCAGATGTCTCCCCAATGCAGTCCCGCCGCAATTAGGATGAAGCCGAGGCCCAGATTGTCTGCCTTGGTCAGCGCATGCAGCCGGGAATGGGTGTCGGGGAAGCGAAGGAGCCCCACTGTTCCGGCCAAGTAGAAAAACGCGCCAAGCGCGAGAAAGGCGGCTATCAGGATCTCCGTCCCGCTCATGGCTCTTCAACCTCGCCCGCTTCCGGGTCTCCGGCGCCGTCGCGTGTCACGGTCTTGACAAATGCCAGCGCGGCAAATGCAGCCAGCAGGGACAGCACGAGCGCGACGTCCAATATCGCCGGCTCAAGGCGCGCGGCCGCAATCAGAACCGTCATACCTGCGCCGCCCGACCCGATCAGCTGGGCGCTCATCATCTTGTCGGCAGGTTCAGGCCCATACCAGGCCCGGCTCAACGCACCGGCGACCGATACCAGGACACATAGAGCGGCCAGCATGAACAGATCAGCCATCGGCGTCCGGTTCGCTCCCTGGTTGCGAGAAGGCCCTCGCAAACCGTCTCTCGCCAACTTGCACGCGTTGCTCTGTATCCTGATCTATATAGAGACAATGTATTTTGAGCCCGATCTGGTCGCATCCGGCCGATAGAGTACCCGGCAGAAGGCTCGTCTCCGCTCCGTAGAGCGAGCGTGCGGGGCTGTCTGTCATCTGTGTTCGGAGCGAAATCCAGCCCGGTCTGACAGGCATTCGCGGATGCAGCGCGCGCCAGGCTACGTCCACGCCGCCTGCGACGGACCGCATAATAAATCCCGGCAGGAGTGAGGCCAGCCGCAACATATTGACCGTTCCCGGGCCTGGCTCGAGGAGGAGAAAGCTTAAGGCGATCCCAGCCGGAACGGCTGCTAAAGCGTAGACCAGCGCGCTAATGCTTCCACCGGTAAGGACCAGCCACACAATGCCAAGTACAGTGGTGCGCTTGACGATGGAGAAGAGCATGCGAAACCTGTACATCCCTGATCATTCAGCTCGCTTCGGGTATAAGGTGGGGCGGCGGCAATGGCAAATGACACCGGCGGTCCGCGAACACAGTGCCGCTTACAGAGTGATTGACCTCTGGCCCCCTAGCGGGATTTTACCCTGAATAGATTGCGACGCCGGCAGGTTCCGGCCAAGATACGGGATAATGGGATCAGTGGGGCCTCATGGAAGTGGGGACATCGCGGCGTCCTGCCCGAAAGGAAAGCGTTGGGTTGATGGGCAGCCCATGGGGCGTCCTACAAGAGACGAGTCACGCGCGACGATGCTCTGGCAGTCTCGGCATTGCGACCGGATTCTTCAACATCTTCCCAAATCGGCCGGGCTGCGGGCTCATAGGTCAGATATCGCCAAAGCCATTGCCGCGATACGATCAGCCGGTGCTGGAAGCCGACGAGAAAGTAGATGTGAATGACAGCCCGGGCAAACCGGGCCAGAACGCCCCGCATCTTCCATCGTTGGGTTTCGAACACAGCTGCGTGACGGCCAACAATCGCCGTACTCCCCCGGCTTCTATAGCGGCTGACCTGACCCCTTTGGACGCAGCCACTTTACTATGTCGCACTGGCTGCGTCCAAAGGGGTCAGGTCAGCCGGAATCGCCTGGCGCGCTGAAGCCGGCTCAGAATCTGCCAGGGCGCAGGACCTTTACGTCCGACACATTCAGCACGCCGATATGTGCGCTGAGCAGTTTCTCCAGTTGCAGCAGAGCGGCGTTGATCCGTTCCTCGGTGCCGATCGAGACAACCACCAGCATGTTGCCGGAGGCCGAAATGTCGGTGTCGCGGCTCCAGCGGTTGCCGCCGCCGAAACCGGCGATGGCCGGCATGATCGTATAGCCCGTCAGCCCGGCTGCTTCGAGAATGTTGCAGGCCCTCTGCAGGGCCATCCGTTCGATGATCAGTTCAAGCCGAAGCCTGGGGTGCATCACATGATTTCCTTATCCGGCGACCAGCCTGCCGAGCCAGATATAGAGCGGCAGACCAATGATCAGATTGAACGGGAAGGTAATACCGAGCGACAAGGTCAGATAGATCGCCGGGCGCGCTTTTGGCAGGGCAAGGCGGATTGCGGCCGGCACGGCGATGTAGGAGGCCGACGCGGCAAGGGTAATCAGCAGGGCCGCGTCGGCAGCGCTCATCGCGTTCAGCCAGGCGGCACCGGCCGCCAGAACTGCTGAAATGAGCGGCATATAGAGCCCGAACAGGATGCTGCCCGGCTCAAGCTGGCGCCAGCCATTGGCTAGGCCGCGCCCGGCCGACAGGCCCATATCCAGAAGGAACAGGCAGAGCACTCCCTGGAAGGGCGTGACGAAGAAGGGGGCGATGCGCTCCATGCCCGCTTCGCCGGTGATCCAGCCAATCGCAAGCGAGCCGAGCAGGACGACGACAGAGGCGTTCAGCAACACTTCGCGGGTGATCTCGCCGCGCTGCATGGCAATGCCGCCCGCCGGCTGCGCCGCGCCGCGCTGGGCCAGCAGCAGGGCCGTGATGATGGCCGGCACTTCCATCAGGGCAGCCACGGCGACCAGGTGTCCTGAAGGAAACAGGCCCGAGGCAGTGACTGCCTGGTTGGCGGCGACGAAAGTGACGATCGAGATGGAGCCGTAATGCGCCGCCGCTGCGGCGGCGTCGGTCTGGTCGAGGCGTGTGGTGGCGCGCAGCAGGGCGAAGGCAATGACCGGCAGCAGAAAGGACAGGGCGATGGCCGACGCCATGACAAAGCCAATGTCCCAGCTCAGCGGGTTCTTCGACATCTCGACCCCGCCCTTCAGGCCGATCGACATCATCAGATAGATCGCGAGGCCTTTGGCAAAAGCTTCGGGAATCGACATCTGGGATTTCAGGAGCGCCGCCCCGAGGCCGAGGACGAAGAACAGGACCATGGGCGAGAGCAGGGTGGAAAGGGCAATATCCATGGAATATCCCTGTCAGGTTACCGGGCCCGGCCGGACCCCGGCGCCGGGTGTTGCGCCATTCTGCGCATGGATACCAGACGCAATTTCCGATGCCGGCGATAGGCTGATCCTATCGCGGCTGCCTGCAGTCTTATGCCCGCGCCGCAAGGCGTTCGTAAAGAACCTGCGTTTCGAGCAGATTGGTAATCCGCAAGGCAATCTCGACGATATCGAACGGCTTGCTGACGAAATCCTTTGCGCCAAGGGCAAGCGCGCGGCGGCGCGCATCAAGGGTCGTGTCGGCCGTCAGGACCAGTATCGGGCGAAACTCGTCCGGCTTTGTCTGCCGGCGGAAGGCTTCCAGAAGCTGGTAGCCGTCGATCCCGGGCATCATCAGATCGAGCAGGACAAGATGCGGATCAAACCGCACGAAGGCGTCCAGAGCCTCGCCAGGATCGGCAAGGCAGAGAAGATCATGAAATCCTTCGCGCAGGAGAAATGTTTTCAGGAGAAGGATATTGGCTTCTTCATCATCAATGACCAGAATCCGCCGGTCCCGCAGCGCCTCGGTCGAGATGATGTCGGTTATTCGGTTCACGCTGATCTCTCTTTCATGCCGGACGCAGGGGCAGGCGCCTGGGTTTCATCCGCCAGCGGAAGGCTGAACCAGAACAGCGCGCCCGTGGAGGGGCCTTCCTTGTTGGTGAACCCGATCTCTCCGCCCATCGATTCCACCAGCCGCTTTGACAGGGCAAGGCCCAGGCCCGTCCCTTCGGAATTGCGCGTCCGCTGCTGGCCGAGACGGTCGAAGGGCGTGAACAGCCTCGGTATGTTGGCGGGAGAAACGCCGGGGCCGTCATCGGCGACCTCTATGCGCAGCCCATCAGGAAGGATGTCGCTGCGTATCTCGACCTGTCCGCCCTGCCTGCCATATTTGGCGGCGTTGGTGAGCAGGTTCAGCAATACCTGGATCAACCTGCGCCGGTCAGCCCGGACCATGGGGCCGGCAGCGTCCAGCTTCAGTGAGAGGCGCATGTTCCTCTGGTTCAGGGCCGAGGCGGCGAGTTCACAGGCTTCCGACACCGCATCTGTGAGTTTGAGGGGCTGAAGACGCAGATCCGCCCCGCCTGCCTCGATGCTGGAAATATCGAGGAGTTCGTCGATCAATGCCTGAAGATGGCGCCCGGCTTTCAGGATCTGCGCGACGGAGCTTCGATGCGTTTCGCTGAGGTCACCAGCATCGAGCTCGAGGATCTGGGCAAATCCAAGGATCGCGCTCATCGGTGTGCGCAGTTCATGGCTGGTGCGCGACAGGAATTCCGTCTTCGCGAGGTTGGCGGCAATTGCGTCTTCGCGGGCCATCCGCAGCGCCTCCTCTGACCGCTTGCGTTCGGTAATGTCGCGTGTGACTTTGGCAAAGCCTCTCAGCTCGCCAGCCTCGTTTCGCAGCGCTGTGACCACGACATTGGCCCAGAAACGTCCGCCATCCTTGCGCAGGCGCCAGCCTTCATCCTCCGCGGTCCCCTCATCGGCGGCGCGTTTCAGGATCGAGGCGGGCAGATGGCCGCGCGTTTCTTCCGGATAGAAGCGCGAGAAATGCTGCCCGAGGATTTCGTCTGCATGCCAGCCCTTGATGCGCTGGGCCCCGGTGTTCCAGCTGGCGACATGGCCGGCCCGGTCGAGGGCAAAGATGCCATAATCGCGCACGCCTTCGATCACGAGCCGGAATCTTTCCTCGCCCTCGCGCAAATCCTGCTCTCGCGCCCTGAGCAGCGCGCTTGCCCGCTCGAGACGGTTTGCCAGACGGCCGATTTCGTCGCGGTCTCCCGGCAGGGCGGCGAGCGGTTCTCCGCGCTCCAGGCGCTCGGCATTGCCCTCGAGCAGCTGGACGCGCCGGACAATGCCTGTCGAGAACAGGAACACGGCGGCGAAGCTGCCAAGAAGGCCGACAATGGCGCTGACACCAGTCAGCGCGAGATAGCGGTCGCGGACCTCATCCACCCTCTGCCGGCGGATTTCCAGGACGGCGCTTTCCCGGGCCTGAATGGCATCGATCTCGGCACGAAGCTCGTCGAGCACCAGCTTGTTGGACTCAAGCGCGGCGATGATCTCGCGCCCTTCCGCCGGCTGGCCCTGGGCGGTCAGGTCGAGAAGGGTCACGAGGCCGTTGCGCTTTCGCCCGGTAAGTTCAAGCACCCGGTCAAAACGTTCACGAACCTCCTCGTCCCGGATCGCCTCATCCAGACGGCGCAGCGTTGCCGGCAGTTCCGTCTCGGCGCTGATATACGGCGTGAGGAAACGCTCCTGCCGGGTGATGAGATAGCCGCGCACACCGCCGGCGGCTTCCGCCAGGAGCGCATGCACCTGATAGATGTCGCGCTGGATGGAAAAAGCCCGGCGCACATCGTCTTCGGCCACAGCCTCCGCCTCGCTGGCGAGATAGAGCAGGGTGAGGGCGACAATCAGGACGGCCAGCGGGAGTGCAACGACGACAATCCCCTTGATCGCCAGCGGCTGGTTGGCCCAGAGTCGAATGACCGCGCCTGGAAGCGGCATGCGCATGGCTTCAGCTCTCCTTTGCCTGTGCGCGCACGGCAATCACCGCGGCCTGGGTACGGTCTGCCACACCGAGCTTGGCGAGGACGCGCTCGACATGGGCCTTGACCGTCGCCGGGCTGATCTCGAGCTCGCGCGCGATCGCCTTGTTGGTCATCCCTTCGGCGACAAGGGCGAGTACGCGGCGCTCACGCTCGGTCAGCCTTTCCAAGGCAGCCCGGTCCGGAGCCGCAGCAGCAGGCCGGGCCAGGATCGCAGCAAGGAGGGACGCCGGGATGGCCATTTGCCCCGCGAGGACCTGCTCGACGGCCATCACCAGTTCCCGGCGCGTGGCGTCTTTGAGCACATAACCCGACGCCCCGGCCGCGATGGCTGCACGGACATAGTCCGGCGTGTCGTGCAGGGTCAGCATTATGATACGGGCATTGCAGCCGGCCTCCCGGATGGCGGCGGCGGCCTGCAGCCCATCGGGCTGTGAGCCGAGGCGGATGTCGAGAAGGATCAGGTCGGGGGCGAGCTCGGCCACGAGGCGGATGGCCTGCGCGCCCGAAGCGGCTTCGCCGGCAATCTCATAGCCGGCATCGGTCAGGATGGCGCGCAGGCCTTCGCGTGCCAGCGCATGATCGTCGACGATCAGGATCCGCGCGGGAGGCGTCATCTGGCAAGCCCCTCAAGGATTGCTTCAACCTCGACGCCGGCGCCGGGTATCGACCTCACGCGCAACTGCCCCCCGAGGGCCGCCATCCGCTCCTGCATGACCTCAAGGCCGACCCGCTCGCCGGGCGGGGCGAGGCCGGCCTGCGAACCCTCCACCGGAAAGCCTGTTCCCTGATCGTGCAGGCGCAAGCGCCAGCGGCCGGCGGCCATGTCCCCCGACAGGCTGATATCGACGCGGCAGGGGCCGCCGGCATGTTTGCGGATATTGCTCAGGGCCTCTTGCGCAATGCGGAAGAAGGCGGTCTCCATGATGGGTGGCCAGCGGTCGGGACCGGTCTGCTCGAACGCCACCTCATAGCCATCCTCGCGCAGCCCGTCTGCGAGCGCGGCTATGGCGGCCGACAGGCCGAGGTCGTCGAGCGCCGGCGGGCGCAGACCCGCGATGACAGAGCGCAGCTCCTGCACCAGCATCCTTGCAATGCCTGCAAGCTGTTCGATGGCGCCGGGGTCGCGGCACGCATCGCCGGCCTCGAGCTTGCGGTAAAGGGCGGTTGCCGTCTGGGCGACGCCGTCATGCAGTTCGCGCGATACGCGGCGGCGCTCCTCTTCCTGGGCTGCAAACAGCCGGCCGATCACCAGTTCAAGCCGGCGTTCGCGATCCTGCAGCAGCCTGAGGAGTTCGTTGCGCTCAGCCTCGCGCTGGAACCTGTCCATTGCCGCCGCCATCAGCTGAGCCAGCATCATCAGCGCGTCATGGTCCTCGCTCTCGAGCCGCGCGCCCGATCCGTGCATTACCAGCGTCGCGATCCGCCTCGCCCCGGCGCCCGGAGCCATGAGGGCAATACCATCGGCGCCGGCCCCGGCGACCACGTCGCCATCGGTATATCCGGCGAACAGAGCGGCTCGCCGGGCACTGAGTTTCAGGGCGTTCTCAAGTGTTTCAGCATCGGAGAACGCCAGGTCGCGGCTCGCCTCCATGAGAAGGCGCAACCTGGCGGCGCGCGCCTCCGAGGCCCGGTACAAATCCCGAAGGGCCGATACGGTCTCAGTCTCCATGCCTGCAGTCCCGCTGATTGTTCGCTTCTTGCTCATCTAGGGCGCAAGGCGAGGGCGGCATAGGCCATACGGCCTAGGCTGCAGGGCCTGCCAGCCGGCGGAGGCGGGCACGGCCGGTTTCTCCATTTCACTCGGCATGGGCCTGCGTTGCCGAGGGATGACGCCGGCCGGCACACAAAAGGAGACAGATCATGACCCGTTCGTCTGCGGCCATCGCCGCCATTCTTGCCGCCGCCCTGGCAACCGCCCCTGCCGCCTGCGCCACGCCTGGCGCGGCTTCTGCATCCTATGCCGCCGCGCCGGCCGGGGCCCCCGCCAAGATCACCGAGGCCGATGTGACGGCGGCGCAGAACGCCTGGGGCGACGCGCTTGTGAAGATTTCGACCACCCATCGCGAGCAGGGCGTTGATGCTGCCCGCGAACTGGCCGGCACTGTGCTCGACAGCGCCTATGCCTACCAGATGGGGCCTGTACTCTTCAAACCCACGCTGGCGGCTGCGCCGCAGACCTTCCGCACGACCCGCGACGGCGCGCTGGCTTATTTCGTAGGCGGTGACGCAAACTTCCCGAACGACAGCGGCTTCGCGCTCAAGGGCTGGCAGTCATACGAGATCCGGAACGCGGCAATTTTCATTGACGGCAACACTGCCATGTCGATGGGCAATGTTGTGTTGACCGATGTCGATGGCAATGTGACCACGGTCGACAAGACGTGGGGCTATATGCGCGACGGCAATGGGGCGCTGCGCATCGTGCTCCACCATTCTTCGCTGCCCTACGCAGCCAACTGATCCCCCCTGGCTGGCCGCCGGACGAGACGGCGAATGCCTCCCCGTGCCGGTGGCCACGTCCTTCCCCTGTGCGCATTTTTCGACAAACTCTCCGATGAAAAAAGCAATCGCCCTGTCGGCGTCATTTGTCCTGATGACGGCGGCTGCACCAGCTTTTGCCAGTGACGAAGGCGCCGAATTCTGGTCGAACCCGTCGGTCTCCTTTGATCTCGACGCCCGCAACGGCCTGGAACTCGAAACTGCCCAGCGCTTTCGCGATTCAGCCGCCGGCCGTCCGGATACGTATTTCTTCCGTCTCTGGCTCAACCACGAACTGCAACGCGGCGTTACCCTGAGCGGCGCGGTCGAGCAGCGCATCAATGACGGCGCGTCCGACGAGACCCGGCTGATCCAGCAATTGTCCACCCGCCATGGAATCTGGCGGACGCGGCTTCGCTTCGAGCAGCGCTATGTCGACAATGCCTCGCAGACGGGATTGCGCCTGCGCCCCCGGCTTGGCGTGTCGATTCCGATTGATGAGGCCGGCAGGTGGAGTTTTCGCAGCGATGCGGAATTGTTCCTGACGCTGCGCGCCACCAGCCCGGTAGCAGATGAGGGGCTTACCGGCCTGCGCACACAGATCGGGCTTGGCTACAAGGTCAATGAACGCCTGTCGCTCAGCGCAGGATATCTGCGCCAGCAGGATATCATCAGTGGCCGGCCAGATATTGTCGCGCATGCGCCGATACTCGGTATCGCATACAGTTTCTAGGCCGCACCGCTCAGTTGCCGGCCGCAAATTTCTGCGGCTCCAGCGCAAGGATACCGGCCGCAGCCCGTGCCAGCGGGGCGGCGAGCTCTTTCAGGCTTTCGGCCAGCGGCGAGGTGTCCCGCCAGATCAGCGAAATCGAACGGCGCGCAAGATGATGCGAGATCGGCCGGGCGTTGAGAGCCCGGTCGCGGCGCGCCTCCGACAGCGCATAAAGGCTTGGCAGGATGGCGACGCCGGCGCCCATCTCGGCCATCAGCCGGATCGCATCCAGCGAGGTGCCCTCATATTCCGAACTGACGCTGGCGCCCGAGGCGTCGGCGAGCTGCTGGATGATAAGGTTGAGGCGGTGGCCCTGTCCGAGGGTCAGGAGCGAGCGGCCCTTCAGCTCTTTCAGGGATACCGGACCGCGCCCTTCGGAAAGCGGGTCTTCCGGCGGCGCGCAGACATACAGATGTTCCATGAACAGTGGCTCGTGATCGATGTGCTGATGATCCTCGGGCGTCGATATGATCGTGTCGAAGTCCCCGGCCTGCAGGTGTTCATCAAGATCGATCGTTCGTTCCTCGCGCACGCTGAGGCGCAGCGCCGGAAACCGCGCGTGAAGGTCGCGCACCGCATGCGGCAGGAGGTAGGGGCCCACCGTCGGCAGGATGCCGAGGCGGAGGCGGCCGGCCAGCTCGGCCTGCCCGAACTTCGCCACCGCCTTCAGGTCCTCGACTTCCTTCAGAATGTTGCGGGCCCGGCGCACGAATTCCTCTCCGGCGCGGGTCAGCATGGCGCCCTGCCGGGACCGTTCGACCAGGACAACGCCCAGTGCCGCCTCCATCTCTGCGACCTGGGCCGACAGGCTGGGCTGGCTGACATTCACCGCCCTTGCCGCGTCACCGAATTTGCCTGTCTCCGCGATGGCGACGAGGTATTGCATCTGGCGCAGGGTCGGCCGCATTTTTGATAGCTCCATCCTATCGATATCCGAGAATATTTGGATTGGAGCTATCGCGGGTCAATCCCCATTTCCGCGTCAAGCCGGAGTTATGGTCCCGGCAGCAAAGGAGATTTGAGATGACCTACCAGTTCCAGCCGCATGAGCTGAGCGCTGTCATGGGATCTGCTGTCCCGCTGGCGCCTGCTTCCCCGCGCAACCGGTTCAGCAGTGGCGAGCGGCGCGCCTGGCGCCGCCGGCGCAGGCTGCGGGCCCTGCGCAGCGCCCTCAGCCTCGGAGGCTGAGATGCTGTCGCCGGCAGATTTCGACATGCTGTTT
>CAYQRX010000003.1:30228-44801 GCA_964419865.1 uncultured Hyphomonas sp. | reverse complement strand
CGGCGGCTTCCTGCTCGCGGTCTCGCGGGCCATCGGCGAAACCATGATCGTCGTGATGGCGGCGGGCAAGAGCGCGCGCATCTCGATGGACCCGACCTCGGATTTGACCACGATCACGGTCCAGATCGTCTCCCTGATGACCGGCGAGACCGGCTTTGACGATCCCAAGACGCTTTCGGCCTTTGCGCTCGGCCTCGTTCTGTTTGCCGTGACGTTGCTCTTCAATGTGATCGCCCTGCGCGTGGTCCAGAAATACCGGGAAAAGTATGACTGATCCGGCCATCTCCCCCTTCGCGACGCCCAAGGCGGAGCAGCGCCTGAGGCGCCGCCGTGCGGCTGACCGCCGGTTCCGGCTCTATGGCTTCGCCGCCATCCTGCTGGCGCTGAGCGCACTGGTGCTGCTCGTCCTGTCCATCGGCTCGCAGGCCTTTTCTGCGGCGACCTACCATGTTGTGCGTTATGACATCACGCTTGATCCGGCCGTCATCGCGCCGCCGGGCGAGGAGACGCCGGAGGATATTGCCCGCAATGTCGACGGTTTCTGGGAACTCGCGCGCGACAACCTGCTCGAAACCTTCCCCGAGGCCGGTGCGGATCGCGGCCAGCGAATGGAAATTTCCGGCTTCATCACGCGCCTGGCTGTCCTGCCGACGGCGAGGCGGGTTGCCGCCCGCCCGGAGCTGATCGGCCGGCCGATCACGCTGACCGCGCCGCTGGACGACGACATTGATCTCTACCTCAAAGGCCGGGGGGTGAAGGAGCGCCGCCTGCGGGCCGGCCCGATCACCGGGATTACGCCGCTGGAGAATGACGCGCTGCGCCTGCACGGCGAGGGCGCGTTCGCTGCGGTCGCGCCGGCGCTGATGACCCTGGCGGCGGAGGGCGTGCCGGTGGATGAGCTGTCGGTGCTGCTGACCGCTGGCCGGACGACGGGGCGCCTGCATGACATCAGCCCGGACGCGGCCCGCGTCGAACTCCTGACCGGCACGGCCAGCGATTTCACTGGTGCGCGGGCGACGCTCCGCATCGTGGAACTTCCCGAGGCGCAGCGCACGGTTTCGGACCGGCAGATCGGCTGGGCGCTGGCGCTGAAGGATATGGACCGTATTTCGCGCGTGCCGCGCTGGTCGCTGCTGACAAACTCAGACAGCACCTACCCCGAACTCGCCGGCGGGCTCGCGGCCATTGTCGGCTCGCTGCTGACCATGATCGTCACGGCGCTGGTTGCCATTCCGATCGGCATTCTTGCGGCGGTGTATCTCGAGGAATTTGCGCGCCGCAACCGGTTCACGGATTTCATCGAGGTCAACATCAACAATCTGGCCGCTGTCCCGTCGATCGTGTTTGGCCTGCTCGGTGCGGCCCTGTTCCTCAACTTTCTCGGCATGCCGCGCTCGGCGCCGCTGGTCGGCGGCCTGGTGCTGGCGCTGATGACGTTTCCGGTCGTTATCATTGCGTCGCGCGCTGCGCTGAAGGCGGTGCCGCCTTCGGTTCGCGCGGGCGCGCTTGCCGTCGGTGCCTCGCAGATGCAGACCGTGTTCCACCATGTCCTGCCGCTGGCCGCGCCCGGCATGCTGACCGGGGCCATCCTGGGCATGGCCCGCGCGCTCGGCGAGACCGCGCCGCTGCTGCTGATCGGCATGGTGGCCTTTGTCGGGGATGTGCCGTCGGGCCCGACCGATGAGTCGACGGTCATGCCGGTGCTGATCTACAGCTGGTCGAACAATGCAGAACGCGCCTGGGAGCCGATGACTTCGGCGATGATCGTGATCCTGCTGGCCTTCCTTTTGCTGATGAACGGGCTGGTGGTATTCCTGAGGCGGAAATACGAGCGGAGATGGTAATGGATACGGATCATACCCTGCAGGGGCAGACTCTTGCCGAAGCCGCGCTGCCGGCCGAGGCGCCGTCTGCGCCGCGGATCGACTGCCGCGATATTCGGGTCTGGTATGGGGAGACCGAAGCGATCCACGGCGTGTCCATGTCCTTCCAGGACCGCGCGGTCACCGCGCTGATCGGGCCGTCGGGCTGCGGCAAATCTACATTCCTGCGCTGCCTTAACCGGATGAACGACACGATCGAAAACTGCCGCGTGGAGGGCCAGATCCTGATGGACGGCCAGGACATCAACGACCCTTCCGTTGATCCGGTGCTGCTGCGCTCGCGCGTCGGCATGGTGTTCCAGAAGCCGAACCCGTTCCCGAAATCCATCTATGACAACATTGCCTATGGCCCGCGCATTCATGGGCTCGCCGCGAGCCGGGAAGACCTCGACGCGATCGTGGAAAAATCCCTGCGCCGCGCCGGCCTCTGGGACGAGGTGAAGGACCGCCTGCAGGCACCCGGCACCAGCCTTTCCGGCGGCCAGCAGCAGCGCCTCTGCATCGCCCGCGCCATTGCGGTACGTCCGGAAGTGATCCTGATGGACGAGCCCTGTTCGGCGCTCGACCCGGTGGCCACAGCCCGGATCGAGGAACTGATCGACGAGTTGCGCAAGCGCTACTGTATCGTCATCGTTACCCACTCTATGCAGCAGGCCGCGCGAGTGAGCCAGCGCACGGCGTTTTTCCATCTCGGCGATCTGATCGAAATGGGCGATACCGAACAGATCTTCACCAATCCGCGCGAGAAGCGTACGGAAGACTATATCACCGGCCGGTTCGGCTGACGGAGGCTCAAATGTCGGATCATATTGTCTCGGCCTATTCCGATGAGCTCGACAAGCTCTCGTCCGACATCATGCGCATGGGCGGGATCGTCGAGACGATGATTGCCGATGCCTGCCGGGCACTGAACATCAACGATACCGTTCTGGCGAAGCAAGTGATCGAACGCGATCCGCAGGTCGACCTGATCGAGGCCGAGGTCGAGAAACAGATTGTGAGCCTGATCGCCCGGCGCCAGCCGATGGGTCATGATCTGCGCATGATCCTCTCGGCACTGAAGATCGCCAGCGAACTGGAGCGCATCGGCGACCTGTCGAAGAACATCGCCAAGCGCACGCTGCGCCTCGACGATTTTGTAAGCGCAGAGATGCGCAATGCCATCCTGCGCATGTCGCGGCCGGTCTCGCGCCAGCTGAATGAGGTGCTGGACGCCTATGCCAGTGGCAATGCGCCGCTCGCGAAGACAGTCTGGTCCAGCGATGACGACATCGACCAGCACTACAATGCCGTCTTCCGCGAGATGGTCACCTATCTGATCGAAGATCCGCGCCGCATCAGCGCCGGCGCCCACATGCTATTCATCGCCAAGAACCTCGAGAGGATTGGCGATCATTGTACGAACATCGCCGAATTCGTCTATTATCAGGCGGTCGGCGATTATCTGTCGACCCAGGAACGGCCGAAGCTGGACCAGGTCTGACGTATCCTCAAGCTGCACCTTACGGAGCCGCCATATGAAACCCTATGTGCTGGTCGCAGAAGACGAGAGCGCGGTGTCAGAACTCCTGCTCTACAATCTTCGCCGGGAGGACTATGAGGTCGGCGTTGCCGCTGATGGCGAGGAGGCGCTCATGATGATCGAGGAGCGCGCGCCCGATCTTCTCCTGCTTGACTGGATGCTGCCGAAGGTCAGCGGCATCGAGATCTGCCGCCGCGTGCGGGCCTCGGGCGTGAATCCGAACCTGCCGATCATCATGCTGACGGCGCGCGGCGAGGAGAGCGATCGCATCCGCGGACTTGATACGGGGGCGGATGATTATGTCACCAAGCCGTTTTCGACGACGGAGCTGATGGCGCGGGTGCGCGCCGTGTTGCGCCGTATCCGGCCGGGCCTGAAGGAAGACCGGCTGACGGTCGGTGATATCGAGATCGACCGGGTGGCGCACCGGGTGACCCGCGCTGGGTCCGAAATCCATCTCGGTCCCACCGAATTCCGCCTGCTTGACTATTTCATGCAGCATCCGGGGCGCGTTTTCTCGCGTGAGCAGCTGCTCGATACGGTGTGGGGCTCGGATGTCTATGTCGAAGCGCGCACGGTGGATGTGCATGTCGGGCGCTTGCGCAAGGCGCTGCGCCAGGATGGCGGCGACGATCCGATCCGCACGGTCCGCTCGGCGGGCTATGCGATGCGCGCGGACTGAGCCGCCAGCCTGACATGATAAGGGCGGAACCTGGCCGGTTCCGCCTTTGTCGTATCCGGAGTCTGTTCGGCCCTCAGCCGAACAGTTCTGCGAGGAAGGTTTTCAGATAGGCAAAGCTGCGCCGGTCGGCATCGGCGTCATAGACGGTGCCCATATCCCGGTTGTCCGCCCCCACTGTGGTGAAGGAGTGAAGGGCCTTGCCATGGGCGTGGAGTTGCCAATCGGCGCCTTCAAACTCCTTGGCAATCGCGAGCACATCCTGCGGCGTCGCCATCGGATCGAGCCAGCCATGCTCCATCAGCACCTTCGCCTTGATCCTGGGCTGGGGGATGTTTTCGGCCGGGCGGAACAGGCCATGGAAGGAGGCCACGCCCAGCACGTCATGGTTGGCGCGGGCCATGTCCAGCACGCACAAGCCGCCAAAGCAGAAGCCGATCGCGGCCGCTTTGGAGCCATCGACCCCCGCCTGCGCCTTCGCAGCGGCGAGGCCGCCGGCGAGACGCTTCTGCAGCTCCGCCCGGTCGCCGACCAGCGGGTTCATCAGCGCCTGGTTCTCTTCAACCGTCGTGCCGCGTTTGCCCTTGCCATAGACATCCAGGGCGAAGGCCGCATAGCCGAACTCCTTGGCGATGATCGCGGCCTTCTGCTTTTCGTTGTCGCCAAGTCCGGCCCAGGCATGGGCAATGACGACGACCGGAACATTCGCCTTGCCGTCCGGCATGACGAACCAGCCTTCATAGGGTTTGCCGTCAACCTGATAATCAACTGCGCTCATGCAAAGGTCTCCTCTGTCATCGTTTGCCAGAGTGGATAGAGGGCTTCCGCAGGGGGATTCAAGCGCGCCGGCGCGATTAGTATGCGCTTTCTAGATTTTTTTCCTACATCCGGCGTCATGAACCAAGCCGCCAGGGAGATACTCATGGCCAAGACCACCAAATCCGCCGCCCGCGCCAAGGCTGAGGCTACCGGCAAGGCCCTCGAAGCCCAGTCTGCCGAAATGGCACACAAGATCTGGCTCGCCGGCGTCGGCGCCTATGGCAAGGCGTATGACACGGCCCTCGCCAGCGCGACCGTCGTGAACAAGCAATCGGCCGAGATGTTTGAGGAACTCGTCAAGCGCGGCGCCGAAATCGAAGGCGATGTGCGTGCCCGTCTCGCAGCCGATACCCGCCTGTCGAAAGCCAATGAGCGCGTGGCCCGCGCCGTTGAAACGGCGCGCGACTTCCAGACCAAAGCGCAGAGCCAGTTCGAGGCCCGCATGGAGCGCATGCGCGACCTGCTGGGCGTGAAAGGGATGGGCACGGCGCGCGAAGCCTTCGCCCGCCGCGTCGACAAGCTGGAAGACGATGTGGCCACCGTCAGCGCCAAGGCACGTGCCCGCGCGGGCGACCTTCACCTGAAGGAGCGTATCGCGCGCCTCACCGCCGAGATCGAAGCCGTTGCGGCCGAAACCGGTGCTGACGTCGCCAAGACGGCCCGTCGGGCGGCAAAGCGTGCCGGCAAGGTGATGAAGTCCGTGACCGATCCGGTCGAAGGTCCGGATGACCTGACGCAGATCAAGGGTCTCGGCCCGGCGATGGCAAAGAAACTGAACGAGGCCGGGATCACCCGTTTCGCGCAGATCGCGGCCATGAAGAAGGCCGAGCTCGAAGCGCTCGACGCGAAGATCGGCGCCCGCGGCCGCGTGCTGAAGGGCGAATGGGCCAAGCAGGCGAAAGCCTTCGCCGGCTGAGCCTGACCTGACAGGGCAGGGGTGGGCGCCGCCAACCCTTGCCGGTCAGGCCCGGGCGCCCTCGAAATGGCGGATCATGGCGCCAAGCGCGCCGGACGCCGCCGGCCCCATATAGGTCACGATCAGGCACATCACCTGGAACACCGTCCGGTGGATCAGGGCAGGGCCGTCATGCGCCTCGCGCGAGAGGGCATCGCCCGCCAGCCAAAAGGTCAGCGTGGTGATGATCTGATCCGTCAGCGGAGGCTTCAGGCGCGGATCGATCGAGATCAGCTCCAGCCTCTCGAGATCGTCGAGAATGCGGGTGATCGTCGCCCGTTTCTCGGCAACCAGGCTGCGGAAGCGGCCGGCCAGGTCGGGATAGCGCGCAAGCAGCCCGGCCAGGTCCCGGTAGAAGAAGCGGAAGTCATATATCTCTTCCAGAAGGATGTAGATGTAGACCCAGTTGTCCTCGATTGAGGCGACGCCACCGCTGGAGCCGCGCAGGATAATGCGCATCTCCTCTTCGAACCGGTCGTACAGGGCCCGGATGATCGCGTCCTTGCCCTTGAAATGATAGTAGAGGTTGCCCGGGCTGATCTCCAGCGCATTGGCAACATCGACAGAAGACAGCTGTGCTTCTCCTTCCTCATTGAAGAGGAGGAGGCTCACCTGAAGGATACGGTCGCGTGTTTTCATGGCCGGTGAAGCAGTTTGACAGAGAAAACTGACTGTGGAACGAATTTTGTTATAAACTTTACCATGTTCTCTTTCCTGAAAAGAAAGGGAAACGGGGTAAGACCGGCGGCCGGTGCCCAGAGCCCGGCGAGAACCGGATATCTGGGGAGGAATACCGTGACGTCGCCCAAAGACGAAATCGCCCGAAATGCAGCCGAGTCCACGACAGCGCTGAACCCGCTGCTTGGTGGTATCAACCGCCAGGAACTGCTCGGCGCAGTTGCGATGATGCTGCGCTCCAGCATGACCAATCCGGTCACGACCGTGCGGGCGATGCGCAAGATTGCGGCCGAGAATACCGAGATCCTGCTCGGCAAGTCCGCCCGCGAGGCCGACAAGAAGGATCGCCGTTTCAAGGACCCGGCCTGGGCGCACAATCCTTTCTACAAGCGCGGCATGCAGGCCTATCTGGCCACCCAGGAGCATCTCAACAGCTGGGTCAACGAAGTCCAGATGAGCGAGTTGGAACATGCCCGCGCCAAATTCGTCATGGGCATGATCACCGACGCGCTGGCGCCGACCAACACGCTGATCGGCAATCCGGCCGCCACCAAGCGCGTTGTCGATTCCGGCGGCCTCTCCCTGCTCAAGGGAATGAAAAACCTCTATGACGACCTGACCAAGAATGGCGGCCTCCCGGCGCAGGTCGACAAGCGCCCGTTCGAAGTCGGCAGGAATCTGGCGACGTCGAAAGGACAGGTAGTCTGGAAGAACGAGATGCTGGAGCTGATCCAGTACCAGCCGCTCACCGAACAGGTGCACAAGGTCCCCATCCTGATTATCCCGCCACAGATCAACAAGTTCTATGCGATGGATCTGACGCCGATGGTGTCGATGGTCCAGTTCCTGCTTGCCATGGAACAGCAGACTTTCGTGATATCCTGGCGCAACCCCACCAAGGAGCATCGCAACTGGGGCCTTGGCGACTATATCGACAGTCTCGTCCAGGCGAGCGAGGTCGTCCGCAAGATCACCAAGTCACCGAAACTCAACGTTTCCGGCGCCTGCTCCGGCGGCATCACGACAGCCACCTTCGCAAGCCTCCTTGCCGCAGCTGGCGACAAGCGGATCAATTCGTTGACCTTCATGGTCTGCGTACTGAACCCCCAGCGCGAAGACAGCGACATCGGCCAGATCGTCTCCGATGGCAGCCTCGAGATCGCGCGAAAGTTCTCAAAGGCGCGCGGCATCCTGAAGGGCGATGACCTAGCCCGGATGTTTGCCTGGATGCGCCCGAACGACCTGATCTGGAACTATGTCGTCAACAATTACCTGATGGGCGAAGACCCGCCGCCCTACGACGTTCTGTTCTGGAACAATGACACGACCAACCTCCCGGCCGAGCTGCATTCGGACTATCTAGACATTGCGCTGCATCAGCCGTTCGACAATCCGGGAACGGTCGAAGTCGCCGGTCATCTGGCGGACCTCAGCAAAGTGACGGCAGATGCATTCGTCGTGGCCGGCGTCACCGACCACATCACGCCGTGGAAAGCGTGTTACCGGACGCCTTCGCTGCTGGGCTCGAAGAATGTCGAATTCATCCTCTCCTCCAGCGGCCATCTGCAATCCCTGATCAATCCGCCGGGTAATCCGAAGGCGAAGTATTTCCGTGGGGCTGAGATCAAGCCGACGGCGGATGAATGGGCTGCCAGCGCCGAGGAACAGGCCGGCTCCTGGTGGCCGCTCTGGGGCCAGTGGCTGAAAGAGCGCTCAGGCCCGCTGAAAGCTGCACCCAAAGAGGTTGGCAACGCCGCTTTCCCCCCCATCTATGCCGCGCCCGGCCGCTACGTCTTCAACGACTAGGCCAAGACGCGAGGATACCGCCTGATGCCACAGCCCGCCCGCATGCCCGGTATCACCATGGAGGATGTCGACGGTATCCTCCTGCGCGCGGCGCACTGGCGCGCGGAGCGCGGGGCACCGGGCCGTCCCTTGCTCTTCTTCAACGGGATCGGCGCCAATCTCGAGATTGCGATGGGGCTCGGCGACATGTTCCCCGGCCGCGAAATCCTCACGCTTGACGTGCCCGGCGTCGGCCTCAGCCCGGTAACGCAGTGGCCTTATCGCCACTGGATGCTCGCGCGCTGGATCCGTAAGCTGACCGAACGGTTCGGCATCAGCGAGATGGACGTCATGGGCGTCTCCTGGGGCGGCGCGCTGGCGCAGCAATTTGCCTTTCAGTACCGCGACCGCGTCAAGCGGCTCATCCTGTGTGCCACCACCGCCGGCATGACCATGATCCCCGGCAAGCCGGCCTCACTGTCGAAGATGGCGGACACGCGCCGCTATACCGATCCGGAGTTCATGCGCGAGAATTTTGCCAAACTTTACGGCGACCTCGCTGACGAATCCGCCGGACGCCACATCGACAGCCTGATGCCGCCCGATCCCAAGGGATACATCTATCAACTGCTCGCTTTTGCCGGCTGGTCGAGCCTGCCCTTCATCCGTTTCCTGAAGATGCCGTCACTGATCATCATGGGCGACGAGGATTCCATTGTTCCGGTCGCCAACGGCCATATCCTGAACTTCGCGCTGCCCGACGCGCGCCTGCACATCATTGAAGGCGGCGGCCACCTGTTTCTGGTCACCCGGGCCGATGAAACGGCCCAGATCATCCACGGTTTCCTGGGAGATGATGAGGCCGCGCTGTCGCCGGCGGCCTAGTCGTTCATCAGCCGTTCGGCCTGGGCCTGTACGGCGCCGTAGTCGACCTTTCCGGTGCCCAGCACCGGGATCGCTTCCACCCGGAACACGCGCCGCGGAATGGATATCTCCGGCACGCCGTGCGTCTGTGCCCAGTTGAGGATCGGCGTGCGCGCCCCGTCCGGCGCATCCGTCAGAAGCACAACCTGTTCGCCTTTCTTGGGGTCGGGCATGGTTACGGCAGCGTGCATGTTGTCGGGCCAGACGGCGGCGGCGCAGTTTTCGACGACGGCGAGGGAGACCATCTCTCCGCCGATCTTCGCAAACCGCTTCACCCGGCCCATGATCCGGATATAGCCGTCCTCATCAATCGTCACGATGTCGCCGGTGTCGTGCCAGCCCTCTGGCAGCCTTTCGAGGGCGCCGGGATTGGAGGCGCGCAGATAGCCCAGCATGACATTCGGCCCCCGGATATGCAGCCGCCCGCCTTCAGGGATACCGTCCACCGGCTCCAGCTTCGCCTCCATGCCCGCCATCAGAGGACCGACCGTTCCCGGACGATTATCTTCCCATTTGTTGGCGGCTACGACCGGCGCGGCCTCGGTTGCGCCATAGCCCTCGAGAATCTCGATATTGAACTTCCGGCGCACATAGGCGCGCGTCTCATCCTTTACCCGTTCGGCGCCGCAGACGGCCAGGCGGATGGAGTCAAGCTCGCCATCCCCTGCCGTGCGCGCATACTGGGAGATGAACGTGTCGGTGGCCAGAAGGATCGTGGCCCGGCTGTCCTTGATCCGGCGCACGATTTCCTTCGGCTGCAGCGGGGAAGGGTGGAACAGCACCCTGATGCCTGCCACCAGCGGCAGAATTGCGCCGACCGTCAGGCCGAAACAGTGGAAGGTCGGCAGCGGATTGAACAATATGTCCGTATCCGGACCCAGCCCGATATGCGCGCGCACCTGTTCGACATTTGCCATGACATTCTCATGGCTGAGAACGACACCTTTCGGCTCCCCCTCGGTGCCGGAAGTAAACAGCACAACTGCCGGTTTCTTGTGACCCGGACGAGCCGCGACCATGCCGGGCATTAGCAGACCCGCCACCGCCGAGAGCTTGTTGCCGAGCGACAGCTTCTCGCGCACGTCTTCCAGATAGACGATCTCAGCGACCTTCTCGAGGTCGGCGATCAGCGTCTCCAGGCCGCCCAGTTCAACGAATTTGTGGGCGGTGACGATGCGGCTGACCTTCGCCGCCTTCATTGCCGCTTTCAGGTTCTTTGAGCCGGCCGTGAAGTTCAGCATCGCCGGCACCCGGCCATAGGCGCTGACGGCATAGAAGGCGATCACCGCGCCGGCCCCGGACGGGAGCATGATGCCCACCGATTCGCCGGGTTTCGTCCCCTTCTTGAGGGCCGAGCCGAGCGCGAAGCTCGCCTTGATGATCTCCGAATAGGTCAGCTCGCGTTCGTCGCCATCGACCAGGATCACCTTGCTCCTGCCGAATTCGCGCGAGGCGCGAAGCAGAGCCGAGAAGAGGTCCGTCTTCGTGCGCTGGGGCCGATACTGAAGCGGCGCCGGCACCAGCGGTTGGATGTCTTGCTGCATTGGTTTTCCGCCCTGAATCATTTCGGCTTTCGCCGTATTTTCGTAATATTCTGTCATGTTGCGTCATATCTGCAACACTTATTGCCAGTCCTGCATGGGTCATCTGCGGCGCTGAACGCTTGATGGAATCGCGCCGAGAGGCCATTTTGCGCGGCACATGGCCAATCTCATTGACACCCGCACCGGCGCCCCGCGCCCCCGCCACCCCGAAAAGCAGGCGCGGCCCGACACGCCGGTCCTGCGCAAGCCGGATTGGATTCGCGTGAAGGCGCCGACCTCGCCGGGCTATGCCGAGACGCGCAATATCGTGAAGTCGAAGGGCCTCGTCACCGTCTGCGAGGAGGCCGGCTGCCCCAATATCGGCGAGTGCTGGGACAAGAAGCACGCTACCATGATGATCCTGGGCGAGGTCTGCACCCGCGCCTGCTCATTCTGCAACGTCGCCACCGGCAAGCCAAAGCCCGGCGTGGACGAGGACGAGCCCCGCCGCGTGGCTGAGGCCGTCGCCGAAATGGGCCTCTCCCATGTCGTCATCACCTCGGTGGACCGCGATGACCTGGAAGACGGCGGCGCCATGCACTTCGTCAACACGATCAACGCCATCCGCGCGGCTGCTCCGGCGACCACCATCGAAATCCTCACGCCGGATTTCCTGCGCAAGGATGGTTGGGAAAACCGCGTCATCGATGCCAAGCCGGATGTGTTCAACCACAATCTGGAAACCGTGCCGCGCCTCTATCTCTCCATCCGCCCCGGCGCGCGCTATTTCCATTCCCTCCGCCTGCTGCAGAAGGTGAAGGACCGCGATCCCTCCCAGTTCACCAAGTCTGGCCTGATGGTCGGCCTCGGCGAGACGAAGGAGGAGGTGATGCAGGTGATGGACGACATGCGCTCAGCCGGCGTCGATTTCATCACCATCGGCCAGTATCTTCAGCCAACGCGCAAACATGCCGCAATTGACCGGTTCGTGCCGCCCGAAGAATTCAAGGCGTATGAAGAGATCGCCCGCGCCAAGGGTTTCCTCATGGTCTCGGCCAGCCCGCTGACACGCTCCAGCCACCATGCGGGGGAAGACTTCGCCCGCCTGCGCGCCGCCCGCGAAGCCCAGCTCGCCGCCGGCAAAGCCTGACGGGCAATGGCGCGTTTCACGAAGACCATGCGCGTGCCCTACGGGCCGGAGGATTGCCTTGCGCTGGTCTCCGATATCCGTCATTATCCGGACTTTATCAAATGGATCACGGCGCTGCGCGTCTCGGAAGAGAAGCTGGCCGGCCCCGGCGTCACCGAATGCCTCGCCGATGTCGTCGTCGGCTTTCGCGGCTTCACTGAACGCTTTACCACCCGCGTCGTGACCGATGAGCCTGCCGCCCGCGTCACCGCCGCCCTCGTGCGAGGACCTTTCCGCAAACTCTTCGCCGAATGGCGCATCACCGAAAGCGTTGCGGGTGCCTCAGACGTTTCTCTCGAAATCCATTATGAGTTCCGAAATCCGGTGATCGCCTTCCTCGCCGCCGCCAATCACGACCTGGCGGTGGACCGTATACTGAATGCCTTCCTGGAAGAGGCGCAGCGGCGATACTCCGCGCCGCAGCCCTGAGGCCGGGGCGCCGCTTCCCCGTCGTCACCGCATCTGCGCCTGGATCAAATTCAGCGCCGTCTCGACAGACGCCATCCGGATCGCCTCGCGCCCGATATCGCCCAGTTGCAGCATCTCATGGATGATCGCGCGGTTCTCGCGGGCCACCGCGATATGCACTGTGCCGACCGGTTTCATCGGCGTGCCGCCGCCTGGGCCGGCAACGCCGGTGATGCCGACCGTGATATTCGCCCGGCTGGCCGCAAACGTACCTTCCGCCATCATCCGCGCCACCGGCTCGGAGACGGCGCCATAATCGGCGAGCACATCGCCGGGAATGCCGAGGATTTCTTCCTTGGCGCGGTTCGAATAGGTCACGAAGCCTCGCTCGAAAACATTTGACGAGCCCGGTATTTCCGTCAGCAGCGCGGCGAGCAGGCCGCCAGTGCAGCTCTCGGCGGTTGCTATCTTCAGGCGGGCGCGCTCGGCATCGTCGAGCACGAGCATGGCGAGGTTGCGCAGGCGGTCCGGAAACATGGCTCCTGAATAGACCCCGTTCAGCGTCCCGTGAAGACGGGTTTTCGCTTCTCGATGAAGGCAGCGGCGCTTTCCTTCGCGTCCTCGGTCTGCATCAGGCGGCGGATTTCGGTGATCGCCCATTTGCCGGTGTCGCGCCAGTCGGGGTCGAGCGTCCGTCGCAGCCCCGCCTTGAGCGACTTCACGGCCTGGGGCGGGTTCGCCGCGATCTTCTCGGCCAGCGCCAGCGCCGTCGGCATCAGCTCATCCGGCGGCACAACCCGGCTGACGAGGCCACTTGCCTTCGCCTCCGCCGCGTCGATCACATCACCGGTAAACAGAAGCTCGCTCGCCTTCTCCCGGCCCACAAGCTGGGCCAGCCGCCCCAGCCCCGGCGCATCGCAGCAGAGCCCCCGCGTCACGAAAATCTCGCCAAACTTCGCGGTGTCGGCCATCACGCGAATATCCGCCATGATCGCCAGCTCCGCGCCCCAGCCGAGGGCAAAGCCATTGATCGCCGCAATCACCGGAATATCCGTATACAGAAGGGCGTCGGCCGCTGGGGTCAGCCCGCCCGTCTCCTTTGCCCTGGCCGCCCGCTCCGGCGTCACCGGCGCGCCCTTGGAGAGGATCTTCTTCACATCATCCCCGGCGCAGAAGGCGCGGGTTCCCGATCCGGTAATCACAATCGCCCGCGCGTCAGAGGTCCGCACCGCGTCCTCCAGCGCATCATACAGCTCATAGTCGAGCGAATTCATCGCCTCTGGCCGGTTCAGCGTCAGCACGCTGACGTGGCCTCGCTTCTCGGTGATCAGAATGTCTGACATGGCAGTCCTCCCGGCTATCTTTTGCGGGAAGGCTCGCATGAAGGCGGTGGCTTGAAAACGCTGTCCTTGCGGCAGGGCGGCCTGTCGCACAAAATCCGGGCTCTAGTCGTGGATGGGTTTGATGCCGGCTGCTTCGAGTGCCGCCAAGTGACTTTTCATTGCGGCAACTTGTTCTTCGGCATGACCGGTCCAGTTGGTGACTTCCCCAACTATCCTCAGCGGGTCGTGGGACCGGTAGGACTGGCTGGGATTGCCGGGAAATTTCTGGTCGGTGAGGTTCGGATCGTTTTCAAACGGGCCAGTGGGTTCAACTAGGTAGATGCGTTGGCGTTCTTCGCCCACAGCCAGCTCGGCGCCCCACACGGCTGCGTCCAGAGTTGCGGTGAAATAGATATAAGGTGTCTGGCTGCGGTCATTGTAATTGGACGGGTAGTTGGCGACCAGATGATCGTCCGTCGCCAGAGCGGCGCGCGTGCCATGAAAGTAGGTTTGCTTGAAGGGCGTGGGGGGATTGTTGGGCATGACAATTGTCCTCCATAGCGAGCATGAAGGCACAAAAATGCGCTGCAAGAACAGTTCTTGATCCGGGTTATTTCGTTCCCATTTCAAGGCAGAGAGAAGCGCACACGGATCGCGATGATGCGGTCGCGCCCTAGCTTCCCAGATTAGCGCGGAATCATCAACGCCACAGCCTCCGCCGCGATTCCCTCGCGCCGCCCGGTGAAACCCAGCCCCTCTGTCGTCGTCGCCTTCACGCTGACGGCATCAAGAGGAAGCCCGAGCAGCTCCGCCGTCCGCGCCCGCATCGCTTCGCGGTGGGGCTTCACCTTGGGCGCTTCGCAGATCACCGTGATGTCGCAGCTGG
>CAYQRX010000003.1:25278-30218 GCA_964419865.1 uncultured Hyphomonas sp. | reverse complement strand
GCGTAGCCTTTCTCGAGCGCCAGCCTCTGGGCCTCCTTCAGGAAGAGGCCGCTGTCAGCGCCTTTCCATTTCGGGTCCGAGGGCGGGAAGTGGTCGCCAATGTCGCCCAGCGCGACCGCGCCGAGGATCGCGTCTGTCAGTGCATGCCAGGCCGCATCGGCGTCCGAGTGGCCTTTCAGCTTGGCAAGATGAGGGATAGCCACCCCGCAGAGGGTCACATGATCCCCCGGCTCGAACTCATGCACATCGAAGCCCTTGCCGATGCGCGGGGTGCCGGTGGGGGAGAGGAGGCGGGCCAGCATGTCGAAATCCTCGGCATAGGTAAGTTTGTGAAACCGCTCCGAGCCCGCCACCATGACGACCCGGCCGCCGGCGGCCTCGATCGCGGCGAGGTCGTCCACCAGGTCGTTTCCGGCGGCGGCGAGGGCGGCGCGGATCTCGCCGAGGCGGAAGGCCTGCGGCGTCTGGACCCTGACAAGGCCGGTTCTGTCCACATTTGACCAGTTTTGTCCCGTTTGTGACTTCAGCGCGTCCGAGACGGGCAGGGCCGGGGCCGCTGCGGACACGCCGGTGTCGCCCAGCGCCGCAATCAGGGCGCTGATGGTCGCTGTGTCGATCCCCGGCCGGGCCGCATCATGGATCAGCACGATGGTATCCTCCGGCGCGCTCAGCGCGGCGAGCCCGCTCAGCACCGACAGGGTCCGCGTTGCCCCCGGCTCGGCCCGGCGCACCTCGGCGCCATCGGGGCGCTCGCCCAGTTCGTCATCGGCCACGACGACGACCTCCGAGACCTCGGGGTGACCCGCAAAGACCCGGATTGACCAATCCACGACCCGGCGGCCCAGCAGCAACTGCCATTGTTTCGGGCGGCCTGCGCCTGCGCGCTGCCCTTGTCCTCCGGCCACGATTATAGCGACGGCTTTGGTCATGATCCGGCTTGTATTCGACCCATCCGCGGCTGGCTACTCCACGAAATCTCTCAAAGGGAGGAAATAATTGCTCATCATTTGTGCGCTTGCGAAAAATTAAAAAGTCGGGAAGATAACAAGATGACCAATTTTGAGGCACCGAAAGTCTGGCTGGCCCCCATGTCCGGGGCAACTGACGCCCCGATGCGGCGCCAGGCGGTCTATTTCGGTGCTCCGGCGGTGGTGTCGGAGATGGTGGCCGGCGAAATGCTCGCCCGCGCCCGTCCGGACGTGGTGCGCCGCACCTGCCGGCATGAAGGCGGTGGCTACTGGATCGTGCAGCTCGCGGCCCGCCGCCCCGAAGACATGCTGGCCGGTGCCCGCCTGATGGCCGAGGCCGGGGTCGATGTCATCGACATCAATATGGGCTGCCCGTCCAAACAGGTGACCGGCGGCCAATCCGGCTCCGCCCTGATGCGCGAC
The DNA here is from genome assembly GCA_964419865.1 of uncultured Hyphomonas sp. Taxonomy (GTDB): domain Bacteria; phylum Pseudomonadota; class Alphaproteobacteria; order Caulobacterales; family Hyphomonadaceae; genus Hyphomonas. Next base: position 28,827 of record CAYQRX010000003.1, on the reverse strand, counting down.
CTGCCGCTGGCCGGAGAGATCATCGACGCCGCCATTCAGGGCGCCGGCAGGCGCCCCGTGACGCTGAAGATGCGCCTTGGCTGGAATGATGAGACCCTCAACGCACCCGACCTCGCCCGCATGGCGGAGGCGCGCGGTGTCGTCATGCTGACGGTCCATGGCCGCACCCGCTGCCAGTTCTACACCGGCGCCGCCGACTGGGCCGCTGTCCGGGCGACGGTTGAAGCGGTCAGCCTGCCCGTCATCGTCAATGGCGACATTTCGGATGTGCCCGCTGCCCGCGAGGCGCTGAGGCTGAGCGGCGCACACGGGGTCATGATCGGACGGGCCGCCATGGGCCAGCCCTGGCTGGTCGGGGAAGTCGCCGCAGCGCTGGAGGGCCGCAGCTGGCGCAGACCCTCCCTCAATGAGCAGCTGGCGAGCCTGTGCGAGCAGATATCGGACTCGGTTGACCTCTACGGTCCCGGTCTCGGCCTGAAGATGGTGCGCAAACATGTCTCTGCCGCCATAGACGAACTGGAGATGGGCCTGCCGACTGCTGAGCGCCGGCAGCTGCGCGCCGACCTTTGCCGCATTGCGGACGACCGCGAGCTGATCGCCGCCCTGCGGCACGTCTATGCGGGGCGGGTTCTGGAAAAGGGCGTTGAGGGATGACGACATTGACAGGGGTCAGGCCATCCGGTCTTGCCGATCTTTCTCCGGTGGCGCTGCTGCACATCGACCCGCGCCGCCGGATTGCGAATGTGAACCCGGCGGCCGAAGACATGTTCAAGCTGTCGCGCCGGGCCCTGGTCGGCCGGCCGCTCAGCGAGGTGATCTATCACGACTCGCCTCTGTTCGAGCTGATTGACCGGGCGGAGCGCGATCCGGCCGAGATCGCGGCGCCGGCAACGCCCGTGTCCGGCCCGTCGATGCAGCAGCGCTGCGTCTGTGACATCCGCCTGCGAACGGTGGATGCCGGGGGCTTCATCCTGGCGCTTTCGGAAAGCCCGACGCGCGATTCAGGCGAAGGCATCGCAGGCGCCGCCGGCTTCGGCCGCATCCTCGGGCATGAGGTCAAGAACCCGCTGGCCGGGATCATCGGCGCCGCCCAGCTGCTCGAGCGCCAGGGGCAGGCCGGGCAGGGCGAACTGCTTGACATTATCAAGGATGAGGCGCGCCGGATCGAGCGCCTCGTCAACCGGCTGTCGGCTTTCGAGTTGTTCTCGGCGCCCCGGATGCAGTCCTGCAACGTTCACGCCCTGCTGGACAAGGTCGTCGCGTCGGAGCGCGCTGCTGTGGGAACCAGGGTCGAGTTTCGCCGTGAGTTCGACCCCTCCCTGCCGGATATCTCCGGCGATCCGGACCACCTTCAGCAGGCCTTCCAGAACATCGTGCGCAACGCGGCCGAGGCGGCATCCGAAGGTGGCGGGCGGGGCGAAGTGGTGATCCGCACAGCCTATGCGGCCGGCCTCTCGATGCGTCAGGCGCGGCTCGGGCCGGGCCTGCGCCGCGCAATGCTGATCTCGATCGAGGACAATGGGGCCGGGATCCCCCGTGAGCGTCAGGCGACCATCTTCGATGTCTTTCAGTCGACCAAATCCGGCGGGCGCGGGCTCGGCCTGTCCGTGGTCAGCGAGGTCGTGACCGCGCATGGAGGGCATATCCGCGTCGACAGCCAGCCTGGCGCCACCCGTTTCACCGTTCTGTTGCCGCTACCGGAGGCGTAAGCCATGGCCGAGAAAACCGTCCTTCTTGCCGAAGATGATGCCAGCATCCGCCTGGTCGTGAACCAGACGCTGGTGTCGGCCGGATATGAGGTCCGGGCGACGAGTTCGCCCGATGCCCTCCAGCGCTGGGTGCGCAATGGCGAAGGCGATGTGGTCGTGACCGACGTCTATCTCGGCGACACCTCGATCTTCGACCTGCTGCCCTCGATGAAACTCGCCCGGCCGGATCTCCCCTTCATCGTGATGAGTGGCCAGAACACGATCCTGACGGCGGCTTCCGCAGCCGAGCATGGCGCTTTCGACTATCTGCCGAAGCCCTTCGACATCGACATGCTCTCCAGCCTTGTGCGCCGGGCGCTCAAGTCATCGCCGGCGCCGGAGCGGGCGATCCATCCGGAAGCACAGAAGGCCGTTGCCGATGCCGGCTTGCCACTGATCGGCCGGTCGGACGCGATGCAGGAGGTCTACCGCCTGATCGCCAAGGTGATGAACACCGACCTGACGGTGCTGATCGAAGGAGAAAGCGGAACTGGCAAGGAACTGGCCGCGCGCGCGATCCACCAGCTCGGCCACTCCAAGGGCGGCCCATTCGTCGCGCTGGACCTGGCGGCCATGTCGGCGGCGGAAGTCAGTCGCGAACTGTTCGGCGCCGACGGCAATGCCGGCGCCGTCAACATGAAAGGCGGCACGCTTTACCTCGATGAGATCGGTGACCTGCCTGCCGAGGCGCAGGCACAGCTGGTCAAGCTGCTGCGCGAACCATGCGGGGCACGCCTGATCGTTTCGACCCGGCGCAATCTCGGCCGGCTCGTAGAGGAGGGCAAGTTCCGCGAAGACCTGTATTACAGGCTCAACGTGATGCGCCTCTCCATCCCCCCGCTGCGCCAGCGCAAGGAGGATATCCCCGAACTTGCACGCGCCTTCCTGATCCGGGCCCAGCGTCAGGGCCTGGCGGCGCGCACGTTCGACAAGTCGGCGCTGGACCTGATGGCGGCATATGACTGGCCCGGCAATGTCCGCGAACTCGAGAATCTCGTCCTGCGGCTGGCCGTGCTTAGCGCCGATACCGTCATCTCGGTGTTGGATGTGGAGCGCGAGATGCGCATGGGTGTGGCCGAACAGACCGGCTCCAGCCTCGGATTTGAAGCCGAAATCGAAGCATTGCTGCACCGTTATGTCATGGGCGATCTCGTCTCCGGCGGAGATGGGGAGAATTCCGATGTCCATGAATCCGTCATCGCCCGTGTCGAGCGCCCGCTCATCCGTCTCGCTTTGTCGGTGACCTCGGGCAACAAGGTCCGCGCCGCGCAGCTTCTGGGCATGAACCGCAACACATTGCGGGCAAAAATAAACGCGCTTGGCATAGCAGATGACTGATTGACGACACGCAAATCTGTGGCATTAGTGCACCACTGTTGCGATAGGGACACTTAATCTGTGTCCAAAATGCAACGGGCGGGGGCCCGAAACAAAGCCGGATGTGAGTGTCGACTACAGTTAACTCCCCAGCCAACAAGGCAAGCTGGGCCCTGTTCGAGGGGCTGTTCATCATCGCGGCGCTCGTCGCGGTGTTCGCCACCTTCATAGCCATTTCCGGCGTGGCGCCGGATGATCCGACGGCAGGCGCGACGCCCTGGTTGCTCGGCCTGAACTTCCTCATCCTGACGGTGCTCACGATAATCGTGACGCGCGAATACCTGAAGATACGAGGTGGACGGGGCGATGGCACTGGCAAGCTCGCCCGGCGGTTCGTGCTGCTCTTCGGCTTTTCGGCGCTGATCCCGGCGATGGTCGTGGCCATCTTCATGGGGGCGTATATCAATCGCGGGCTTGACCGATG
>CAYQRX010000003.1:0-25268 GCA_964419865.1 uncultured Hyphomonas sp. | reverse complement strand
TGTCGAGAATTTCCAGTCGACCTTCGATTCCGACATGCGCCTCGCCGCGCTGGACATCGAGAATTTCGCGCGCCAGGTGGATCGCCGCATCGCAACCGCGCCGGATGCGGACGATTCCGGCGGCGCGATCTATGACTATGCCTCGGCGGCATTTTTTGACGGGCTGCGGTCTGAACTCGCCAGCCGCGAATTCCTGACAATTGCAATTCTTGGGGCCGATGGCGTCGAACTGATCGCGGAAGCCAGTGTGCAGGACCCCATCCTGTTGCTGCCACCCAAATCAGCCTATGCCGAGGCCGACGACGGGGTCGTGGCGACAACGCTGTATGAAGGCCGCGGGCTTGCCACAGCGCTGATCCGGATTTCGGCGCCGCTGGATGGCTATATCTATGCGGTCAAGGTGTTCGACCGCAATGCCGCCCGGTCTCTGCGTGAGGCCGAGGCGGCGCTGGAAGACTATTATGCCGCCAAGCGCAGTGGCGGCCGGCTGCAAATGATCTTCGTCATCGGCTATGCGCAGATTGCGGGCCTCGTCCTGCTGTTGGCCGGGCGGCTCGGCCTGGAGGCTGCGGGGCGGGTGACCGGGCCGATCGGCCGGCTGGCCTCAGCGGCACATGCGGTGCGCGACGGGGACCTGACGGTGCGCGTACCGGTCCCCGGCCCTGTGGACGAGCTTCATGCCCTCGGCAACTCCTTCAATGCGATGACTGAACAGCTGGCGACGCAGCGGGAGGCACTGATCCGTGCACGGAATGAAGAGGAAGACCGGCGCCGCTTTGTCGAGACATTGCTGGCCGAGCTCGGTGCCGGTGTCATGCGCGTCGGTCCCGACGGCCGGATAACACTGGCCAACCGCTCCTGCGTCGAATTGCTGAGCCTCCAATCCATTGAAGAGGGCGCGGCGCTGTCCGATGTTGCCCCGGAATTCGAGCGGCACGTGCGCGATACGGTCGAGCGCGGCGCGCCGGTCGATGCAACGCTGGACCTCAACCGTGGCGGTGAAACCCGCAATATCCGCCTGAAAACGGCGCTTGAGGCGGATGGCGGCTGCGTTCTGACCTTCGACGATACAACCCGGCTCGTGACCGCACAGCGCCAACTCGCCTGGCGCGATGTGGCACGCAGGATTGCGCATGAAATCCGCAATCCGCTGACGCCGATCATGCTGTCCACGGAGCGTCTGAAGCGGCGCTACGGGCCTAAGATCGACGATCCGGATGGCGTATTTGAGCGCTGCACAGACACGATCCTTCGCAAAGTGGACGACATCGCACGGATGGTGGAGGAGTTTTCCTCTTTCGCGCGCATGCCGAAGCCGAGCGTTGCGCCCTTCGACATGCGCGCCCTTCTGCATGGCGCGATCTTCTCGCAAAGCGTGGTGTCGCCGGAAATCGAGATCGAGATTGAGACCGAGCTCGACGAGGCGCCATTCCTGGGCGATGAGCGGCTGCTGGGTCAGGCCTTCGGTAATCTCCTGAAGAACGCCGCCGAGGCAATTGAGGGGCAGCCGGTTGAGAATGACGTATCCGGACATATCCGTGTCCTGTTGCGCCAGGATTATCGCGGTCTGGAAATCATCATCGAAGACAATGGCCCGGGTTTTCCGGCGGAAGTCCGCAACCGCCTGCTCGAGCCCTATGTCACAACCCGCGAGAAGGGCACGGGCCTCGGCCTTGCCATCGTGAATCGCATCATCGTTGACCATGGCGGGTCAATCTCGCTGCAGAACCGGCCGGACGGGCTGCGCGGTGCGCGGGTTCGCGTGCTGCTGCCCGAGAATGGCGCGCTTGCGATGCAGGCTGATGACGCATCCACCGAAGAGAGTGCGGCCGGCGAAGGCCGGGTCCCGCACCCGTTGAGTTTGTAGAGGAGACGACAAGATGGCACTCGACATCCTGGTAGTCGATGACGAGCCCGATATCCGTGAGCTGATGGCCGGTGTTCTCGGCGATGAGGGTTATTCGGTAAGGACCGCCGAGACGGCGGAGCGCGCGCTGGAAGAGGTACGTTCTCGTACGCCGCGGCTCGTGATCCTTGATGTCTGGCTGCAGGGCAGCGGCATGGATGGCCTCTCGGTGCTGAAATACCTCAAATCGATCGATCCGATCCTGCCGGTCATCGTCATCAGCGGGCATGGCAATATCGAGACGGCCATCGCCGCCATTCGCCGCGGCGCATTCGATTTCATCGAGAAGCCGATCAAGACCGACCGGCTGATGCTGGTGGTCGAGCGGGCGATTGAATCGGCCGCGCTGCGTTATGAGAACGCGGCGCTGCGAAATCGCGCTGGCGATGAGGAACGCTGGATCGGCAACAGCCAGGCCGCGGCCGCTCTGCGCGCCTCGCTCGACAAGGTGGCGCCGACCAATTCGCGTGTGCTGATCTCGGGCCCGGCCGGCGTCGGCAAGGAGCTCGCCGCGCGGCTCATCCACAAGAATTCAGCGCGGGCGAGCGGCCCGTTCGTTGTGGTCAATTCCGCCACCATTGCCCCGGATCAGATGGAAGTCGCCCTGTTTGGCGAAGAGGATGCGAATGGCCGGACTGTCCGCGTCGGTCTGTTCGAGCGGGCCCATACGGGCACGCTGCTGCTGGACGAGGTGGCAGACATGCCGGTCGGAACGCAGAACAAGATTCTCCGGGTCCTGACGGAGCAGCGATTCCAGCGTGTCGGCGGCCGCTCAGACGTGACCGTGGATGTGCGCGTCATGGCCGCGACGACCAAGGATCTGAAAGCTGAGATCGAAGCCGGAAATTTCCGCGAAGACCTGTTCTATCGCCTCAGTGTGGTGCCGCTGCGCGTGCCTTCGCTGGCCGAGCGGCGGGATGATATTGTCGATCTGGCCAATTATTTCTGCGAGCGAATCGCCGAGACGTCCGGCCTCACCTGGCGCAGCTTCTCGCCCGAGGCGCTGGCGGTGCTTCAGTCGATGGAATGGCCGGGAAACATCCGCCAGCTGCGCAATCTCGTGGAGCGTATCCTGATCCTGTCGCCGGCCGATGCAACCCGCCCGATCAGCGTCGACGAATTGCCGCGTGACCAGGGGCGGGGCCCGTCTCCGGCGGCGAAGGCAGGTTCAGCCGAGCTTGTCGGCCTGTCCCTGCGCGATGCGCGCGAGCAGTTCGAGCGGGAATATCTGACACTCCAGATCACCCGTTTTAACGGTAATATCTCCCGGACCGCCGAATTCATCGGCATGGAGCGGTCCGCCTTGCATAGAAAATTAAAGGCTTTGGGGATATCAACGGGCGTTCGTCAGGATTCCTGAGCCAGACGCTGAAGGCTTGAAACGATGCATGTTCTGATCTGCGGCGCAGGGCGGGTGGGCCAGGGCATTGCCCGGCGCCTGGCCCGCGAAAAGCATGAGATCACCATCATCGACGAGAACCCAGATCTCGTCGATCAGGTCTCGATCGAGCTCGATGTCCGCGGCGTGGTCGGCCATGCGGCGCATCCGGACGTTCTCAAGCGCGCACGGGCCGCTGACTGCGAAATGATCATTGCGGTCACCCATTATGACGAGATCAATATGGTGATCTGCCAGATCGCCCATACGGTCTTCTCAGTGCCCTTCAAGATCGCGCGCGTGCGGGACCGGTCCTATCTGGAGCCGGCTTGGAAGAATATCTTCTCCCGCGAAGGCCTGCCCATCGACATGGTGATCTCGCCGGAGGCAGAGGTCGGCGATGCGATCCTGCAGCGCTTCCGCACGCCCGGTACGATCCTCAGCGCGAATTTTGCCGGCGGACAGGTAAAGCTGCTCGGCTTTGAGCTCGGTCCCGATAATCCGCTCATCGACATGGCTGTCGATCAGATGAAAGGTCTGTTCCCGGACCTTTCGGCACGGATCATCGGCATTGGTCGCGGGGAGTCCATCCATGCGCCGCGCGGCAAGGATGTCCTGAAGCCCGGCGACCGTGCTTACGTCGCCGTGCTGGATGCGCATGCCGGCCGGCTGACCTCTATCTTCAGCGCGGATCAGCGCCGGCTGGACCATGTGCTGATCGTTGGCGGCGGCAATGTCGGCCTGCATGTCGCCAAGATGCTGGAGCGTGAAAGCCATATCCGGGTGCGCCTGATCGAGCGCGACGCCGAACGAGCCAATAAGGCCGTTGCGGCCGTCAAGCGCTCCATCGTGATCCAGGGAGATGGTCTCAATCCGGACATCCTGACGGAGGGCGGTGTCAACCGGGCGGACTTCGTCATCGCCATCACCGATGATGACAAGTCCAACCTGCTGATCTCCAATCTCGCCAAGCGGGCAGGGGCGCGCCATGCGCTCGCGCTGATCAATTCGCCCGAACTCGCCGGCCTTGCCTCGGACATGCGCGTCGACACGGTGCTCGATCCGCGGGCGCTGACGGTTTCGCAAATCCTGCTGCGCATTCGCCGCGGCCGCATCCTCGGCCTGCAATCGTTGGAGGATGGCATGGCCGAAGTCGCCGAAGGCGTGACGCTGGAAAGTTCCTCCCTGATCGGCAAATCACTGGGCTATGAGGACTTGCCGGAAGGCACCACTGCCGCCGCGGTCGTCCGTGACGGGCAGGTGCTGATGGCGGGCGAAGACGTTATCGTCCGCCCTGAGGATCACCTGATCCTCTTTTACGAGGCTGAGATGGTCCGCAGCGTCGAGAAATTCTTCCGGGTCAATCCGGACTATTTCTGATGATGAATTATTCGTCCGTCGTCCGCGTCCTTGCCCTCCTGATGCTGATTCTGGCCGGGTGCGCGGCGAGCGGGGCGCTGGTCGCATTCCTCCTGGGGGAGACGCCGCAGCTCATCGCATTCGGCGGCACGGCGCTCGGCATTTCGGTCTTTGCCTCCAGCCTGCTCCTTCTGACACCTAAACCGGCCCGGCCCGCGCGCCCTTCCGATGCGCTGGCGGTCGTCCTGCTCTGGTGGCTGCTGTCCCCGTTCGCCGCTTCGATGCCCTTCGTGTTCGGTGTCGGCAATGAGTCCGTTGTGTCGGCAGTGTTTGAGGCGGCGTCCTGCCTCACGACCACCGGATATTCCATCCTCAGCTTCCCCGCCAACACCTGGCCGGAAAGCCTGATCTACTGGCGCGCGATCCTCCACCTTCTCGGCACTTATGCGGCGGTTGTCATGGCCGCCGGTGTCTTCGCCGCGATCAATCTCGGCGGCCCCGGTGTCCACCGAACGGTCCTCTTCACCGTGCCGGAGTCGAGCTATTTCGATGCCATGCCGCGGATATATATCGCCGCCGGGACGATGATTGCGATCACCCTCGGCTTTGTCCTGCTGCTTCTGCTGGTCTCGGGCATGCCGCCCGCGCGGGCGCTGGCGAATGCCATCAGCGCGATTTCCACAGGTCTGGTCCTGCCGGATATGGACCTTGCGATGCCGCGGGGCATCGCGGCGCAGCTGGTCATGTCCTTTGGAATGGCGCTTGGAGCGCTGGGCCTTGCGGTCTGGCTGCCGCTCAGGATTGGGGCGGTGAAGTCCATGATACTGGATCCCGAAACATCCGTATTCCTGGGGCTGGCGCTGCTGTTTGCCCTGGCGCTTCTGCCGCTCGGCCTGGCGTTCGGCGACAGCCTCGCCTGGTCGGTCTCGGCGCTTTCCACCTCCGGCCTTCCGTTGACGGAAGGGGCGCGCGATGCCGCCATCCCGGTCACCATCCAGGTTCTGCCTTGCCTGATTGGCGGCTCAGCCCTGTCAGCGGCCGGCGGGATCAAGATTGCGCGCTTCATCGTCCTCGGCCAGCGCGCCGGCCAGGAGTTCCGCCAGCTCGGCTATCGCCGCTCGATCCTCAGTTTCCGTTTCCGCGACCGGGAGCTGGACGAGCGCAGCGTGATTGGTGTCTGGGTTTATTTCATCGGCTATGTGGCGGCCGTTATCCTCGTCATGGCAGGGTTTTCCTTTCTCGGAGCACCGATCGAGGATGCCGTGCGCCTCTCTATCGGCGCGCTGACGAGTTCGGGCGGGCTGGTCGGCGAGGCTGCCCGCGGAATGGACACGCCCGGCCAGGTTCTGCTCATTTTTGCCATGCTTTTGGGCAGGGTCGAGATTCTGACCGTGCTTCCGGCCCTTTCCCTCAGCTTCTGGCGGGGGTAAAGGGAGAACGGTCTTGCGCTGGGCAGGCAACCCTCTTAGCTGCGCAGAACCATGATAACGAAAACAAGAAAGAAAAACTGATGTCCGCCGACAAGAAGCAGAACCTCCAGGACACATTCCTCAACGCTGTCAGAAAATCGCGCACACCGCTGACCGTCTTCCTCGTGAATGGCGTGAAACTTCAGGGTGTTGTCACATGGTTTGACAATTTTTGCGTCCTGCTCCGGGGCGACGGGCGCCCGCCGCAGCTCGTCTACAAGCACGCCATCTCGACCATCGCGCCGAGCGCGCCCGTCCAGCTCTTCGATGAGGAAATGGACGGAGACTGATCCCGATTGAGCGAAAAGCTGATTGACCGCCTCCCAGCGCCGGAAATTGCCGGCGTCGTCATCCCGTGGTTCACGCCCCGGGACAGGCCGGGTCCGGACCGTTTGTCAGAGACGGCGGGTCTCGTTGAGGCGCTCGGCTGCGAGCTTGGATTCATCCGTCCGGACCATGTCCGGGCTGTGAATTCTTCCTACCTCCTGTCCGGCGGCCTGCTGGACCGGATGGCGCAGGACATCGAGGCACACGCCTGCACCCTCGCAGTCATCGACGGTGCCCTGACGCCCGTCCAGCAGCGCAACCTGGAAAAGCGGCTCGGCGTCAAGGTCATCGACCGCACCGGGTTGATCCTCGAAATCTTCGGCCTCCGGGCACGGACGAAAGAAGGCCGGCTGCAGGTCGAACTGGCGCGCCTCCTATATGAGCGCTCGCGGCTTGTGCGCACATGGACCCACCTGGAGCGCCAGCGCGGCGGAGGCGGCTTTCTCTCAGGCCCCGGCGAAAGCCAGCTGGAGGCTGACCGGCGGATGCTGGACGACAAGATCCTCCGCCTGCGGCGCGATCTCGATGAGGTGAAACGCACCCGCGCTGTGCAGCGCGCCGGCCGTCGCCGCTCGGGTAAGCCGGTTGTCGCCCTCGTCGGCTACACGAATGCCGGCAAGTCCACCTTGTTCAACCGGCTGACCGGGGCGGATGTCTTTGCCAAGGACATGCCGTTCGCCACGCTCGACCCGACCATCCGCCGGCTTGATCTGCCGACACTCGGCGAAGCGGCCCTGATCGACACGGTTGGTTTCATCACAGACCTGCCCACCCACCTGATCGACAGCTTCCAGGCCACGCTGGAGGAATCGCTGCAGGCGGACCTTCTGGTCCATGTCCGCGACCGGGCGAGCGCCTCCGATCTGGAGCAGGCGGAGGATGTGATGCAGGTGCTGGAGCGGCTGGAGAGTGAGTCCGGCCTGCCATTGCCGCCGATGATCGAAGCATGGAACAAGATCGACGCCCTGCCGCCGGAGCGCCGGGACTCGATGACCACGCTGGCGGCTTCGGCCGACAGCCCGCCGGCAGCGGCAGTCTCTGCCCTCACGGGGGAGGGGCTGGGCGATCTGCTGACGCTGATCGAGAAAGCGCTCCTCCGGGGACGGACGGAAGTTCACCTCACACTTGGCCCGGCAGATGGCAAGGCCCGCGCCTGGCTCCATCAGAACGGCGAAGTCATGGGTGAGACGCAGCAGGATGACGGCGGCGCAAACCTCACGGTTCGCCTGGCCCCCGAACGCCTCGGCCAGTTCCGCGCCGAATTTCCGGATCTGGCGGCCGGCTTAACGATGGTCTGACCTTTCCGCGCACGCTTGTCCTAAGCGAAGCGAAAGGATCAAGCGGGCTCCCGAAGCCTGCTACTCCCGCTCCGCCTTCTTCACGGCCTGCCAGTAGGCTTCCTGCTCGTCGAGGCTCAGCGCAGCGAAATCCACGCCATCGGCAGCCGATGCCGCTTCCATGGCCCGAAAGCGGCGCTCGAATTTCGCATTCGCCCGCCTGAGCGCTTGTTCGGGGTCGACCGACAGCCGCCGCGCAAGATTGGCCGCCACAAACAACAGGTCCCCGATCTCGTCCTCGATGGCATCGGCGTCACCACTCGCCATCGCCTCCTTCACTTCCTCGACCTCTTCGGTGAGCTTGTCGAAGATCGGCGGGGTTTCGGTCCAGTCGAAACCGGTGCGCGCGGCGCGCTTCTGCAACTTCTCCGCCCGCAGCAGGGCCGGCAGCGACAGCGCGACCCCATCGAGCGCACTCGCCGCCTTTGCCGCCTGGCCCTTGGCTGCGCGTTCGGCCGCTTTCATCTCTTCCCATGCGGCCGTCTGCCCGTCAGCGTCGCGCCCGTCGGCGGCCTCGAAGACATGGGGATGGCGGCGAATCATCTTGTCATTGATCGCGTGCACGACATCCGCCAGCGCAAAGGCACCTGCCTCCTCGGCCATCCGGCTGTGGAAGATCACCTGAAACAGCAAGTCACCCAGTTCCTCGCGAAGTTCGGTCATGTCGCCGCGGTCGATGGCATCGGCCACTTCATAGGCCTCCTCGATCGTGTAGGGGGCGATGGTGGCAAAGGTCTGTTCCAGATCCCAGGGGCATCCCGTCACCGGCGTGCGCAGCCGCGCCATAATGTCGATCAGGGTCTCGAGACCTTCGGCGGCCGGTTGGGGCCGGGTCGCGGCTTTGGACATTGGAAGGCTCCCATATTCCTCACGCCGTGTTTACGGCCGCTGTGCTGTCCGGCAAGGGTGGGAGGGCATCTTGCGGCTTGCAAGCGGGCACTCGCTGGCCCAGAGGGTAGGGAGCATGAGCGGGACAGGGAAGAGATGACAGAGACGCTCGCGCTGATCGGCGTTGAATGGTCCGGGGCCCGGCTGTCGGCCTGGGCGTTCGATGGTGAGGGGGAGGTACTCTCCTCTGCCGTCATGAACGAGCCCCGCCGGCCGGAGCCTGCCGAATTCGCCGCCCGCACGAGGTATCATCTGGCGGAATGGTTCGGGGCCGCGCCCGAGGTGCCGGTCATCGCATCCGGGGAGATCGGCGTCCTGTCGCTCATCTGTCCTGAATTGTCCCGGATTGGCCCGCCGCTGACCCTTCCTGTCACCCTGCCGGCCATCGCTGACACCTTGTTGGCCGTTGAGGGATTGCACGTGGTCCCATGGATCGGCCCGGCCTCTGCGCCGGACCTGTCCTGCGGCGCCGAGACGATTCTGGCAGGGCTTGAGGACGACCATGGCGCGGTCTGCATTGCCCGGCGCCATACCCGCCATGCCCGGCTCGAGCACGGGCGTATCGCCCGGCTAGCCACCGAAATCACCATAGAATTGCGCGATCTCCTGCTGGCCGGCGGGAGCCTGGCGCTGCGGCCGGGGGCGCCGGCACAGACCTTCAGCGCCGATGTCTTCCGCGAATGGGTAGAGGCGGCCCTCGACACCGGCCGCCGCCCGCCTGTGTTTGCCATTGAGGCGGCGGTTCAGACGGGCCGGCTCAATCCGGAGCATAAGGCCGCCGCCTTGACTGGCCTGTTGATCGGCTGCGACGTCGCCGCGCATTACGATCCCGGCGATGAGGTGCTGCTGGTCGCCGATGACCCGCTGCTGGAAGCCTATGGCCTCGCCTTTGATGCGCTCGGCGTCGAGGTCGATGAGATTTCCGCAACCGACGCTGTGCAGGACGGCCTGTTTGAACTGGCCGACCTTGCGGGCCTGCTCGGTCAGGATTAAGCCCCCGCGAACGGTTACAGAGATGGTCCGCCTGCCATGATGTTGTCCCCGGAATGTGTTGCACCCACCGGCTGCCTGCAGGGCGAGGCGCCGCTGTGGAGCCCGACTGAGGGGTTTCTCTGGTGGGTCGATGTGCGCCGGGCAAAGCTGCATCGCTACAATCCGAGGACCGGCAACACCCGGCGCTATGACCTGCCGGTCAAGGCCAGCAGCCTGGCGCTCTATGACGGTCTCCTCCTGATGGCGGCGGACCGCGAGATCGGCTTTTTCGATCCCGCAAGCGAGGTCTATGAGCGCCTATGCACCCTGCCGGACGAGCCGCCCGGCAACCGCACCAGCGATGGCGGGGTCGCACCAGATGGCGCCTTCTGGTTCGGCACGATGGACGATGCCGAGCGCGAACCGAGCGGCGTCTACTACCGTTACGGTGCCGACCGGTCGGTGACGCAGCTCCGCCTGCCGTCTGTCCTGATTACACGCACCATGCAGTTTTCGCCGGATGGGCGCACCTTCTACACCTGCGACACGGCCGAGGCGGAAATCCTCGCCTTTGACGTTGATCCGCAAACCGGCGCGCTGTCCGGCCGGCGCACCTTTGCCTTCACGCATGAGCTGGGCGGTCTGCCGTGCGGTTCCACCGTCGACAGCGAGGGGGGGCTGTGGACCTGTCTGCACGGTGCCTCGCGGGTCGTCCGATTCACCCCTGATGGCGAGATCGACAAGACCATCATCCTGGCCGCGCCGCTTCCGACGGGCTGCGCGATTGGCGGCAAGGACATGCGCACCCTGTTCATCACCACCGCCCGGACCGGCCTCAGCTTCCCGCAACTGGATGCCCGGCCGCTGTCCGGCAGCCTGTTCGCGGTGGAGGTGGATGTGCCGGGCCTGCCGCCGCGTCTGTTCGGCAAACCGCGGAATGCGTGATATGAAGACAGGCAAGGGGTTGTTTCACCCCTGCATCTGCCTCACATCTGCACCGGACTGACGCCTTTACGGCGGATTCCATGCATATTTGCCGTGGACGCGGGCGTCCAAACGGGCTAATCGCCCGCCTTTCAAGTGAGTGGTGACATGGCCGATAAGGACCAGAAGGAAAAGAAAAAGCGCATCGGACCGCTGACCTTCGCCCGCCAGGTGCGCGCGGAAGGCAACAAGGTGACGTGGACCTCGCGCCAGGAGACGATCCAGGCGACGATCTTCGTGCTCATCATGTCGATCCTGATCGCAATCTTCCTTTTCCTGACCGATACGGTCATAACCCTGTTCGTGAATTTCGTCCGCGGCGCCTGAGGTGTCCGCGGCCAATCCTGTTTCTCCGGAGCGCGTCCGCCCCATGTCTGAAGCCAAGTGGTATATCGTCCACGCTTATTCCAACTTCGAGAAGAAGGTGGCCGCCACGATCCGTGAGCAGGCCGAGCGCAAGGGGCTGATGCACCTGATCGAAGAGATCGAGGTGCCGACCGAAGAGGTTGTCGAGGTGGCCCGCGGCAAGAAGAAGACGGTCGAGAAGCGCTTCTTCCCGGGTTATGTCCTGATGAAGGCGCAGCTGACCGACGATATCTATCACCTGGTCAAGGACACGCCGAAAGTCTCGGGTTTCCTCGGCGCTGAAGGCGGCAAGAAACCCCTTCCGGTTCGCCAGCGCGAAGTTGACCGGATTCTCGGCAAGTCGACCGATGTGTCGGCCGAGCGTCCGCGTCCGAAGATCAGCTTCGAGATCGGCGAGCAGGTCCAGGTCAATGACGGCCCGTTCCAGGGCTTCGAGGGCGCTGTCGAGGAGATCGACGAAGCGCATGGCCGCCTGAAGGTAACCGTGTCGATCTTCGGCCGCGGCACGCCGGTCGATCTGGAATTCGACCAGGTTGTGAAGCTCTGAGACCGAAGCGGCCAGCGCCTCGCCGCGATAGGTGACTGACCGCTTGAAAGACACCCCCGGTGACTGTATGTCGCCGGAAAGGATGCCGCCTTAGCTCAGTTGGTTAGAGCGCTAGATTGTGGATCTAGAGGTCCCCCGTTCAAACCGGGGAGGCGGTACCATCTCCCTTCCGTCATAGCCGCTGATTGCCTGTGCCGAATCGGGAACTCAGTGCTGCTGACCCGCTTCGCAGGGCATCACCCGGGCCGGCTTCCCAATGACTTTGGAAATTTTCCGAGTGCGCCGGAACCATTGTGGCGGGGCGGCGTTGGAATTGCGTCGATTGCGGGGCATCACCAAACCGTAGTTTGACTGTCTTGCCGAACCTGTTGCAAATGGGTCTCGGTAGGCGAAAATTTCCACCGGAATCGAGCGCAAGCCACTGAAAAATGCTCGCGGACGGGGGAAAAAACGTTTAACACCAAAGCATGCGGCTCAGACCGTATGAACCTGCGGCCGAGGACAATCCCGTCGTTCGGCACACATAAGGGGATTGAGTATGAAGAAAACTCTATTGTGCGCGACCGCCGCGGCCGCTCTGGCGTCGGTCGGCGCCACTGCACACGCCCAGGACGGCTGGTATGCCCGCGGCGACGTTCAGTACAGCTTCGACGGCACTGTGGACCACGATGCGACGGCTGATTCGATTGGCAGCATTCCGGATGATTCCGATGCAAAAGAGAATCTCGGCGGCGCTCTAGGTCTTGGATATGCCTTCGAAAACGGCCTTCGCCTTGAAGGCGTCCTTGGAAAGCGTGGCGGTTCGTTGGATGTGCCGACCACCACAAACGGGCCGCTGCCCGGCAGCACTGCCTTCCCGAGCGGATATGTCGATGTCACCGACCTGATGGTCAATGGTCTCTATGACTTCAACAAGCAGGGCACGATCCAGCCGTATATCGGTCTGGGTATTGGTGGTGCGCGCGTTAACGCGAAAGCATCGAACCGGGTCCTGATTGCTGGCGGCGACCGTCATGCCCTTAACGGCTTCTCTGACAAAGCAACCGGCGTGGCGTATCAAGGTCTGCTTGGTGTCGGCTTCAAGATGAGCGAGCGTCTCAAGCTCGATCTTGGCTACAAGTATTTCTGGGTCGATGACCTGGATTTCGACGGCAAACACGGCGGTGTGCCTTACACTGTGAACTATCAGGATCACACGGCGACGCTCGGCGTGCGTTACGCGTTTGGCGCACCTCCGCCGCCTCCGCCTCCGCCTCCGCCCCCGCCTCCGCCGCCGCCCCCGCCTCCGCCGCCGCCTCCGCCGCCTCCGCCGCCTCCGCCTGAGGAGGTTGCGCCTCCGCTGGCTCAGCAGTGTTCGGCACTCAGCCAGGAGTTCGTGGTCTACTTCGAGTGGGACAGCTCGGATCTGACGAGCCAGGCGTCTGCGGTTGTCGATCAGGCTGTTGCGAACATCCGCTCGGTCGACGGCTGTACGCCGGGTTCGGTGACGATCGTCGGTCACACCGATACGTCGGGCAGTGCGGACTATAACCAGCGCCTCTCGGTTCGCCGTGCGGACGTGGTTGCCAACGCCCTGACCCAGCGCGGTATCCCTACGGATATCATCAGCCGCGACGGTAAAGGTGAGACCCAGCTGGCCAGAGACACGCGCGACGGTGTTCGCGAGCCTCTGAACCGCCGCTCGGAAGTCACGATCATCGTCCAGTAAGACGAGATCACGTCTCAAAAAAAGAACGGCCCGGCATGTATGCCGGGCCGTTTTGTTTTCGCCGGGTAAGGGCGCGGGCTTGCCGCCCACGCTCAGCTGTGAAACCAAGAGCCATGAACGAACTCAGTAAACTTTCCCCCGAAGACGAGGCGGCCCGCGAGCGTCTTGCCTCGGCTGCCGGCGATATGGTGGCCCGCACACAGGCCTGGTCCGCAATAAATACGGGCAGCTACAATATTGCCGGTCTGAGAACGCTGGCGCCAATCCTGGTAGATGCGTTTGCGGCGCTTGATGCGAATGTGCGGCTCATGGATGGGCCGGGCTTTGATTCGGTCGGCGCCGACGGCAAGGTCACCGAGATGCACACCGGCCCGATCATTGAGGTCGCCGCCCGGCCGGGTGCGCCCGTCCAGGTGGTGATGTCCGGCCATTACGACACGGTCTTTCCGCCCGGGACCTTCGAGACGATCCGCGATCTTGGCAACGGCCAGATCAACGGCCCCGGCATGGCGGACATGAAAGGCGGCCTCAGCCTGATGCTGGAAGCGCTGAAAGCCTTCGAGGCGGGTCCCCTTCGCGACCGGCTCGGCTATAGGATCGTCATTACGCCGGATGAGGAAATCGGAAACTTCGCCAGTGCCGGCGCGCTGACCGCGGCGGCTCGGTCGGGCGCGCAGATTGGCATGACCTATGAGCCGGCGATGGAGACGGGCGCCATGTCGGGCGGGCGGAAAGGCTCGGCGGTTTTCGACATCGTGCTGCATGGCCGCGCGGCACATGCCGGGCGTGCAAAGGAAGAAGGGCGCAGCGCCATCGAGGCGGCTGCCGAACTGGTTGTCGGCCTGGAGGGGCTGAACGGAAAGCGCGACGGCGTGACGTTCAATGTCGGCGCCATCGAGGGGGGAAGCCCGGTCAATATCGTGCCCGACCTGGCGGTTGTCCGCTTCGGCGCGCGCGCGCCCGACGCCGACGCCTCCGCCTGGGCAACAGCGCAGGTGCAGCGCCTGTTCGCGAAGGCCGCTGCCCGCGATGGCATCCATGGCCATCTTCATGGCGGCTTCTACCGTCCGCCGAAACCCCGCAATGCGGCCCAGCAGGCATTGTTCGACGCCGTGCACGCAACCGGTCAGGCCATCGGGCTGGATCTTGAATTCGTCGACACTGGCGGTGTCTGCGAGGGGAACAACATCTTTGCGGCGGGCGTGCCCAATGTGGATACGCTCGGTGTGCGCGGTGGCCGGATACATTCGAGCGAGGAATTCGTCATTACAGAGAGCTTCGCTGAGCGTGCCCTTCTGTCAGCGCTGATTCTCAACCGGCTAGCGGATGGCCGCCTCGACGGGCGGCGCATCAAGGAGCTGATGGGGCGCGGGGGATGAGCACCAGCTATGTGATGCGCCCGTCGCGGCTCGACGACCTCGGCGCGCTGATGGAGCTGGCCGAGCTGTCGGGGCCGGGGTTCACAAGCCTGCCGGTTGATGAGCCGATCCTCACGGAGCGTCTCGACAAGTCCGAGCGCGCCTTCCATGGGCGCCAGAAGAACCTTCAGTACGGAAAGTATCTGATGATGATGGAGCATGTGCCGACCGGCCAGGTCGTCGGCTGCTCCGCCGTCAAGGCCGGCACCGGCATCGATCAGCCATTTTTCAATTACCGCATCATCACGCTGGCCCAGGCGAGCCATGCCGCCGGCAATCTCCGCTTCGACATGGATGCGCTGGTGCTGACGAATGAGTATGTCGGTTTCACCGAAGTCGGCACATTGTTTCTCAAGCCCGACCATCGCGGCGGCGGGGCAGGCCGGCTTGCTGCTCAGTCGCGCTATCTGCTGATGGCCGCGGCGCCGGAGCGTTTCAGCGACAAGGTCCTGGCCGAGCTGCGCGGCGTTGTCGATGACGAGGGTGTCTCGCCTTTCTGGGAGTGTCTGGGCCGGCATTTCTTCCGGATGGATTTCGCCGAAGCCGACCGACTGTCGGCCACCACCGACAATCAGTTCATCATGGACCTGATGCCGCGCTATCCGATCTATGTGGACCTGTTGCCGCCCGAGGCGCGCGAGGTGATCGGACGCTGCCATTCCGATGGTGTCGGCGCCTACAAGCTGTTGCAATGGGAAGGCTTCGAGTTTGATCGCACGGTCGACATCTTTGATGGCGGGCCGCTGGTCGCTGCGCAGCGCCGGCACATCCGCACGATCCAGGAGAGCCGGATCGTCACGGTTGAGGCCGGTGAAGTCGAGGGCAATCCGGACGCCCGCCAGGGCCTCCTGTCGAGCAACCGTCTTCCGGATTTCAGGGTGACACTCGGCCGCTTCGTTGCAAAGGGCGAAGCGGGTCTGGTCGCCGCGCCGGATGTGCTGGATGCCCTGCGCCTCAAGCCGGGTATGCCGGCAAGGGTCTGGGTACGGAGTAAGTAAATGTCTGACGGTGTCTATATCGATGGCAGGTGGCGTGCCGGAAGCGGCCCCGCTTTCTCCAAGACCTGCCCCGCGACCGGTGAGGTCAGCTGGCAGGGCGCTGCCGCTGGCCCGGATGATGTGAATGACGCGGTGGCCTCGGCGCGCCGGGCATTTGCCGGCTGGTCGCGGCGTGCGCCTGCGGAGCGCATTTCCATCCTTGAGGCCTATGCGGCGGAAATCGGCAAGCGCAGCGACGCCATCGCCGAGGCGATCAGCCGCGATATGGGCAAGGCGTTCTGGGATTCCCGCGGCGAAGCCGCCACGATGAAGGCCAAGATTGCCGTGTCCATCGCCGCCCTCAAGGAGCGTGCGGGCGAGCGGGAAGAAGCGGCCGCGTTTGGATCAGCACGCCTGACACACAGGCCGCATGGCGTCATGGCCGTTTTCGGCCCCTTCAACTTCCCGGGCCATCTGCCGAACGGCCATATCGTCCCGGCGCTGCTGGCGGGCAACACCTGCGTTTTCAAGCCTTCGGAGCTGGCACCCTCGGTCGCCGCTCTGATGGCAGAGTCATTCGAAGCGGCAGGTTTGCCCCACGGCTGCGTCAACATCGTCCATGGCGGCCGCGATACCGGCGCCGCGCTGATCGATCAGCCGATCAACGGCCTCCTCTTCACGGGCTCGGCGGCGACCGGCGTCTTCTTCCACCGGCATTTTGGCGGCCGCCCGGATGTCATCCTTGCCCTCGAAATGGGCGGCAACAATCCGTTGATCGTTTGGGAGCCGGCGGATGTTGCAGCCGCTGCGGACATAGCCGCACAGTCTGCCTATCTCACGACGGGGCAGCGCTGTTCCTGCGCGCGCCGTCTGATCCTGCCGGAAGGCAGCTTCGGCGATGCGGTGGTTGATGCGATGGCCGATCGCGCGGCCGGCATCCGGATCGGTGCATGGAACGAGCCGGACATCTTCATGGGCCCGCTTGTATCACCGCAGGCAGCAGCTCAGGCAGTGGCGTTTCACGACATGCTGGTCTCGAAAGGCGCAAAATCCCTCCGTTCTCTGAAATTAACGGAGCGGGGCGGCGGATTCGTAACGCCGGGCATCGTCGATGTAACGGAGGCTTCAGACATTCCGGATGAGGAACTGTTCGGGCCGCTCATCCAGATCTATCGCGTGAAATCCTTCGAAGCCGCCATCGAGCGTGCCAATGCGACGAAATACGGCCTGTCCGGCGGGCTCATCTCAGATGACGACGCACTCTGGGAGATCGCCCTGCGCGACATCCGCGCCGGTATCCTCAACCGGAACCGCCCGACCGCCGGCGCAAGCGGCGCCATGCCCTTCGGTGGCCCCGGTCTGTCGGGGAATTTCCGGCCCGGAGCCTATTACGCGGCAGACTACTGCGCCTGGCCGCAGGCAAGCCAGCTGGCGCCGAAAGCGGCCCGAATGGAGGCGCCGGGTTTTCCTAAATGAGAGAAGGACGAGCGAATGGATAACACGGCCCAGATCGATTACTGGAACGGACCGGCAGGGCAGAAATGGGTCCGTGATGCCGACCGGCTGGACGTTATGCTCGCGCCGTTTGCCGAGGCCGTCCTTGGAGGTCTCGCTCTGCAACCGGGGAGCACGGTTCTTGATATCGGCTGCGGGGCAGGGGCGCTGGCGCTCGCGATCTCGGCAGCGGCGATCAATGTCTCAGTCACAGGTGTCGATGTATCCGAACCGCTGGTCAATCTCGCGCGCCGGCGCGTCGCGGCGGTGGGCGCGCAGGCCGAATTCGTGGTCGCGGACGCTTCTGAATGGCGGCCGAAGGCGCCGGTGGATGTCGCCGTCTCCCGGTTCGGCGTGATGTTCTTTGCAGATCCGGTAGCGGCGTTCGCCAATATCCGCGCCAGCCTGCGCAAGGATGGCCGGCTCAGCTTTGCCTGCTGGCGGCCGCTGGCGGAAAATGAATGGGCGCTCCTGCCGCTTCAGGCAGCCTTGCCCCTGCTCGCCGCACCGCCAACGATGCCGGAACCGGCCGCGCCGGGACCCTTCGCTTTCGGGGACGCCGATCATGTCCGCAACATATTATCCGATAGCGGATGGTCCGATGTCACGATCACGCCGTGGAATGGCGAGATCGCCCTGCCGGGTCACTCGGCAGATGAAACGGCCGACTTCATGCTCGAAATCGGTCCGCTCGCCCGCGCGATTGCCGAGCAGGGCGTGGATCTTGCGCCGATCCGCGCAGCGGTCGAGGCGCGCGTCAGCGAACTGGCAGGACCGGACGGTCGCACGCATCTGAAGGCGGCGGCGTGGATTGTCGGGGCCCGCGCATGAGCGGCGCGGTTGAGGTCAATTTCGACGGACTGATCGGGCCCAGCCACAATTATGGCGGCCTGTCCGACGGAAATCTCGCCAGCGCGAAGAATGCCGGTGATGTGTCAAACCCGCGCGAAGCAGCCGTCCAGGGCCTCGAGAAGATGCGCATGCTGCTGCGCGCCGGACTGGTGCAGGGCGTCCTGCCGCCGCTGCCTCGGCCGAACTTCGATCTTCTGGTCTCGGCCGGTTTCGGCGGCAGCGATGCGCAGATCATCGAGGCCGCCGCCCGTTCGGCCCCTCTGCTCCTGAAGGCGGCCTATTCGGCGAGCTCCATGTGGACGGCCAACGCCGCCACCGTTTCCCCCTCGGCCGATACGGCCGATGGCCGCCTGCATTTCACGCCGGCCAATCTCTCGACCATGCTGCATCGCAGCCTCGAACATCCCGATACAACCGCGTCTCTCATCTCGATCTTCTCCAGCGATGAGCACTTTGCCGTACACGGCGCGCTGCCGGAACATTCGGATTTCTCCGATGAAGGGGCGGCCAATCACGTTCGCCTTTGCAGCGCGCATGGCGCGCCCGGGGTGGAATTGTTCGTGTTCGGACGCGAGGCCGGAGAGACGACGGCCGGCTTTCCAGCCCGCCAGACCCGTCTTGCCTCGGAATCGGTGGCAAGAGCGCACGGCATTGATCCGGCGCGGACAGTATTTGCCCGCCAGTCAAGGCGCGCCATCGAGGCCGGCGCCTTCCATAATGATGTCGTCTGTGTCGGCGCGCTCGACACGCTGTTCTTTCACGAGGCTGCGTTCGAGGATACCGCTGCAACGCTGGATGCCCTGCGCCGCGCTGCCGGCGGGCTGTTCGAGCTGAAACCGGTGATGGTGCCGGAGGCCGATGTGCCGCTGCCCGATGCCATCCGGTCCTATCTCTTCAATTCCCAGCTTCTTTCGCTCCCGGACGAAGACCGCCTGACCCTGATCGCCCCAACCGAAGTTCAGGAGACGGAATCCACCCGGCGTTATTGCCAGCAACTGGTCTCCGGCAACGGGCCGATCGGCCGGGTGGAGTTCGTCGATGTGCGTCAGTCCATGCGCAATGGTGGCGGACCGGCCTGCCTGCGCCTGCGCGTGGTGATGACGGAGCCTGAGCTTGCCGCCTGTCATCCGGGCGTGCTGCTCGATGATGAGCTGATCGATGCATTGCAGGATACCGTCCGGCGGACCTATCGGGACCGTCTGTCGCCGGCCGATCTTGCCGATCCGGCCTTCGCCGATGAGTGCCGCATCGCGCGCGAAGCCCTGCTCGGCTTGCTCGACATGGAGGCCCTGGCATGATCCGGCTATACGACTACTGGCGCTCATCGGCCGCCTACCGCGTGCGCATCGCGCTCAACCTCAAGGGCGCCGACTACAGCCTGGTGCCGGTCAATATCCTTCCCGGAGCCGATGAACAGAAGGCGGATGACTACCGCGGCGTGAACCCGCAGATGCGCGTACCCTCGATTGAGGTGGACGGACGGATTGCAGGCCAGTCCATGGCGATCATCGAATGGATCGATGAGACGCTATCTGGCCCCGCATTGCTGCCCAGCGACCCATGGCGGCGTCTGGAGGCGCGAGCCTTTGCGGACACAATCGCCTGCGACATTCATCCGCTCAATAATCTGAGCCCGCTTGCCTATCTGCGGGAGGAGTTCGGCGCTGACGAGGCGGCGATATCGCGCTGGTATGCGGAGTGGATCGTGCGCGGCTTCGATGCGCTGGAGACCGTCGCCGCCGCGCTCCCTGGCGGACCTTTCCTGTTCGGCGATGCGCCCGGCATTGCCGAGATAGCGCTCATTCCGCAGGTGGCGAATGCGCGCCGCTTCAAGGTGGACCTCGCGGCTTACCCCCGCCTGACCGAAATCGATGACCGTTGCCGCGCGCTCGATGCCTTCATCCGCGCCGCGCCGGAAAACCAGCCCGCCGCGAAAGCCTCCTAGTCGTCGGTCTGGCCGGGCCGGCGGATGTCGATGATCTCGATCTCCTCAAGCTCGCCCAGCGGTTCCGCCAGCTTCGGCGCGCTCTCGTCCAGCCACTCCTCGAACCCCTCGATGACAGCGCCGCCGGGCGGGCCGTCCCCGGCAACGACCCAGACGCCGTCGGTGCGGCGGACATCAACCGGCGCGGCGCAGACCTCGCCAGCCCCGAACCGGTCTGAACAGATGCTGCCTGGCGAAACGCCAGCGGCGAAGGCGGTTTCCTGACCATCAAGCAGAAGAACGCCGGCGAAACGCGCACGCACCATCGAATCGCTGTTGATCACCGCCGTGGCGGCGGCGGGCAGTGGCCGGTCGCTGGCGATGACCAGGGCGCGGCCATTATTGTCCTCGTCCAGATAACCGCGCAGCACGGCGGCGGCGTCCTCACTGAACTCGGCGCCGCGCAGCTTCGGCGCATAGACCGGGCCGAAGGTCGAAAGCGCCTCGGCATAGGCCTCCGGCGCACGGCGGGCGTCCGGGCTCAGCAGAAGGATGACATCGGTGGCCCATCCGCCTTCCCAGACCGGGGGCGGAGCCGGATCGGGCCGGGCATGCCAGCTTTCGGCGAGGCTGTAGTCATAAGGATCAAGCAGGACCGGTTCCGGAGCGCGGGCGGTATTCAGATACCAGAGCGCGGCGGCGCCGCCGACTGACACAAGCGCGACCGCCACCGCAATTCCCAGAACTTTTCGCATCGCCACCTCGCAGTTTCAGCGGGCTGCGGTCCGAAGTCCCGAATAGCCCGGTTGATCGACAGACAATTGCGCAATTGTGGTCGATTTTAGGTGGGTCAACAGGCCCGGCGTCGCGAGGTCAACCCGCCCGGCGCGAATTTCATCACAAAGGGTCCGGTTGAGCCGGGCCACGTCCTGTTCCTGCGAGGCCAGCAGCGCCTGCAGCCGCGCCCGCTCTGCCGTCTCCGCTTCCGGGCGCTGTTCCAGCTCACGAAGCACCGTGGCGAGCGCATTGGAGGCGACGCGGGCGTGAAAGGCGGCGTGCCCGCTCAGCTGCACCATCGCCGTCTTGTCGATGAAGGATTTGACCGCTTCGATCAGTTCCTTGGCCGATGGGGCATCATGCATGGCGGCCCAGTCCTTCAAACAGGTTGATGAGGTCGATCTCGGTTTCCGACACGCGCCGGCCGATGGCGGCCCGCTCGACGCTGGGATCTGCCCCGGTCTTGAAGGCGGAATACATGATCATGCACATCACGCCCCATTTCAGGCTGCCGAGAATTTCCCACCAGTCGATATCGGCGGGGCGGTAGCGCGCGCCGCCTGCAGCAGCGTAGGCCTCCAGCATCTCGCCCAGATCGCCAAAGCCGCCGACTCGGTTTTCCGTCTGGCCGAAGCGCCAGGAGTTGACGCAGATCCAGGCGATGTCTTCCCGCGGGTCGCCGATATGGGCGAGTTCCCAGTCGAGTACGGCGCCGAGCCCGCCCGCATCCACGATCAGATTGCCGAGCCGGAAGTCGCCATGCACCAGCACCGGCGCGGCCGGCTCCGGCTCGTTCGCCTTAAGCCAGGCAAAGGCCAGTTCAAATACAGGCCGGGGCAGGTCAAAGCTGCGATAGATGGCTTCATACTTGTCGATCTGGTCACGCCCGAGACTGCGCGGCAGGTCGGGCAGCCCGCCTGGCGGCACCGAATGGATGCGCGCCAGCGCCTCGCCGCAATCGCGGGTCAGCCGGCTCCGGGCGCCGGCGAATTCCGCATCACGCAGGATTTTCCGGCCGATGGTCTCTCCCTCGACCCGGTTCATGATGAAGGCTTCGCCGAGGGCCGATCCCGGCGGTGAGACATGCAGCACGCCGGGCACACGCACACCGGCCTTGGCCGTCGCCAGAAGCAGCGCAGCCTCGGTCGCCAGGGTAATCGCTTCGGAGCTGCGCGCTGCGGCCACACCGCCCGGTGCCCGGCGCAGAATCAGCGCCTCGCGGCCGCCCTCCGGCCCGGCTTCAAACGCCCAGGTTTCCTGACTCGCGCCGCCCGACAGGCGTTTCAGGCCCGCAATTGCAGCCCCTGCGCCATAATGCTCACTGGCCCAGTCACACAGGGCCTTTTCTAGTTTGGTCTCGGTTCCCATCTTGGCCACAATTGCGCGGAAGAAGAACCACGCCAAGCGGTAACGCAGAGTAACCCGCAGGTGTCAGAGGGGCAGTGCATGAGCGAGAATGAAAAGCCCGACTTCGGACTGATCGAAGTTGCCAAACCGAAGAAGCCTGGCCTGGCGGCCTGGCTTCAGGCCCGGTTCATGGCCGGGATGCTGCTCGCATTGCCGGTCGTCGTCACCTTCATGCTGCTCAGCTGGCTGATCGGCGAGATCGACAGGCGGGTTGTTCCGCTGCTGCCGCCTGCGCTGCAGCCGCAGACTTATCTGGACTATGCCGTGCCGGGCTTCGGCCTGATCGTCCTGTTCCTGTTCCTGACGCTGCTTGGCGCGGTCACGACCAACTTTCTGGGCCGGTATTTTGTCAGGCTCAGCGACCGGATCATTCTCGGCATCCCGGTTGTCCGCTCGGTCTATTCCGCCTTCAAGCAGATCACCGATGTGTTCCAGAACAATGCGACCGGCCAGTTCGATGAAGTGGTGATGGTCCAATATCCGCGTCAGGACACATGGGCGGTGGGCTTTGTGTCCGGGTCGGCAAAAGGAGTCATCCGGGCGAAGCTGGGGGAGAACTATATCGGCGTGTTCGTCCCCACGACACCGAACCCGACATCGGGTTTCCTGCTCTATGTGCCCGAGGGCCAGATCAAACGGCTCGACATGACCATCGAGGAAGGCGTCAAGGTTATCCTGTCGGCGGGCCTCGTGGTGCCGGAGCTGATGCCGGTCGTGCCCGCCGAGCCGAACGTGACGGGCGCGCCCCAAGAACCCTGAAGCTCAGGATCCAGCCTCGGCGCCCTGCACGATCCGCGGTGTCAGCAGCTCCCGCGCAAGGCGCAGCGCCTGCCAGCGCGCACCCTTGCGCTCCGGATCGGCGGCCAGCACCGCCTCGGCATCCTTGCGCGCGATCGCCAGAAGCCCGCCATGGCGCGCCAGGTCGATGATCCGGTAGTCTGTTAGGCCAGCCTGGCGCACGCCGAGAACGTCGCCGGCGCCGCGCAGCCGGAAATCGGCCTCGGCAATCTCGAACCCGTCTTCGGTGCGGCGCAGCGTGTCGAGGCGTTCGCGCGCGGTGTCTCCGAGAGGCGGTCGGTAGAGCAGAAGGCAGTAGGACGGCTTGTCGCCCCGCCCGACCCGGCCGCGAAGCTGGTGCAGCTGGGCGAGGCCGAAGCCCTCGGCCCGCTCGATCACCATGATGGTCGCCTCCGGAACATCAACACCGACTTCGATCACCGTCGTGGCCACGAGGATACGCGTCTGGCCGGTGCGGAAGTCTTCCAGCGCCGTATCCTTCTCAGATGGTTTCATCCGCCCGTGCACGAGCCCGATGCGGACGCCAAGCTCATCCTCCAGCGCCGCATGACGGGCGACGGCGGAGGAGTCGTCCTCATCGGCATCGACGCGGGGACAGACCCAGAAGGCCCGCTCGCCCCGCTTCACCGCGCGCCCGACCGCCTCAACCACATCCTCAAGGCGTGTATCCGGCACGGCGCGGGTCTCCACCGGCCGGCGGCCCGGCGGCTTCTCGTCAAGGATCGAGACATCGAGATCGCCGTGGACCGCCTGCGCGAGCGTGCGCGGGATCGGTGTGGCGCTCATCACCAGCATGTGCGGGCTCGTCCCCTTGCCGGCGAGGCGCATCCGGTCGGATACGCCGAACCGGTGCTGTTCATCGACGATGATGAGGCCGAGATTGCGGAAACTCACAGCTTCCTGAACCAGCGCATGGGTGCCCGCGGCAATCTGGATCGACCCGTCGGCGAGCCCCATGATCGTCGCCTCGCGGGCATGGCCCTTGTCGCGGCCGGAAAGGGCGGCGACCGAATAGCCGAGCGGCGAGAGCAGCGTGTCGAGCGTGTCGAACTGCTGGCGTGCGAGGACTTCGGTCGGCGCCATGAAGGCGGCTTGAAAGCCGGCGGAAGCCGCTTCAACCGCCGCCAGCGCCGCCACCAGCGTCTTGCCGGAGCCGACATCGCCCTGCAGCAGGCGGCGCATCGGATAGCCGCGCGAGAGGTCAGACGTAATGTCTGCCATCGCCCGCAGCTGCGCGCCGGTCGGCTTGTAGGGCAGGGCGTCCATCACCCGGTTCGAGGCGCTGGGCGGCGCCTTGATGACCGGCGCCGGACGCTGGCGCCGCGCCGCCTGGGCCAGCGCAAAGGCCGATTCCCGCGCCAGGGCCTCATCATAGGCAAGGCGTTCACGCGCAAGGTCGAAGGCCGCCTCGTCATAGGCCTGGGGATCATGCAGCCAGCCGAGCGCGGCCTTGAAGGCCGGCCAGCCCTTCTGCGCCACCAGATGCGGGTCGGCCCATTCGGCGAGATCGTCCGGGACACGCTGCAGCGCCTGCACCGCGAGCGTATGCACCCGGCGGTTCGTCAGGCCGGCGGTCAGCGGATAGATCGGCTCCACCGCGGGCGGCGCTTCGCCCTTGGCCGGGTCGATCACGAAGTCCGGATGGGTGATCTGGCGTTCGCCGCGATACTCCTCGACCTTGCCGGAGACGATGCGGGTTGCCCCGATCGGGAACTGGGATTTCAGCCAGCGCGGATCGGCGCGGAAGAAGGCGAGGGTCAGAAATCCAGTTGAATCAACGAGCTGCACGCGGTGCGGGGATTTATCATTATAGGGCTGGTGGTAGGCATGCACCTCGCCCTGGACGGTGACCACCTCGCCGGGCGCAGTTTCCTCGAAACTCGCGCGCACGCGCCGGTCGAGCCAGCGGTCGGGCAGGTGGAGGAGGAGGTCCCAGACCGTCTTTCCATCCACCAGTTTCTGCAGCAGCGGCGTCAGTTTCGGGCCGACGCCGGAGAGCGTCTCAAGGCCTTCAAACAAGGGAAAGAGTCGCTCGTCCCGCATCGCGGGCAACTCTAGGCGCGTGCGCGGCGCGGAACAATCTGCGGGCGCTGAATTGCCTTTCACGGGCGGCGAAACTAGGTGGATAGGCGCGTGCCTGCCTGCGTGGATAAGGGCGCGAAAAAACTCCAACCATTCCTCCAACGAGGCAGGAATATCCTCCAACAAAACTCCAACGCCGTTGGAGTTTTCTGCTAGCCCCAGAAGGAACAGGCGCCAGATGGAAGAAGCCCGCCGCAGCAAGCTGAAATTCCGGGCCTGGCGCCGCGGCTTCCGTGAACTCGATCTTCTGATGGGCAGCTTTGCCGACGAAGCGCTCGATTCGCTCGACGAGGCCGGG
>CAYQRX010000002.1:0-45496 GCA_964419865.1 uncultured Hyphomonas sp. | reverse complement strand
GCTTCGTGGCGGATCAAGGCTAAGGCCGGCTTCATCCGCCCAGCTCTCCAGGGCGTCGTGACGCACACCGAGACGATGGTGCCCGTGATCGGCGCGCAGAAATTCCAGATCGTGCGGGGCAAAATCGATAATCAGCAGCTTGCCGCCAGGCGCAAGCACGCGCGCCGCTTCGAGAATTGCATCGGCCGGCGCGTCGAGGAAATGCAACACCTGATGAATGATGACGAGGTCGGCACTGGCATCGCCAAACGGCACTGATGTGACATTGCCGAACCGGACGCGGGCGTTCCGGATGCCGGCACTTTCGAGATTCGCGCGGGCAACCGTCAGCATCCGGTGGCTGAAATCGATGCCCTCGGCTTCGGTTACGCGCGGGCCGAACAAGGCCAGCATCCGGCCGGTCCCGGTGCCGAAATCGATCAGCCGATGAAACGGCCCCGGCCCGGCGAGATCAAGCAGCGCGGCCTCGATGGCTTCGTTCGGATAATGCAGGCTCCGCACTGTATCCCAGGTCTCCGCGATACTTGAGAAATACGCCTCAGCAGATGCCGCCCGGCCGGCCATGACGGTCCGCAAGCGTTCCAGATCAGCCTGGAACTCGGCAACATCAGGGCCGAGTGAGTCAAAAAGTGTCTCAAGAAGGTCCCGGCCCGGCCCGCTGCGGGCGGCACGGTAGAAGACAAATGCTCCTTCCGGCAAGCGCTCTGCGAGGCCGGATTCGGACAAGACCTTGAGATGATGGGACAACCGCGGCTGGCTCTGGCCCAGGACCTGGACCAGTTCGCCGACCGAGAGGTCCTGATGGCGCAGGAGCGCCAAAAGGCGCAGCCGCGTGGGCTCGCCTGCAGCGCGAATCTTCTCCAACAGGCTTTCGAAGCTCTCCTTCATGAAATCATATAAACGAACATTTATATGATTTGCAATCCATCTCCGGGCCCTGTTTTCAGCAGGGGCAACTGGAAGCCCCGCCGGTATTGCCGGAAAGACACGATATCTGGGGAAAAACCAGAAGAAGGTTGAACGGGCGACCGGGCATGCCATTTAGACGCAGTCGCGCGGATGCCTCCGGCCACCGCTCATTGGTTCGTGTCGCATTTCGCGCGACAGGCGTGCCAACGATCGATGACCTGTGGGCCTAGACCCCGCTTCGCAGTTTCGTTGTCAGGATCCGCATTGCATGAAACCCGCTACAACTGGCGCAGCCCTGATTGCCATGGCCCTGGCGGCATGCGCCACCACACCGGCCGCCGGCGTCTCCAGCGAGGCGGACCCCTATGAGGGCTTCAATCGGCAGATGTTTGCGTTCAACAACGGCCTCGACAGGTACGCGCTGAAGCCCGCATCCGACGCCTACAAGACCGTCACCCCTGCATATGCGCGCGACCGCGTCACAGACTTCCTTCGCAACTTGCGCGCGCCTGTGACGTTCGCGAACGATATTCTGCAGGGCGAAGCAGACCGGGCGGGTACGACCTTTGCGCGCTTCACCATCAATACCACCGTTGGCATTCTGGGGCTGTGGGATCCGGCCAGCGAATTGGGGCTGTCACGCCACACAGAAGATTTCGGCCAGACTCTGGCCGTCTGGGGGGTCGAGAGTGGTCCATATCTGGTCCTGCCAGTGATTGGACCGACAACGCCAAGGGATGCATTCGGACTTGGCGTGAACCGTGCGATGGACCCGCTGACCTGGGTCCAGTTCGACAATGATGCTGACAGTCACCTGGCCATCACCGCCGGGATCACCGTGATCAGCGCCTTTAATACCCGCGTTCGTCTGGAAGACCAGATCAACTCGCTGAATGCCCAACCCGAGCCCTATATTGCCCTTAAACGGATTTATTCATCTTCGCGTCATGCGGAAATTCTTAATGGTCGGATCGACGAAGCGACCGCCTATGACGATCTCCCAGATTTTGACGATTTTGGAGACGAACATGACGATGAGTAAGTCCAGCTCCGCCCCGAAGAAGGAGTAAACACCGTGAAGCGTTTCATCCTCCCGGCCATTCTGGCCATTTCCCTGTCGGTCAGCGCCCTCCCCGCTTTCGCCGACGCCAAGACAGAGGCCTATGTCGCCAAGAATGCGAATGAAGTTCTGGCAACCCTGAACAATCCGAACCTGTCGGCTCAGGAACGTACCGCCAAGTTCAGCGACTATATGGATCAGTTTGCTGATTTCGATGCCATCTCGAACTTTGTCATTGGCAAGTATAGCCGGCGCTTCAGCGCCGACGAGCTTGCGCGCTATCGCAAGGCGTTCCGCGAATACGCCATGGCCGTCTACGAGACCGAACTCGACGCTTATCGCGGCGAAGCCGTGACCGTGCGCAATTCAGTGGACCGCTCGCCGACCGACTCAATCGTCAACACTGTCATCCGCCGCAGGGATGGCAAGGATATGGACGTGCGTTGGCGCGTTCAGGGCACTGAAGGCAATTACCAGGTTGTCGACGTAGCCTTGAATCTCGACGGCAACCTGATCTGGCTCGCCATCGAGCAGCGAGCCCAGTTCATCGCCCTGCTGGACCAGAATAACGGGTCGGCCGATGTGCTGATCAATCGGATCAACACGATGACCCGCGATCTGAAATCCAGCAAGCGGAGTTAAAAAAGCAACTGATTACTAACGGAAACGCCCTGGCAAATGGCCAGGGCGTTTTTGTTTGGGCCATCAGGTTGGTGGTCCAGCGCGGTCAGGGAACCGGTGCGGCGGCTGGCAGCTGGAAGCTGACGGGGGCGCCCGGTCCGAGATCGATCCCAAGGAACACCCAGATGACCATCAGCACCACGCCGGAGATCAGCAGCCACACCGAATAGGGAATCATCATCGCCGTCAGGCTGCCGAGCCCGAAATCCTTCTGCCAGCGCTGCGCAAAAATGAGGATCAGCGGGAAGTACACCATGAGCGGCGTGATGATGTTGGTGGCGCCGTCGCCGACGCGGTAGGCCGCAGTTGCGCCTTCCGGCGAAACGCCGAGCAGCATCAGCATAGGCACGAGGACCGGCGCCATGAGCGCCCATTTGGCGGAAGCCGATCCGACAAATAGGTTCAGAAGGCCGGCAAACAGGACAATGAGGCCAAGCACGATCGGCAATGGCAGGCCGCTGTTCTCGATCATGTCGGCGCCGTGGACGGCGGTTATAAGGCCGAGGTTGGACCAGTTGAACATGGCCACGAAATGCGCCGCTGCGAAGGCGAGAACGAGATAGTAGCCCATATCCTTCATCGCCTCGGTCATCATGCCGACGAGATCGCGGTGGTTCTTGATCGTCCCGGCCGCCGAGCCGTAAGCCCAGCCGGCGGCGAGAAAAAGGATAAAGAAGCCGGCGACAAGCGACCGGAAGAATGGGCCGAGCCGGTCATACCAGGCCTTGGTCTCGATCTCCGCGGGCGAAAGCCCCATAGCGGCATACTCGGCGTCAGTGATGTAAAGCGCAGACCCTGGCCCGACCGTCATCACAGCCCAGAGGGCGCAGACGCCCAATATTGCCAGCCCCGCCCGGCCAAGCCCTTTCTTCTGCTCCGGCGTCAGGGGCTTGTCCTCATCCCCGTAATTCTTCGCCTGCGCCTCATCCGGCACCCATTTACCGAGGCGCGGCTCGATAATCTTGTCGGTCACAAACCAGATGATCGGCAGGTAAAGAAACAGGAGGGCCGAGATGAACCACCAGTTGCCCGCAAAGTTCACCTGCCAGGGCGTGTCAATCCCGCTGCCCGCCACGGCGGTCTCGGTAATGCCGAAGAGCAAGGCATCCAGCTGACCGGGCGCAATATTGGCTGAGAAGCCTCCGGAGACACCGGCGAAAGCCGCGGCGATACCGGCGAGGGGGTGGCGCCCGGCCGAAGCAAACAGGATCGCCGCCAGCGGGATCATCACAACATAGCCCGCATCGGCTGCGTGGTTCGAAATCATGGCAACCAGCGCGACCACCGGCGTCAGGAGGAATTTCGGTGCCCCGCGCACGGCTGAGCGAATGCCGCTCGCAAAGAGTCCGGAACGCTCAGCGACACCAGCGCCCAGCATCACCACCAGAACATAGCCAAGGGGATGGAAATGCGTGAAAGTCGCCGGCATTTCGACCCAGAGCCGCTGAATGTTTGCTGGAGACAGCAGACTTTCAGAGGTGATCACCACCGGCGAGCCATCCGGCCCGATCTGGGTCGGGTGTAACGCGGATGCGCCAAGCCAGGCGCACAGAATCGAAATCAGGACCAGCCCGCCAATCAGGTAGAAGAAAAGAAAGACCGGGTCCGGCAGTTTGTTGCCCGTTTTCTCGACAAAGCCGAGAAAACCTTTCTGAGTGCCTACCGCTCCGGTGCCAGCCATTCGATATCTCCCATCTTTCCCGGCACGGACTGTGCGGATCGCGCGCCGGAAGGCAAGGATTTTCCTCAATCAATGACAGTGGGCCGGGCCCGCAGGACGTTTCAGTCGCCCTCACCATGACGCCGGGCCGCCTCCCGCAGCCGGGCGAAGATGGCGGCGGGGTCCTCGGGGGCGGAGACCTCGTCGGGCTCGGGGTAGTCATCATCGACGTCGAGAAACTCCTCCACGGCTGCCTCGACTTCGGCGCTCTCCGGCGCATCGCCGGCGCCGGTGGCCGCCGCCTGATGCTCTCCGGCGGGAACTGGGGCACCCACCGGCACAGTCCCGGCATGGGCCGCGTCCTCCTCCCCGACATCCTCAGCGACCGATGAGCGGAAATGCGCGATTACGGTCTCTCCGCCGATCAACGTCTGGCCCGGCCAGACATGGGTGCGGATATCGCCGGGGAGATAGATGTCACACCAGCCGCCAAGGCGGCGCGTACCGAAACTGCGCCCGAGGCGCACAACGTCGGCCGGATCGACAGAAAGCTCTATGCGAGGCCCGAGGCCGCCCGTCGTGAGCACGACACCCGCCTGCTCGTTCTGGCTTTCAAAGGTCACATATGCGCGGGACAACCCCGCTTCGTCGGGTTTCAGCGCAAAGGGCTGACCCGACTCGCCCTGTTTCAGGCTGACGACCTCGATTCCGCCGGCCATTGGCGCATAAAGCTTGTTGGTCGAGATCGGCGATGATGCGACACGCACGCGCACAAGGCTCTCCCGGCGCAGCCGAAGCGCGGCCGGCGCGTCGCCGTAACCGACTGAAACGACCACCCCATCGCAGGGCGCGACGACGCCATAGGCCAGGTCCGGCGGTGTCCGGCGCGACCAGCGTCCAGCCGCCAGCGCGAGCGCCATGGCAGCAAACCCGATCCAGAAAAGCGGCGCCCAGATCCAGCCCAGCAGCAAGGCCGCAAGGAACGCGCCCGCTGCCGCAGCGACGGCCTCCCAGTCGAATCCTGTATTCATCCAGGGCAGCGACTGGCGGTCGGCTTCATCGGACATGGTTCGCCTCCTTTTGAGTGCGCATTCTCAATTCAAAGCCAGGGCCGCTTCGGTGCTTCTCGCCTGACGCTGCCACATATCAGCATATTTGCCGCCTTTTGCCAGCAGGGCCTCATGCGTTCCGCGTTCGACGATCTCCCCTGCTTCGAGGACAACAATCTCGTCAGCGGAAATCACCGTGGAGAGCCTGTGCGCAACAAGCAGCGTTGTGCGCCCGCTCGCGGCTTCCTCCAGCGCGTCCTGGACGGCCGCTTCGGTCGCGCTGTCGAGGGCGCTGGTGGCCTCGTCCAGAACAAGGATCGCCGGGTCCGCGAGGATCACACGCGCGATCCCGACACGCTGCTTCTCGCCGCCAGACAGCTTCAGTCCACGTTCGCCAACGCGCGTGTTCCAGCCATCCGGCAGGCTCTCGATGAAAGGCAAAAGCTGAGCCCGCCGCGCAGCCTCCCGCAATTCGGCCTCGGTCGCCTCGGGGCGGGCATAGGCAATGTTGGCGCGCAGCGTGTCGTTAAAGAGGACAACGTCCTGAGGAACGAGTCCAAGCGCGGCGCGCAGCGAGTCCTGTGTCACCGTTCGCACATCTTGCCCATCGATCCGTACGCTGCCTTCATCGACATCGTAGAAGCGGAACAACAACTTCAGAAGCGTTGACTTGCCCGCGCCGGAAGTCCCAACAAAGGCAATCTTGCGCCCAGGCATAACATCGAAGCTGATTCCCGATACGCCCACCGCCCTGCCCTCATGGCTGAAACCGACCTGGTCGAACGTCACCCGCCCTTCCGGCCGCGCCAGCATCTTCGCATCTGGTGCGTCCCTGACATCGGGCACCATCGCCATCAGGCCATGGAGCTTTTCCAAGTCGACGGCGCCCTGTTTGATCTCCCGCCACGCCCAGCCAAGGATATTGAGAGGTGCATACAGTGACAGGAGCATCAACATCACGGCCGTCAGGTCGCCGATCTGCATCCGCCCTTCAATGACATTCCAGGCCGACAACACCATCACCGCAAGCAGGCCAAGATTCATCACCAGCGCCTGCACCGTGTTCAGCACGTACATGCTGCGGGTGGTTTCGACATAGTGGCGGTTGTAATTGCTCATCGCCGAATTGAACCGGCCCGTCTCGCGTGTCTCGGCGGCGAAGGATTTCACGGTCTCGAAATTGGTCAGGATATCGACCGCTGTCGCCCGGAAATGCGTGTCCGCCTCATTCATGCGCCGGCGCTGGCGCACCCGCCACTCCGTAATGATCACGGTACTGACGACATAGAGCGCGATCGTTGCGACAGCGATAAGCGACAGCCGGATGTCATAGGCAAGCCCAAGCGCGACTGAGGCGAGCACCAGGCGAACGAGCGTCGGGCCGATATTGAAGGCAAGAAAGCGGATCAGATAATCGATGGCGCCGGCACCGCGCTCGATGATGCGATTCAGCGCCCCGGTCCGCCGGGTCTGGTGAAAATTCAGGGACAGGGCCAGCGAATGGCCGAAGGCATCTACGCTAGCGACACGTTGCGCATCCTGGCTGACCGGCGAAAATAACCAGTCGCGCACTTGCGGCAACGCAGCGGCGGCGAAGCGCAAGGCGAGACCATATGTCAACCAGAGCGCGGCGACGGTAAAATCCGCGGCGACACCGCCCTGGGGCACAGCCTGATTGATAGCGTGCCCCATGACCAAAGGCGAGACAACCTCGAGCACGGACGCCGCCAACGTGATGAGCACCGCAAGGCCCATGACCGGGCGCCACTTCGCCAGCTCCGGCCGGGCCAGAAGACGCAGGATTCGGAGAATCGATTTCCACAGCCCCCCATCGGCGCTGTCGATACGGTCGGGATTGTCTTGCGCGGCGGCTTCAGGCGGACTCATAACTGCCCATATGGCGCCGAATCCGGAAAAGCGAAACCCGGCTGCCGCTTCCTGACAAAGCGGCTGGCAACCCGGGTAAAGCCTGCCTATCACTCAGAAAGACATCGAAACCAAAACAGAACCAGTCGAATGACGAAAATCCGCTCCATCTGCGTCTATTGTGGCGCCTCCAATTCGGTCGATCCGCAGTATATCAGCCTGGCTGAAAACCTCGGCCGTGAGCTCGCCAGCCGCGGCATACGCCTGGTTTATGGCGGCGGCGGCGTTGGCCTGATGGGCGCCTGCGCGCGCGCCGTGCACGGGGCTGGAGGCGACGTTCTCGGTATCATGCCGCGCTTCCTTCTCCAGAAGGAACGCATCTATACCGACGTCGAGCATCGGATTGTCGACGACATGCATACCCGCAAGCAGATGATGTTCGACGAGTCGGAAGCCTTCATCGTCCTGCCGGGCGGCATCGGTACGCTCGAGGAAGCTGTGGAAATACTGTCCTGGGCGCGGCTCGGCCTGCACGCCAAACCGATGGCATTTCTGGATGAAGATGGATTCTGGTCTTCCTTCTTCGACCTGATCGAGAAGATCATTGCGGGCGGCTTTATTCCGGAAGAGTTCCGCTCAGCAATGGTTCACAGCCAGACGCCGGCTGAAGCGATTGATGCGCTGTTCGATCGCGTCATCGTTCTCGATATCTGACGTCCCAGCATTCGCTGACAACCGGATGGCGCACCGCGCGGCGATGCGCGGGCCACGCTCACCTGACTGCACATGATACATTCGGGCGCATCCTGTGCCGCCGCAGCATCCCGGCACGCCCATGATGGCGCATCTCGTGATTGGGCCTTTCGTGCCTTTGCCTGATGTGTTAGCGCTCCCAAATGATAGGGCTAACAGAAGGGCTAATACCATGCTCCGGGGAACACCGACACTTGCGGCTGGCGGACCGAAACGCGCCCTCGTCGCAACAGTCTGAGGCTCAGCGGCGGATGCTCGAACTCAGCCATGAGGGCTTTGAGCTCGGCCTTTTGCCTGAAGCGGGCGGCAGCGTTGCCTGGTTCCGCGCCGGAGGGGTCGACATACTGCGCCCAGCGCAGGTTGCCCTGACGCCAGACGCCGACCGGCTGGAACTTGCAGCATTCCCGCTATTTCCCTTTTCGGGGCGCATCGGCCAGGGGCGCTTCAGCTGGCGCGGCCGCGAGGTCAGTCTGCCCCTGAACTTTGTGCCCGAACCCCACGCCATTCATGGCCAGGCCTGGCAGGCCGCGTGGGACATTGTGGAAGCTTCCGGCAGGCAAGCCGTTCTGCAATACACGCATGGTGCGGACGCCTGGCCCTGGTCATATCGCGCCGAACAACGGTTCGTCCTGTCGAAGGGCGGTTTGTCACTCGATCTGCGCCTCACAAATCTAAGCGATGAGGCAATGCCGGCCGGAATTGGCTGGCATCCATATTTTCCGCGCGGCGATGCGCGGATATTTGCGGACACTGTACGCGTCTGGCCTCCGGATGAGGCACAGTTGCCAACCGCGCCGCGCGCACCGGAAGCTGGCGAAAATCTGCAGACGAACCCGCCCGTGACCTCCCTCGTGCTGGATCATCCGTTCGAGCTGCGCGATGGGGTGACGGAGATCGAGTGGCCGTCGCGCCGAATGACCGTACGGTTGCATACCGATGGCGGCATGCGGTTCCTCATTGTGTTCACCCCTGCCGGACAGGATTATTTCTGTGCAGAACCCGTCAGCCATGTGCCGGACATGGTGAACCTGGACTATCCCTCGAGGGAGACGGGCCTTGTCGCCCTCGCGCCCGGCGAATCGCTTAGCGCCTCGATCAGCCTGTGGCCCCGCCCGACGATGGCACAGGCTGGCGCAGCAACTGAACGCACACCGGCCCGTTAAGGCCGGCATGCTTCTCTTCTGCGCCTACTCCACGACCTTCAGCATGACCGCTTGAAGATCGCGCGAATTGGCGCCGGTCATGATCGCAAATTCCCCGGGCTCAACCACCCGCTGCATGTCAGCATTCCAGAAACGGAAGTCCTTCTCGCCCAGTTCGAAGGTCACCGTGCGGGTCTCGCCGGGCTGCAGCGTGACGCGCTGGAACCCCCGCAATTCCTTCACCGGCCGCGTGACCGAGCTGATCACGTCGCGGATATAGAGCTGCACGACCTCATCCCCTTCCC
The DNA here is from genome assembly GCA_964419865.1 of uncultured Hyphomonas sp. Classification (GTDB taxonomy): domain Bacteria; phylum Pseudomonadota; class Alphaproteobacteria; order Caulobacterales; family Hyphomonadaceae; genus Hyphomonas. The sequence goes on along the minus strand of CAYQRX010000002.1, from coordinate 36,071 downwards.
GCTCGCCCGTGTTGGTCACATCGACCGACACGCGCACCGTCCCATCCGCAGGGACAGTTGCCGACGACAGAACCGGCGCTCCGAGCTCGAAGCTGGTGTAGCTGATGCCGTAACCGAAGGGGTAGAGCGGCTCGGTCGTCTGGTCGAGATAACCGCGCAGCGCACTGGGCTTGTGATTGTAGACAAGGGGCAGCTGGCCGACATCGCGCGGGATGGTCACCGGAAGCTTGCCACCAGGATTGACCTTTCCGAACAGCACATCGGCCATCGCCGTGCCGCCCTCCTGGCCAAGATACCAGCCCTCAACCAGCGCGTTTACGCGCCCAGAGATTTCATCCACACCCATCGGCTGACCATTAATCAGTACCGTGACGACTGGTTTGCCGAGCGACAGCATCGCCTCGACAAGTTCGTTCTGCTGTGCCGGAAGCTCGATGCTCGCACGGTCGCCAAGATGGTTCGATGCCCAGCCCTCGCGCGTGGTCGCCTCGGAGCCCCCGATGAAGAGTATGATGATTTCCGCATTACGGGCCGTGCGCTTGGCTTCCTCGATCATGCGGAGATTCTCGTCCCGGTCCGCGGGGGTGATTTCATCTTCCCACCAGTCGCCGTTCGCCGTGAGCTTCACGCCGGGATGATGGTCGATCGTCACATCGCTGCCGAGTGCCTCTTTCAAACCATCGAGCATAGTGACAACCCGCGTCGGCACATCCGAATAACCACCGAGGCGAACCGCCGCCGCATTCGGGCCGATGACCGCGATACGCTGGTAGGCCGTCTTGTCGAGCGGAAGTATGCCATCATTCTCAAGCAGGACGATGGAACGGTGCGCGGCCCTCAGGGCAAGGGCGCGCGCTTCGTCATTATCAGTGATCTCCTCCGCATAGCCTGCGTCGGCATACGGATTTTCGAACAGGCCCGCCTGGAATTTCAGATCGAGCATGCGCCGCACGGCGGTGTCGATCTCATCCATCGTGACCAGCCCTTTTTCGAGGGCCTCCGGCAGCAGCTTGTAGGTATTTCCGTCCGGCAAATCAAAATCCACACCCGACTTCAGCGCGCGCACTGCTGCCGATTCGAGGTCCGGCTCGACGAAATGGAGACGTTCCATATCGTCGATGCCCCAATAGTCGGAAACAACGCCGCCCTTGAAACCCCATTCGCCCCGCAGGACATCATTGAGGAGCCAGCTGTTGCCATGGGAGGGAACGCCGTCGATTTCGTTATAGGATGCCATCAGGGAGCGGATGTTCGTGCGCTCGATGATTTCTTCGAATGGGGGGAAGAAGATTTCCCGCAGGATACGTTCCGAAAGATTTGACGGGCCAACATTGGTGCCGCTTTCCGGCTGGCCGTGACCCGTCATGTGCTTGAGGGTGGCAAGCACTTTGCCGTCAGCCAGGGGCAAGGTCTCGCCCTGGAAACCGAGAACGGCCGCCACGCCGAGTTCAGAAGTGAGATACGGGTCTTCGCCATATGTCTCCTCGATGCGGCCCCAGCGCGGGTCACGCGCCACGTCCACAACGGGTGACAGCACAAGGTGTGCCCCCCGCGCGCGTATCTCGCGGGCGGCCACCGTGTAGACCTCGCGCAGAAGCTCGGGATCCCAGCTCGAAGCGAGGCCTATAGCCTGCGGGAAAGACGTCGCCCCGCGCGCCGCATAACCGTGAAGGCCTTCTTCATGGAACAGGACCGGGATGCCGAGGCGAGTCTCTTCAACTGCCCACTTCTGGATGGCATTGACCAATTCGACCGTCTGGCGCTCGTCACGGAACGGCCGTTCAAGCGGACTGCTTGGTCCCTCAAGATCGTTCGGACGGGCGAAATGTCCTATACCATTTGGATAGAGCGCCGCCGCCTTCGCAGGATCGAACATGCCGGCATCGTCGAACACTTCGGTCTTGCCGCTCCAGATCGTGGTGATCTGAACAATCTTTTCTTCCAGCGTCATCCGGGCCAGCAGGTCTTCGATGCGCGCTTCGATCGGCTGCGAGGCGTCGGTGTAGATCGGCTCATCCGGAAGTGGCGGCCGTGTCTCGGCAAGGAGCGTTGCGGCTGGAGCCGCGGCGTTGGCCGCCACCTGCGCACAACCCGATACAGACAAGATCAGGCCAGTCGCCAGCGCCACCAGACTTGCCTCGCGCCAGAGTGTCTTTGTCATCGTCTTCTCCCCTGAGTTTTCGGATTATGTTTGCGCTAACAGTACGGGAGGCGGGCCGCGGCGTCAAAGGAAACCGGACCTTCCGGACAAAGAAAATGCCCGGCCTCCGAAGAGGCCGGGCAAGGTATCCGGACTAACGCCCCGGAGGATTGGTCAGGAAGTCATTTCCTCAAGCTCCATGCCTTTCGTCTCGCGCACGAAGAACCAGACAAAGGCGATCGAGATGGCGGCGCTGATGGCGTAAAAGCCATAGGCACCGGTCAGCCCGATCCACGCGGTGCTGAGCATGATCGGAAAGGTCATGGTGATGGCAAAATTCGAAATCCACTGGGCGAAGCCGGAGATGGCCAGACCGGCGCCGCGCACCTGGTTGGGGAACATTTCGCCGAGCGCCACCCACATCACCGGTCCCCAGGAAAAATTGAAGAAGACCACATAGGCATTCGCCGCGATGAGCGCGATCAGGCCGACATTGCCGGGCAGCGATACGCGGCCACCGACGACCTGAGCCTGCGAGAAGGCAAACACCATCATCACCAGCGTCACGGCCATGCCCGCAGACCCGATGAGCAGGAGCGGACGGCGGCCGATGCGATCGATCAGCATCAGCGCAGCAATCACGGCGAGGATCGAAACAGCGCCGCTGATGACGTTGATCAGCAGCGCATCGCCTTCCGAGAAGCCGACGGCCTGCCACAACACGGCGCCGTAGTAGAAGATAACGTTGATGCCAACCAGTTGCTGGAAGGTCGCCAGGCCGATCCCGATCCAGACGATGGGTTTGAACACGCCCTTCGAGGCAAAGGCATCGGCGAAGCGCGGCCTGTGATCGCTGGCGAGCGATGCTTCGATCTCGCGAACCTTGAGATCAGCCGCCTCTGCGCCAGCAACGCGGGTCAGCACGCCCTGGGCGCGTTCGCCATTGCCATTGGCGACGAGGAAGCGCGGGCTTTCCGGAATGGCGAGCAGAGCGACGAGGAAAATTGTGGCGGGCACCAGTTCCACCCAGAACATCCAGCGCCAGGCTTCAAAGCCCCACATCCACTCGCTTGTGGCCGAGCCGGCCGTATTGGCGATGGCGTAGTTGCTGAGGAACGCGACGAACAGCCCGGTGATGATGGCGACCTGCTGGATGGAAGACAGTCGCCCGCGCAGCCGCGCGGGCGCGATCTCAGAAATGTAGGCCGGCGCCATGACACTGGCCGCGCCGACGGCAAGGCCGCCGAGAATACGGTAGAACATGAACTCGCCCGACGAGCTCGCAATGCCGGAGCCCCAGGCGCTGATGATGAAGAACACGGCCGCAACGATCATCATGGTGCGGCGGCCGAACTTGTCGGACAGCCAGCCCGCAAAGGCTGCACCGAATGCGCAGCCCAGCAGCATGGACGCGACATTGATACCCGTTCCGACGCTGTCGGAGTTGAAGGCGACCCTGAGGCCGTCGACGGTGCCGTTAATGACGCCGCTATCGAAACCAAACAGGAAGCCGCCGATCGTGGCGACGCAGGTAATGAGTAGGACGAAGGCGAAATCGCCTGCGGACGCGTCACGCGCGACTGTGGTGGTTGTCACCTGATATTCCTCCCCGGTGCCCTTTTCTTTGCGGCTACTATTACGGGGGCCGATTGGAAAAGCTACCCTTTTTTGTTGGCGCTAACATTAATTGCATGCTGCGGTGCACAGACGTCGTCCTGGCTTGGGCCACGGCGTTTACAGGTCCGATTATCATGGCATGATAGCGATACCACGGACCGGACACATGAGATTCCGGGGAGAGCAAGGGAGGGAATGGAATGCGCCGCATCACCACTGCGATTGTTTTGACCTGCCTCGCGGCGGCCGCGCTGCCGGCGCTTGCGGCTCCGGCTGGACCGGAAGCGGAAGCGCTCGCCGCGCTGGAAGAGCAGTTGCCCGGCACACTTATGAACAATCCCTACGATACCGCCTGGAAGACGCACGGGCAGAATTACTCCGCCAAGGTCGTCCGGGTTCCGGAAATTCCCGGCGAGTACGCCTACGAGGTACGGGTGCGCCAGGCCGGCCGCAATCCATGGGACATCTCGGTCACTGCGCCGCTGACGGCCGGCGTCAGAGTGGGAGATGCCGTTCTCGTCGCCTTCTGGGCCCGCGCATCCGTTCCCGCAGAAGATACCGGCACGGGCAGCGCGCAAGTGAGAGTCCAGCAGATCGGTGCGCCATATACTGGGATCGCCGAGAGCCCGGTCACCGTGAATCCGGGATGGCAGCTCCATTATGTCAAGGGCATCGCCAGCGGCGACCATGAGGCAAACGCGATCAACATCGCCTTCAATATCGCGGCGAAGAAGCAAACACTGCAGTTCGGGCAGTTCTATGTCATGAACCTCGGCCAGGGCGTGCGGCTGGAAGACCTGCCATCCGGCGCCGAAGATCTGTGACCGTCAAATCCGCTTCAGCGAGTCGCGGGCGATGATCTGAAAATCGAGGACGACGTTTCGCGGCATCGCTTCGGCGTCGATCTCCGGCGGCGCCTCTTCCATGCTCAGATGGCGCGACATCAGCGCAACCGACTCCGACGCCATGTCCGCGATCGGCTGGCGCACGGTGGTCAACTGGGGCCAGATGGCCGTCGCGAAGGTCGTGTCATCGAAACCCACAACCGACAGGTCGTCAGGGACACGCAGCCCGATCCGGTGAGCCGACGCAACAACGCCTGCCGCCATGTCATCGTTCGACGCGAAGATCGCCGTTGGCCGGTCCGGCAGAGCCAGGATAGTCTCGGCCGCGATCATGCCGGAACGGTAGGTGTAGTCGCCCTGCGCGATCCAGGCATCATCGACCGTCAGACCGGCGCGCGCCACGGCTGATTTGAACCCCTTGAACCGGCGGCGAGCCGAAGAGTGATTGTCCGGCCCGCGGATGAATCCGATCCGGCTGTGGCCATGATCAATAATGTGCTGGGTCATCGCCTCTGCAGCGTCGGAATCGTCGATCGAGACGCTAATGTCGGTGCGCGAGATATCCTTCGGCGCAATCAGCACGGTTGGGATATGAGCCGCCCTCAGCGCATCGAGTATGTCGTCATCTTCGCTCATGGGCGGCGCCACGATCACCCCATCCAGTCCCGCCCCGCCAAGCCGTTCAGCGAACTGCAGCGCGGCAGACTTCATGTCATCTGAGGAGAAGTCCTCGATCACCAGATGATGGCCCTCATCCCGGCAGCGATGCAGCGCGCCGACCAGTAGCTCCCCCAGGTAGGAACTTGACGGGTTGTGGTAAATCAGCCCGATAAACAGCGACTTGCCGCCCGCGAGCCCGCGGGCAAGCAGGTTGGGCCGGTAGTTGAGCTCCCGGATCGCCTCTTCAACCTTGATTCGGGTCGCTTCCCTGACCGCGTCCCGGCGGTTCAGGACCCGCGAGACGGTCATCTGCGACACGCCGGCGAGCTCCGCCACCTCCTTGATGGTGGCGTGCGTTCGCCGGCTGCCGCGGCGCAACGTGTCACTCATGCGCGTGTTACCCCTATCAATCCGGGAATTCCCTTTAACTTCGGGAATATAACGCGCCGCAAGTTTTTCGCTGTCAACAGCGGCAGGAGCGCCCACCGCAGGGTAAACCAGCGTCAGAGATACCGATTCAGCAGGGATTCAAGCCATTCCTGCCGTCCGGAGCGGGGCCTGGGATCGATTCCGTCTGCGACGACCCTGTCGGCGATCTCCTCAAGCGATGCCTGCGACATGATCCATTTACCAAGGGCGCCGTCCCAGCCGGCATAGCGCTCCGCGACAAATCCGTCGAGTTCGCCCGCCTCGATGATCTCGGCGGCGGCAATCAGGCCGCGCGCAAGCGCGTCGAGGCTGCCGATATGGCCATGGAACATGTCGGCCGGATCGATCGACTGGCGGCGGACCTTGGAGTCGAAGTTGAACCCGCCGGTGGTGAAACCTCCGCCGCGCAGCAGCTCCAGCATCGAGCGGGTGATCTCCAGATGCTCCATCCAGAACTGATCGGTGTCCCAGCCGTTCTGCGGATCGCCGCGATTGGCATCAATCGACCCGAAGATGCCGAGCGCGAATGCCGTTGCGATCTCATGGTCCATGGAATTGCCAGCCAGCGTCGCATGGTTGGTTTCGACATTCACGCGCACTTCGTTCTCGAGACCATACTTCTTGAGAAAACCATAGACGGTCGCCGTGTCGCGATCATACTGGTGTTTGGTCGGCTCGTGCGGTTTCGGCTCGATCAGCAGCGTGCCCTTGAAGCCGATCTTGTGCTTGTGCTCGATTGCGAGCGCCAGCAGCCGCGCGAGCTGGTCCTGTTCCTGGCCAATGCGGGTGTTGAGGAGGGTATCATAGCCCTCTCGCCCGCCCCAGAAGACATAGTTCTCACCGCCCAGTCTGTGCGTGGCTTCCATCGCATGGCGCACCTGAGTCGCCGCACACGCGAAGACCTCCGGGTCCGGATTGGTTGAGGCGCCGCTCATATAGCGCTTGTTCCCGAAGACATTCGCTGTGCCCCAGAGCAGCTTCATCTTTGTCTCGGCCATCTTCGCCTCGATCTTGTCGACGATAATGGCAAGATTATTCACATGCTCGCGCATATTGGCGGCAGGCGCCATCACATCGACATCGTGGAAGGTGAAAAACGGCACACCAAGACGGGTGAAAAAATCGAAGGCCGCCTCCAGCTTTGCATCCGCCATCTCCTGGCCGGACAGCGTCTGCCAGGGGCGATCGAAAGAGCCCTCGCCGAACACGTCAAACCCATCCCAGCAGAAGCTGTGCCAGTAGCAGACCGCCGGCCGGAGGTGATCTTCCATCCGCTTGCCGAGGATGACGCGATCCTTGTCGTACCAGCGGTAAGCCAGCGGATTCCGGCTCTCGGGGCCTTCGTATCTGACAGGCGGAATGGCGGAAAAGTACGAGGCACTCATGAACGGGACTCCATCGTGAACAGGGGCTTGATACAGGAATACGCTTCGCGGAACCGGGCGCGGTTGATTGCAAGGCGTTCGACATCTTCCGGCTGCGGATCAATCGTAAAGAGAACGGGCGGCGGCGCGCAGGCCGCCTCAGGGTCGGCGCCCGTGACACCGACGAGAGCAAGCTTGGCAGCGCCATAGGCCGGGCCGACGGAACTGTCGCGGCGATAGACGAGACGACGCCTCAGTGCACCCGCAAGGATACGGCCCCAATAGGCCGATCGGGCACCGCCACCGATGACATTGATGTCACCGACTTTGCCGCCTCCCACCTCCAGCGCATCCATACCATCGGCAAAGGCAAAGGCGACGCCTTCCAACACCGCCTGCCCTATCGCAGCCGCGTCACTGTCGTGATCGAGCCCCATGAGGAGCCCGCGCGCATGCGGATCGTTGTGCGGTGTACGTTCGCCCGAGAGATAGGGAAGGAAAGCTTCCGTCGAGGCGAGACGGCTGCGTTTTTCCGCCAGGGCGATCAACTCGCCCGCATCATGGAGGCCCGTCAGGCGCGCGGCCCAGTCCACACAACTGGCCGCCGACAGCATCACCGTCATCTGATGCCAGCGCTGCGGCAGGGCATGGCAGAAAGCGTGAACGGCCTGCGCCGGATTAGGCAGGAACGCCTCGCCGGACAGAAACAGCACACCGGAGGTGCCCAGTGACAGGAAAGCATCGCCTGGCCGGATAACGCCGACACCGACCGCGCCGGCTGCATTGTCACCGCCGCCGCCCACCACCGGAACCGGGTCCACGCCCCACGCCCTGGCGACATCCGGCTTCAGCCGGCCGGTGATCTCGCTGCCCTCATACAAGCGCGGCATCTGTGATTGGGTGAGCCCAGTTGCCGCGAGGAGATCCGCCGACCAGGCCCGCCTTTCCACGTCCAGCCATAGCGTTCCGGCGCTGTCCGACATATCGGAAGCGGCCTCACCTGTCATCAGCAGACGGACATAGTCTTTGGGAAGGAGGACGCGTGCCACGCGCCTGAAGACTTCCGGCTCGTTCTTCCTGACCCAAAGCAGTTTCGGCGCCGTGAAGCCCGGCATCGCGAGATTGCCCGCGATCTGGCGCAGGCGGGGCTCAGCTGCCTCCAGCTCACCGCACTCGGCAAAGCTGCGCCCGTCATTCCAGAGGATCGCCGGGCGGAGCACTTTGTCGGCGCCGTCCAGCAGGGTTGCCCCGTGCATCTGGCCGGACAGGCCAACCCCCTCGACCCTCGCGCGCCGGTCGGGGGAGAGGTCCAGCACCGCCTTCTGCGTTGCTGTCCACCAATCGGCGGGATCCTGCTCCGACCATAGCGGTTGCGGGCGCGATACGGGGAGCGCCGCAGCCGCCTGATCAATCACATCCCCGGCCGCATTGATCACCACCGCCTTGACGCTGGACGTGCCGATGTCGATGCCGAGAAACATATCCTGTCCGCCTGGAATCAGCCGCGCGCCGGAGCTGCGCGCAAGGCTGCGGCAATCGCCTGGCGCATCGGTTTCGGCCGGTACTGCGAATCATAGATCGTCGGGCGTTTCTCAACGCCGTCATCGCGCGGCAGGAAATCCTGCAGCCAGCTATACTTGTCGACTATGCCCCACATGAGAAGCTCTTTGGTCTGAGGATAATCGAGCATAATGTCGAGGTAATCCTTGGTGTAGCTCGCAATCAGGCGATCCCGCATCTCGACATCCGGGCCGAGGCGCGTGTCGTTGACGTCAAACTCCGTCAGCGACAGGTCGAGCCCCATGCCGATCGCCTCTTCGCAGAAGGCACGCCAGGCGCGCTGCTTCTCGCGTGAAAACTCGTTGGGCATGTCGTAGTTGGAATGGCTCTGGATGCCGAACTTGGTCAGCGGCGCGCCGCGCGAGAGCAGCGCCTCCATAAGCCGAAGCACACCGTTGCGGTGGTTCTCGTTGCCGGTCTCCCAGCTCATATAGTCATTGTAGGCGAGCGCCGTACCGGGGCTGAGTTCTGCAGTCTTCCGGAAAGCATAATCGATGACGTTCAACGGCCCGCCCATGGCGCGGGAGAAGCTCGTCTCGCGCAGCTCCCCGGTTTCATCGTCCACGGCCTCGTTGATCACATCCCAGCTGTGGATGAACGGATGCGTGCGCGAGACGACCCGGGTGATGTAATCGTCAAGCATCGCTTCGGCCTCGGCCGCGCTGGCGAAGTCGAGATTGTTGACCCAGTCGGGGAACCAGCGTGGATGGTGCCAGAGCACCGTGTGGCCACGCATCTTCAGATTGTTTTCCTGGGCAAAACCAACCAGGGCATCGGCCGGCTCGAAATTCCAGACATCCGGCTCAGGATGGATCGTGTACCATTTGTGCTCGTTCTCGGCGACGATGACCGCGCATTCTTCCTGCACAAGACGGACATATTCGGGATCATTCAGCTGATGGGCGGCCATCGCGGAGCCGAAGAGGATCCCCTTGCTGCTGGCGATGTCTTTCAACGGCTCGGGATCGACCGGAAATGTCTCACGGGGCTCGCCGTTGGCGCCGCATCCAACCATGCCCGCAGCCGCTGCCATCAGCCCGAGCGCCGTGCGGCGTGAGATGTTCGTCATGGTCTGTCTCCCTTCTGCGGTCCCCGCGGTCTTTTTCGACTCTGCCGGGGGTTTCAATATTTTATGATAACGCTATCATTCAGAGCTAACATGAAGCGTTGCGGTCCGTCCACAGCAAATTCGATGCGTGACTGCAGACATCGCTAACCGGGGAAAAATCCCCACCGGGAGGAGACGACTGTCATGATTTTTCGCCGCAAACTTTCGCTTGCACTGGCCCCGCTGGCACTGGCTTTTATTCCTGCTTGCGCGCCCGATGCGGCGCCGGCTGAAACGAGCGGCCGCTCTGCGGCAGCGGTGTTTTCGGATTTCGTCTATCAGGGTGAGGAGCTTGACCCCGCCGCTGCGCCGGCCGGCGAAGGCACCTATACGAACCCGATCCTCGCCGGCTTCTACCCCGACCCCTCAATCGTGCGGGTCGGGCCGGATTTCTACATGGTCCATTCGACCTTCAGCTGGTTTCCCGGCATCCCGGTCTGGCACTCGGCGGATCTGGTAAACTGGACCCAGATCGGCAACGCCATCGACCGGCCCGGCATGCTGGACTTTGATGGGCTTGGCCTGTCGCGCGGCGTGTTTGCACCGACCATCGAGCACCATGACGGCACATTCTACATCGCCAACACCTGCGTCGATTGCGGCGGGAATTTCATCCTGACGGCCAGCAATCCGGCCGGGCCCTGGTCCGATCCGGTCTGGACCGAATATGCCGGAGGGATCGACCCGTCGCTGTTCTTCGATGAGGACGGCCGCGTCTGGCTGATGAACAATGACGAGCCGCCGAACGGCTCGACCTATGAGGGGCACAGGGCCATCTGGATCCGCGAGATCCATCCGGAGACATTCGAGGCACTGAGCGAGCCGGTGGTCATCATTGATGGCGGGGTCCGGCCGGAGGAGAAACCGATCTGGATAGAGGGACCGCACATCTACAAGGTAAATGGCTGGTATTATCTATCGGCGGCGGAGGGCGGCACAGCGGTTGACCATTCGCAGGTCATCCTGAGATCCCGAACGGTTACAGGGCCTTACGAGCCTTATGCGGGCAACCCCATCATGACACAGCGCGACCTGCCGGAGGGCCGGGAGCATCCGGTGACCTCGGTCGGGCATGCCGACTACGTCATTGACGATGAGGGTCAGTGGTGGGCGGTGTTTCTGGGCGTACGGCCGTATGAGGGGGATTACTACAATACCGGGCGCGAGACCTTCCTGCTGCCTGTCCAGTGGACAGATGGCTGGCCAGTGATCCTTGAACGCGGGGTAGCCGTACCGAAGCGCCTGCCGAAACCTGGACTGCCTGCGGCGCAGTCGCCGGCGCTGCCGACCACAGGCACATTCCGGGTAGAAGAGGATTTTTCCGGTCCTGTCCCCGGCTTTCACTGGATGACGCCGCGGGTTCCCGTGGAGGATTGGTACCGCCTTGACGGCGCGCTTCACCTGACGCCCCGGCCGGTCGGGCTCGGCGAGGTGGCGCAGCCCTCCTTCCTGGCGCGGCGCCAGCAGCATCTGAAAGCGTCGGCCGAGGTGACGGTCCAGTTTTCACCGCAGAATCCGGGCGATGAGGCAGGCCTCGCTGCTTTCCAGAGTGAGACGCACTGGTTCGCCCTAGGGGTAGCACGGGACGAAGCCGGCGCGGTCACGCTGCGCCTTCGCCAGCGCAATGGCGATACGGACCCGGTCACCGGGGTGACACTTTCGGGACAAATGGGGACAATCACGGACACTTCGGGGACACAGACGGTCCGCCTGAAGTTCGAAGCGGACAATGACACCTACACCGCCTGGTGGGCCCTGCCGGAGGGCGACTGGCAACGGATCGGGCCGGACCTCAACGGCAAGATCCTCTCGACTCAGAGAGCCGGAGGTTTCGTCGGCGCGGTGTTCGGCGTCTATGCGGAAAGCGGAGGGTAAGCCCGGCTTATCCCCCAACTTTCAGGCCAGAGTGTAGCTACGCGCATCGCAGTTCTGCGCGATGAAGTCCTCATGGGTCGGCATATAGGTCGCCGATGTGGCGATCGTCTCGCGGATGTTGTTCATGCGCGCGGCGGTTTCTTCCTCGGTCAGCACATCGGCAACGGGATCGTAGTCGCGCGGACGCAGGCCCTGACCGATCATCACGGCAAACCAGCTTGTGTCGTTGAAGAGTTCCTCATTCTCCCGGAAGATGCGGCCATGGCTTTCGAACAGGGCCATCTTGTCGGCGAGATAGTCGGGAATCGACATGTTGCGGGTGTACTTCCAGAACTCCGTGTCATCGCGCCGGTTCAGGTGATAGTGCAGGATGATGAAGTCGCGGATGCGCTCGAACTCGAAGGTTGTTACCCGGTTGTAGCGGTCGATGTCTGGCTGGTTGAAACCGCGGCCGGGGAACATCTGGAGCAGCTTCGCGACGCCCGACTGGATGAGATGGATCGAGGTTGATTCCAGCGGCTCGATAAAGCCTGCCGAGAGACCGATGGCGACGCAGTTCTTGACCCAGAATTTCTTCCGGTGGCCGGTGAGGAAACGCAGATGACGCGGCTCGGCCAGCGGCTTGCCATCGAGGTTCGACATCAGGAGTTCGGTCGCACGCTCCTCGGTCGTGAAGGCGCTTGACCAGACATGGCCGTTGCCGATGCGGTGCTGCAGCGGGATGCGCCATTGCCAACCAGCCTCGCGCGCGGTGGAGCGCGTGTAGGGCGTCAGCCGGTCTGCGCTTTCGCATGGCACGGCGATCGCGCGGTCGCAGGGGAGCCAGTGGGACCAGTCATTATAGCCCGCGTTCAGCGCCTGTTCGATCAGGAGGCCGCGAAAACCGGTGCAGTCCACGAAGAAATCGGCATCCAGAATCCGCCCATCCGTGAGCTGAACATGTTTTATATAGCCGGTTTCAGGATGGAGCGCGACATCAACGATCTTGCCCTCTTGGCGCGTGACGCCGCGCGCTTCGGACTGGCCGCGCAGATAACGCGCATAGAGGCCCGCATCGAAATGGAAGGCATAGGCAATCTTGCTGAGCGGGGAGTTACCGGCGTTCACCGGCCGCATGAACCGGTTCTGGCGCGCAGCGAGGGCCTGGAGCGAATACTGCTCGACCGTGTTTACAGTATAATCGTGCCCGTGATGCTTGAGGAAGAAAGCGTGGAAAGACACGCCCTCCATATCGAGACCATAAGCGCCGAAAGGATGGATATACCGCTCGCCCTTCGCGCCCCAATCAACAAATTCGATGCCAAGCTTGAAGCTGCCCTGCGTTGCCTTGACGAAATCATTCTCTTCAATGCCGAGCGTGCGGTTGAAAGTGCCGATCTGCGGGATCGTTGCCTCACCGACGCCAACCGTGCCGATCTCCTCAGACTCGACAAGCTGGATGTCGGCATAGTCATTCTTTAACAGCTTGGAGAGCACCGCCGCTGTCATCCAGCCGGCCGTTCCGCCGCCGACAATCAGAATCTTCCGGATACGGTTGTCTGTCATCTCTCACTTTACTCCCTGCAGGGCAGCCCGCGGCGCGGCGCAGAACCGGTCGATATATTGCTGGTGCGTGGGCAGGCGCAGCGCGGTCTCGTGGATCGCTTTTCGGATACCGGCCACCTGCCGTTCGGCGGCGGCGATGTCCACACTGTCGGCAACCGGATCCCAGGCGCCCGGCTCGATTCCCTGCCCGAGCAACACGGACAGCCAGTTCGCCTCGCCGAAAAGTTCGTCCTCGAACCGGAAGATGCGCCCTTTGGAGCGGAAGAGGTCAATGCGCTCGGCGAGCGTGTCGGGGATGTCCATATTGCGAACATGATCCCAGACGCCGCCTGTGCGTTCTGTCGCCTTGTAATGCAGGATGATGAAATCGCGGATCTGATCGAACTGCATGATGGTAAGACGGTTATACGCCTCGCGCTCCGCCGGATTGAAGCGCGTGTCCGGCATCAGGGCGAGCAGTTTGGAGATTCCCGCCTGGATCAGATGGATGGAGGTAGATTCGAGGGGCTCCATGAAACCGCCGGAAAGGCCGATAGCGACGACATTGCGGTCCCAGAACCGCTCGCGCCGACCGGTGGTGAATTTCAGCGGTCGCGGATCGGCAAGCGCCGGGCCCTCGAGATTTTGCATCAGGATGCGCGCCGCTTCCTCTTCATCCATATAGGCAGAGCAATAGACATGGCCATTGCCGGTGCGGTGCTGCAGAGGGATGCGCCATTGCCAGCCGGCAGGCCGCGCAATGGAGCGCGTATAGGGCACCGGTTCGTTGACATTGGCGCTCGGCACCGCAAGTGCGCGATCCATGGGTAACCAGTGTGACCAGTCCTGATACGGAACACCGAGTGTCTGGCCGATGAGCAGCGCGCGAAAGCCGGTACAGTCTATGAAGAGGTCGCCGGCAATCTCGCGGCCGTCCGCGAGGCGCAGCAAGGTGACGAAGCCGTCTTCCGGGCGCTGGAGGGCCTCGCCGATCCGGCCCTCGATGCGGCTGACGCCTTTCGCTTCGGCATACCGACGCAGATACGCGGCGTAGAGGCCCGCATCGAAATGGAAGGCATAGGCCATCGACGACTGGACCGTACGCGGATCAGGATCGGGCGGGGCGTAGCGGCCGTTATAGGCGGCCATGGCGGAGAGGCAGTATTCTTCGATCCCCCCGACATCCCGGCCCATAGCGCGCAGCTTCAGCCAGAACTGGTAGAACTTCACCGCATTGATATCGAGACCGTATTCCCCGAAGGGGTGGATGTAGCGATGGCCTTCGCGCCGCCAGTTTTCGAACTCGATACCGAGCTTGAAGGTCGCCTGCGTGTTCCGAATGAAATCATTTTCGTCAATGCCGAGAAGGCGGTTGAACATGTTGATCGGCGGGATCGTCGCCTCGCCCACCCCAACGGTCCCGATCTCCTCGGACTCGATCAGCGTGATCTGCGTTTCGCCATTGGCAATAAGGCGTGACAGGGCGGCGGCCGTCATCCAGCCGGCCGTACCGCCGCCGGCGATGACAATATGCGAGAGGGTTCCGGGTGAGTTCATGTCAATCAGCCTGCCCCAGCGACCTGGGAAGGAATGAGACCGGCGCGGCGCAGCCAGGCGCGCTGATCGGGCAGCGTTTCCGCAGTCGCGGCAAGCGTGCTGGCCATGGCGCGCAGGCTGGCGCGCACGCGGGCTTCCGGCAGCGAGGCGGCATGAGCGTCGACGCGGCGCATCTGCCAGCCGGCGGCAATAAGGGCCGAAGCCCAGCTCTCGCGCGTCAGACTTTCTCCATCTGTGAGGATGATCCGTCCACGGCTCGTGAAATTCTGAAGGCGAAGGCGCAGCGAGGGCGGCAGGTTCTCGAGCGGCGAACCGGGCACGGCAAAGGCAAGGGACACGAAATCCGTCAGCGCCTGAAGGCTCTCCTGCATCAGGCGGTTGTATTCAGCGCGCTCCGGAATGTCCGGATGTCCGGCTGGCAGCAGCGGCAGCAATGTTTCGAGGCCGAGCTGGACGACACGCAAGTCAGCCGCTTCAACCGGCGGCAGCAGGCAGGCGGCTTCACCGATCAGGACGACCCTCCCGGTCCAATGCGCGCGCCTCGTTCCCAAGAGGACGTTCGACACATCACTCTCGCGCACAGGCTCGAATCCTTCCCGGCGCAGGATGGCACTGGCGCGGTGTTCGGCTGCAGGGCTCGGGCAGATGAGCGCGCGGAAGACCGCCTTGTCCGCGGGAACATCCACCGCCGGATAACCGGCCGACTCGCCGAAACGTGACAGGCCGAGAGGATCGCTGGCGGCCTTCACGCCGAAGCGCCAAGAAACAGGGCCAGCCAGCAGAGGAAAGGGCTCAGTGTCGCGCGCATAGGCGCCGCAGCCGACTGTATCCAGAATAAGGTCACATTCTATCTGCGAACCATCGGCAAGCTGGAGCATGTCCGTATCCGGATCAATCTCCGTACCGGCCAGCGGCGCAGCCGGGATGACGCCGTAGTGAAGCGCCGCGCGCCGCATGTAGCGCTGATAGGCCGCTGCGTCCATGTGAAGGCCGGGACTGTAGCCCGATCCGGGCGGGCCGTCTTCGAGCGGCGGCGCGAAACGGCCGGCGCGCGCGGCCAAAGCCCCGAGCGAATAAGCCGAGAAAGCCGCCGGAGATATATCTTCCCCATGCGCGCGCCAGGCAAGATGGAAGGCAACCGTGCCGAATGCCGCGCCGGTGTCGCCATATGCATGGATGCCCCCGGTTGCCGCATACTCTGTTCCAAGACGGAAACTGGCGCTGACCGAGCGCATCAGATCCCGCAGGTCGAACCCGAGCGCGCGGTGGAAACCCTCCAGGCTGGGCATCGAGGCGCACACTGGCGCAGCTGCATGCAGCTCCGGGAAAGGAACCTGAATGATTTCCGTACCGAGGCGTTTCAATATGCGCGCAAGGTAGGCCCCCGCCATCCAGGCGCTGGTTCCGGAGCCGATAACGGCTATGCGCCGCGGGCCGGGCATCAGACCGCCGCCTCCGCCGGGCAATACCGCTCCAGCGCGAAAGCGTGATGGTCGAGATTTTCAACAGTGTCCGAAATGTGGCGCTTGATCTTCGCGAGCGTGTCGGCGGCCTGATCTTCGGGAATCGTATCGACGCGCGGGTCCCAGCGCTGCGGGACAACCCTCTGGCCGACGAAAACCGCGACCCAGCTGGGATGCAGGAAAAGGCCGTCGCGGTATTTCATCACGATGCCGCGTTCGCGAAACAGCCTCATCTTCTCATCCAGCGAGGCCGGTACCTCCATCGTGCGGACATAGTTCCAGAAGTCGGAATCATCCCGCTCTGTGGCGTGGTAGTGGAGAATCAGGAAATCGCGCACCCGGTCGTATTCAAGCGCCATGACACGATTGAATTCGGCGATGTCGTCCTGATCGAGCGGACCATCCGGGAACAGTTCCAAGAGATTGGTTATCCCCAGCTGAATAAGGTGGATGGAGGTCGACTCCAGAGGCTCCAGAAAGCCGCTGGAAAGGCCGATGGCGACGACATTGCCGGCCCATTGCTGCCGGCGCTGGCCGGGGCGGAAACGCAGCCGGTTCGGCTGACGCAGCGCATTCCCTTCCAGGCTGGACAGCAACTGGTCCTCCGCCACCTGATCATCCAGGAAGGCTGAAGAATAGACGTGGCCATTGCCGGTGCGATGCTGCA
Source organism: uncultured Hyphomonas sp. (assembly GCA_964419865.1). Classification (GTDB taxonomy): domain Bacteria; phylum Pseudomonadota; class Alphaproteobacteria; order Caulobacterales; family Hyphomonadaceae; genus Hyphomonas. The sequence goes on along the minus strand of CAYQRX010000002.1, from coordinate 19,262 downwards.
ACGGTATGCGCCATTGCCAGCCTGCTTCGCGCGCGCTTGCGCGGGTGTAGGGAAAGGGCGGCGCGACATTCTCGGTGGGAATTGCAATCGCCCGGTCGCAGGGAAGCCAGCGGGACCAGTCCTCGAAGGCGGCATTCATGGCCCCGTCGATCAGCACCGCCCGGAAACCGGAGCAGTCCACAAAGAGATCGGCGCTGATCATCCGATCCGGGCCAAGATGCAGACCGGTAACATGGCCGGTCTCCGGATGCTGATTGACCGAAGTGACCTTGCCCTCCACCCGCACCACACCCCGGCCTTCCGACACACGCCGCAGATACCGGGCGTACAGGCCCGCATCGAACTGATAGGCATAAGAGAAGGAAGACATCACCGAGCCCTCATCCTCCACCGGGAATCCAAAACGCCCCTGCTCAGCCATTACAATCGGGAGCGAATAGTCGCAGATTCGGCTCGCCCGGCCGATCGCGTGAAGCCGGGCCCAGAGATGATGGAACTCAGCGCCGCTTGCCGGCTGGCCATAATCTCCAAAGGGATGAATATAGGCGTCGCCAATGCGGCCCCAGTCGCAGAACTGGATGCCAAGTTTCATGGTTGCCTGCGTCGCCGCCATCAGCTCGCGCTCATCCAGACCAATCCGCTGGTTGAAGAAACGGATGTGTGGCAGCGTCGCCTCTCCGACCCCGACGGTTCCGATTTCATCGGATTCTATAAGGGTGATGGACACGTTGCGCGGTGCGAGAACGTGGGACAGCGCGGCGGCTGTCATCCAGCCCGCCGTTCCTCCACCGAGAATGACAATCCGCCCGATTCGCGGCGCCATCTTGCTTGTCCTCCCGCTTGGCAGCCCGCGTGCGGCCGCCTGTCCCGGACTTGCTGCCAGGTCTCGAACTTCCCAGACCGTAGCATTTTTACAATGCCAGGCGAGACAGTAATCAAACTTACGATTTGGTTCTTGATAGCGCAAACATTTTGTGTTTCGTTAGCGCTATAACGAAACGGGCGAAAAGCCCGCCTGCCCGCAAATGGGCGGAGACAAGTTCACTAAGGGAGGGCCCACCGTGGCAATTAATAACGCACACATGACGACTCGCCGTCTGGCGTCATGGTCCGCGCTCGCCTGTGGCGTGTCGGCCCTGTCGCTGCTCACGGCTGCGCCGGCGCTCGCGCAGGCGGAGGATGAACCAGCCGAAACGGCCGTCTCGGGGGAAGACGAGGCGCGCCAGGACACTGTGGTGGTGCTCGGCATCCGCTCATCGATCCAGAGCGCGCAGGAAATCAAACGCTCTGCCGAGACCTTTGTCGACGCCGTGACAGCCGAAGACATCGGCGCCCTGCCCGACAGATCGGTCACCGAAGCGCTGCAGCGCGTGCCCGGCATCACCATCAGCCGCTTTGCTGCGGCCGACGACCCGGACCATTTCTCGATCGAGGGCCAGGGCGTTATCGTCCGTGGCCTGACCTATGTCCGGTCCGAGATCAACGGCCGCGACACTTTCTCGGCAAACAACGGCCGGGCGCTGAGCTTCTCCGATGTGGCGCCAGAACTCCTTGGTTCTGTTCAGGTTTTCAAGAACCAAACGGCGGATCTCATTGAGGGCGGTGTGGCCGGCACAGTCAACCTTGTGACGCGCAAGCCCTTTGATGCCCCGGGTCAGGTTTTTGCCGGAACCCTTGAATACAATTATGCTGACTTCCGTGACCAATGGGCGCCGACCGGGTCGGCCCTCTACAGCAATCGCTGGTCAACCAGCTCCGGCGATTTCGGTATCCTGCTGAATGGCGTGTTCTCGCAACTCAACACTCGTTCGGACGGAACCCAGATTTCGAGCTTCCAGCCGAGAACCGATCTTGAGCCGGGACGGACCGTCTGGGTGCCCGAAGGCGCCGCCCTCCGGACACAGGATTATGACCGTGAGCGGATCGGATATGGCGGCTCGGTGCAGTGGGAGAACCCCGACCGCACGCTGCTGGCAACCTTTGAACTGCTCCGGTCGGAGGCCACGACTTCCTGGACCGAGCATGTGGTCGAGATCGCGACGGACAATGTCGGCGATGACGCCTTCGGCTTCCTGCCGGGAACGGAGTTTGGTTTCGGCGCGAACGATCTCTTTACGCACGGCACGATTTCGGCCCCGGTCGGCTGGCGCGATGACCAGAACACGCCGGTGGAAGATGGCGGCCGCCGCATCCCGGTCTACGGCCTGCAGGCCAACAATATCCGCCGCGACGTCGAGCAGGAACAGGTCACTCAGGATATTTCATTTAACCTGAAGTGGACGCCCACCGAAAAATGGGGCTTCAATTTCGACTATCAGTTCGTCGACTCCACAGTAAAGAACACCGATTTCGGCATCTGGGGATCAACGTTCCAGGACGTGTTCATGGACCTGCGCCGGGATGTTCCCCAGGTTCGCTTCCTTGGCGTGAATACGGCGGGTTTTGGCGCCAACCCGCCGCTCGACTGTTCTGGCGGTCTCGGCTCGTCGGGCGGATGCCCCGACTATGTCACGGCTGGCAACGAGGCCGCATTTGCCGACCCGCGCTACAGCTTCTGGCGCGCGGCGATGGATCACCTCGAAGACAGCGAGGGCCAGGAACACGCATTCCGTGCGGACACGGAGTATAAGTTCGACGATGATGGCGGCTGGCTTCAGTCGGTCCGGGCTGGCGTGCGCTGGTCTGAACGCGACCAGACCACCCGTTTCTCGACCTACAACTGGGGCGCCCTTTCCGAAATCTGGGGTAATGGCGGTCCGGTCTGGATGGATGAGGTCGGCGCTCCGGAAGGCGCCATCAAGAACTTCTACTGGAGCAATTTCCAGCGCGGCGGCGCGTCCGTTCCGCCCACCTACCCATACTTTGGCCGTAACATTGCGCAGAACTACAATGGCTCAGCGGCCTTCGCTGACCAGGTCGTGGCGCAATGGCTGGCGAATAGCGGTAACCCGGATGTAATCGCCAACGGCCCTCAGGGCGGTTCTGGCGGCTGGCAGCGCCTCGCCGAACGCCCCGGCGTTGTTCCCGGCACACCCTACCTGCCTGGGGAAATCAACGACACGCTGGAAAAAACCCAGTCCGCCTACGCCATGTTGCGCTTCGGCCACGACAATCCGTTCGGTAACGGTATGACGTTGGATGGCAATATCGGCCTGCGCTATGTCAAGACGGACTTCACGGCGAGCGGGGGATACCAGTTCCCGCAACCGGGCTCGATCCCGATTGACTTCGGCGATGCGCCGCCTACCGGTCAGAACCGGTGTCTGACGCCGGGCGATCTCGAGCCGGGCCAGACTTATGAACCGCCGGCCTTCTGCGCGCTGCCAGCCGATGTGCGGGCCAATATCCGCGCCTTCGCCAATGGCGCAAGCGTCGCGGTCAATGGTGAGAACAGCTATGAGAACTGGCTGCCGAGCATCAACTTCAAGCTCGGCCTGAATGACGACATGATCATCCGGGCCGCGTATTCGAAGGGCATCTCGCGCCCTGACCTGGGCCTGATGCGATTCTACTACACGATCGCTCCGCTGACCCTGGATGATCCGCGCACACCTGAAGCCGATGCACCGCCGCCCGGCTTCGACGGAGGCTGGTACGGGTTTGATGCGTCGGGCGGCAATCCGTTCCTGAAACCGACCGAAGCGCACAATTACGATCTGTCTTTCGAATGGTACTTCGCGGACGCCGGCTCGTTCACGGCATCTGTCTTCTACAAGGAGATCGACAATATCGTTGTAACAGGCCAGGGCGACCTGACCTTCATCAACCCGACGACGGGCGCCGCTGCGGATGACGTCTTCACCCGCCAGCCGACCAACTCCGATGAAACCGGAAAGGTCAAGGGCATCGAGCTTGCCTACCAGCAGTTCTATGACTTCCTGCCCGCCCCCTTCGATGGCCTGGGTCTTCAGGCCGCGATCACGCTGCTCGAAAGCGACGGTGTTCAGTCCTCGACCGTGAACAACACGACGTCAACGCCGGCAGAGAATGATCCGCTGGTCAATCTCGGCGACCTGCCACTCCAAGGCCTGTCGGATGTGTCGTACAATATCGCGGCCATCTATGAGAAAGGCCGGATTTCCGCCCGCCTCGCCTATAACTGGCGCAGCGACTATCTGGTCACCGCACGGGACGTGATCACGCCCTTCTATCCGATCTTCCAGGAAGACTCAGGGCAGCTCGACGGATCGTTCTTCTACACGGTGAATGACAATCTGAAGATCGGCGTGCAGGGCGCAAACCTGCTCGACGAAATCACCAAGACCACGTCCTACATTCCGGCATCGGATGGGCGCCGCGGCGGCCGCTCCTGGTACCGGAACGACCGGCGGATCACGGTCTCGGCCCGTTTCAACTTCTGACGCCTGGCGTCAGCTCCTCCCGGTGCGCCGCGAACCCGTTTCGCGGCGCACTGTCATTTGGGAAGCCGCGCAGTATAATTCTGGCCAAAGGAACCCGCGATGGCCGACGGACAGCACGTCTTTGACAATCTGCCTTCACTGGACGTGCGCGAAGGCGTCACGCCGGAACTCTTCCAATCGGAAATCCGGCCGCAGGCGCGGCCGGTCATTCTGAAAGGCCTCGTCGCGGACTGGCCTGCAGTGCACGCCGGCCGATCCGGCACCCGCGCGCTCGCCGACTATCTCGCCGGCTTCGACATTGGCCGCCCTGCCGAGACGATTCTCGGCCCGCCGGAAATCGAGGGGCGCTTCTTCTATACTGACGACCTGAAAGGCCTGAACTTCATTCGCCGGCGGGAGCCGATCTCTCAGGCGCTGCGCGGTCTCGTCCAGCTCGAAGGGGACACGAATCCGCCCTCAATCTACATTCAGTCGATGCCAGTGGCTGACTATCTGCCCAGCTTTGCGGCGGAAAACTGTCTCAACCTGTTGCCTGAAACGGCGCCGCGGATCTGGATCGGAAACCGGCTGTCCGTACAGACACATTTTGATCTGTTCGAGAATATTGCCTGCGTTGCAGGGGGGCGGCGGCGCTTCACGCTGTTTCCACCAGACCAGTTGCCGAACCTCTATGTTGGTCCATTCGAGTTCACGCTGTCGGGGCCGCCGGTCAGCCTCGTGCGGCCGGAAGCCTGGGACCGCGACACGCACCCCGATTTTGCTGAAGCGCTCCATCATGCACGCACCGGCGTGCTGGAGCCGGGCGATGCGATCTACATCCCCTATTGCTGGTGGCACCACGTCCAATCGCTGACGCCCTTCAATGTGCTGGTGAACTATTGGTGGAACGAAAACCGGGCCGACCTCGGAGCGCCATTTGACGCCCTGCTGCATGCCCTGATGACGCTGCGCGACCTGCCGCCGGAACATCGCGCGGTCTGGAAGGGTTTCTTCGATCACTATGTCTTTGGCGAGAATGGGAACCCCGTCAGCCATCTGCCTACAGAGGTTCAGGGCGCGCTCGGACCACATACGCCTGAAATGCGCCGGCGCCTGCGGATGACCCTCCTGACATCCCTCGCCGCCTCGCTCGGCCTTGCCCCGCCGCCCATGGATTAGGGCCGCCGGCGCCGGCTGCGCGGCAACCTCATCGTGCCCCTTCGCTTGCATCGCTCATTGGCTCTGTTAGAACCGAATTGTTAGCGATATCATTATTGCCCGGAGGCCCTCATGAAATTCTTTGCTGATACTGCAGACATTCCCGCAATCCGGAAACTCTCCGCCGCGGGCCTGATCGACGGAGTAACAACCAACCCTTCCCTGATAATGAAATCGGGCGGAGATTTCATCGAAACCATCACGTCGATCTGCGCCGCCACGCACGGGCCGGTCAGCGCTGAAGTCGTGTCAACCGATATGGAAGGCATGCTGCGGGAAGGGCGCAAGCTCGCAGCGATTGCACCTAATGTTGTCGTCAAACTGCCGCTTACGATAGATGGACTCGCCGTCTGCCGTATCTTCAGTGAGGAGGGCATTCGCACCAATGTGACGCTCTGCTTCTCAGCCGCGCAGGGCCTGCTTGCGGCAAAGGCCGGCGCGACATATGTCTCGCCCTTCGTCGGCCGTCTCGACGATATCGGGCTGAACGGCATGGATCTGATCATCCATCTACGGACAATCTTTGATAATTTCGGTTTCGGGACAGAGATTCTCGCAGCCTCGATCCGCAGCCCTTTGCACGTCGTGAACTGCGCCCTCGCTGGCGCAGACGTGGCAACCGTTCCGCCAGAGGTGTTCCCCCGCCTTGCCGCGCACCCGCTGACCGATGCCGGCCTTGCCTCCTTCCTCAAGGATTGGGAACAAACCGGACAGACCATCTAGCGGGGGGCGGCAACTGGCGGCCCGAGATAGCTTTCGGGCACGGGCCGCTGGCTCACAGTGATCTTCTGGAACACGAGCGGCGCGTCGACAGCCCACAGCTTCACAACATGCGCACCGGGCGCGGACACCGGCAGAACGGTGCGATGCTGATGCGCATTGCGCGCAACCAGCGCTTCCCAGACCTGCTCGTCCCAGTCACCGACGGCGGTTCGCTCATTGATATTGACAATCACCGGCTCACCTTCATTCAGCGAGACCGCATAGCGCAATCCGCCCTGCCCCTTGAAATCGAGCGTCGGGGCGAGTTCGACTTCGATCGTCACGTCCCCTGGCTCGAATAGGTGCACATCGAACTCGAGGCGCGGCGCATCGGCGTCGCCCGGCGTTGCCGGCGCCGCCGTCACCGGAGTGAGCGTCACCCCATCGCCGGTACGGCCAAGATTGCCGATGACCTGCCAGCTATGGTCCGCCCCGTCGATCCGCCGGCTCGCCGCAGATGCATCCATCGCAACATAGCCCGGCGCAGCGAGGTGCCCGCTCAACGTGGCCCAGCCCTCCGGCTTGAACACCGGCACAGAAATGGTGAGGCCGCTCCAGAATCCGGTTCTCACCCGAATTTCGCCGGTATGCCGGCCGACAGGCACCCGATCCCAGTCAATGCCGACCTCAATACGCTTTGTGCCGCTGACGGACATTCGCTCCTCGGGCACGCGAATCCAATCATCCCGGGCGGACAGCCGCGCTTCCACCGGCTGGTTGCCGGTCGGATAGAGCTCTATCCACGGCCCGCGCGCGGCAAATACATCCGCTTGCGGAAGCACCGCGCCCCGATCACCCGCGCGCCAGCCGCGCCGATCGCCCTCGACAGCCACACCGAGTCCGCGCCCCTGCGGAACCGCGGGCCGCTCCACCGCTGGCATCACCTGTTCTTCAGGCTGCTGCCAGTACGTGTAGCCGATATGGGTCTGCGACATCATATGGATCCATTTTCCATCGGCGACATCCTCATGATAAATCCGGGTCAGTTCCTCATCGTGAGCGAAGTAGGCCTCAACCAGCGCCGCCTGTTCGAGCGCATCGGCGGCGCGGCCCTGCGCCGCATAGAAACGGTTCAACGCCGCGGCTTCATAAAGCCTGTAAAGGTTACAGACGGCGTGCACCGGGAACCAGACGAGCTGCACATAGGCATCATCATATTCCGGCGGCAGGCCGACGCGCACGGCGTCGGCACGTGCGACCAGCGCCTCCCATTCGGTTGTGACCCGTCGAAACTCGTTGAAGTTCACAACACTGAATGTGTCCGGGTCGACCAGCTCGTGCTTCCGGCGCGATGAATACTTCGTATAAAGATCTATAATGTCGGCGATCTCGGCGGCATATTCGGCCGGAAACTGCTGCGCGGTCCACTTCTCAGTATACGCTGCCATCGCTTCAACGGGCATACGCTCCGGATCCCAGGCATGATTGAGGAAGAAAGAGATCGGGAATTCCATCGGCTTGATGTCACCGACATTCACGATCCATATCTGCCGCGCGCCGAATTTCCAGGCGATGTTCATCTGCTCCCAGGTGCGCTCGATCTGATTGGTGTTCAGCCATTTGTAATTCCGCGGCCCACCCACATAATCGAAATGGTAATAGACGCCGTACCCGCCAGGTCTCTCGGAGCCTGGCTCCGGCAGCCGCCGGATATTGCCCCAATTGTCATCTGCAAATAGTAGGGTGATGTCCTCCGGCACATCCATACCCTGATCATAATAGTCCTGCACTTCCTTGTAGAGCGCCCAGATGGATGGCTGCTCGGATGCTGGCTTGCCGGTGACTTCGGAAACGATCTTCTGCTGGTCGGCAACGATGCGCTCCAGAAGCGCGATGGCCGTTCCTTCGGTCATCGCCTCATCGCCATCGCCGCGCATACCCAAGGTCACGATCACTTCCCAGTCCTTCATCCGCTCCATGCCGCCGCGCCAGAATTCGCGCAGGAACTCCGCATTGACGGTATAGTCCCACACGCCCTCGCCATATCGCGCCCATTCGACATGCGCACGGCCGAGTGGCTCATGGTGAGAGGTTCCGATAACGATACCCATTTCCTCCGCCAGCGGACCGGTGAGCGGGTCATCGTCGAAGATCGCCTCCCCCCACATTGCCGGCCAGAGATAATTGCCCTTATTGCGCAAGATGAGTTCAAATACCTTTTCATAGAAGCCGCTCACGAAGCCGCCATAATGATGGTTTACCCAGCCATACAGTGCGGGCTTCTCATCATTGATGAAGATGCCGCGATACTTAACCCGCGGCCAGTCGGCGACATGACCCGGCATTACCGACAGGTCTGGCCGGTGTGGCACGGGCACATCCGCCCACCAGTGCCATGGCGAAACGCCGGCGCGCTCGGATAAATCATATATGCCATAAATGGTGCCGCGCTTGTCGGCGCCGGCAATCACGAGCGCGCGGGAAAGGCCATCTCCCGGCGCCTCGATCACCGTCTGCACAAAGCCCTCCCAGACGCCATCGATTTCCGAAATGTCGAGCTTGCCTGCGGCCACTAATGCATCGATCCGGTTGGAACGCCCAATCGTGCCCGCAATAATGGCAACCTCCCCATTTGCCGCTTCGCCCCGCGCGAGCGCCGAAAGGTCTGTCTGCAGATTTTCTGCGGCTCGGCGCACGCCCGGCCAATCCTCGTCATCTGTCAGCACACGCACAGGAATACCGGCTGTGATCAGCGGAAACGCTTCGGGCGCGTGTCCCTCACAGATATCGAGCGGCCGGTTGCAAGGCGTTGTCTCGCCGCGCGCGCCGGGAGCGATCAGGCAGAATGCTGCAAACAAGGCAAAAGCCAGGCGTATGGCGGGGTGTCCGGCCATGAGTACGTCTCCTGTTGTCAGTGCGCCGCCGACGTGACGGCGCGCTCAGGTCAGCTGCCGCAATCCGGACGGCCGTCCCTGTCTTCGGCGAGCGAGATGCCCGCAATTCCCGCGCGGCCGCTGGCAAGCCCAAAACGCGCTGCCGCCGTCAGCCTGCTCATGTCCACACCGGCATCGGCAAAGCAGCTGAGCGAAACCCGATGTTCCTGCCATTCAGGACTGGCGGTCACAGGAATCTCGCGCATGCATTCGGCATCGAGGCTACAGCCCATGGAAACATGCAGCGTGGCCGGCACCCCTGTCAGCGACCGGGCGAAGAAGGCGAGTTCCATGGCGCCGTTGGACTCGCGCGACCAGTCGACACCGTCGCCGGCTGCCTCGAAGGAAATCGCCGCCGGGCCGCTGCTGGCCGACAATGCGAGCGCATCCTCCTGGGCCAGGTGGTCAACTCGGCCGGGCGGGCCATCGGAGCCGCCGAACTTCATTGCCCAGGGCGCAACGGCCAACCCGCGCAGAAAAACGCCGCCCCGAAGACCGGAACCATCGCCCTCAAGGCCCGACTCCTCGCTCAGCTCTTCAAGAGTCGCCGCATCGCCATAAGTGAGACCATAGCCATAGGCGAAGAGCGGCGCATAATCCGCATTGCCCCGATTTAGCGGTGTCTGCACCGCTGTTACGGGCCAGGAGAAGGACAACCGCCCCGTGAAGTCATAAGACGGGTCGGTGCGAAACAGGACGTCTGCAACCCCGCCGCCTTCCGAGCCCGGCCACCAGGCGGCAACAAAGGCATCAGAGGCGTTGATCTCAGGGTTCACCCAGAGCGGACGGCCCGAGAGAAAGACCGAAACAACCTTGGCCCCACGCTCGCGATAGCCCGCCAACAGGGTCGTATCGAAGCCCTGCGGCACGAAATCGACATTGTCCAGGTCGCCCTGGAACTCAGCATAGGGATCTTCTCCATACACGGCGATGACAACATCGGCGGCCGCGCCGCTGGTGCCTTCCGGATCGTGGATCACGGTGCCACCGGCCGCCTCGACCGCTTCTCGGATTCCGCCGAGGATCGACTGTCCGTTCGGGAAATAGGCGTTGTCATAACCCCCGCCCTGCCAAGACAATGTCCATCCGCCCGACGCCTTGCTGATACTGTCGGCACCGTCGCCCACAACCAGAACCGTCTGGCCGGCCGCCAGCGGCAATGTGGAGTCATTGTTCTTGAGCAAAACCAACGACTTGCGCACCGCCCGGCGGGCCAACCCCTTATGCGCGTCCGAGGCCAGCAGGGATACATCGCCTGCTCCGGGCCGCTGGCTGGGCTTTGCTTTGTCGAACACACCATAGGCCAGCTTCACTCGCAGGATTCGCCGGACAGCATCGTCCAGCCGCTCGATTGGAATAGTGCCATCCTTCACCTGGGCCAGCGTGGAATAATAAAGCCCCTGCCAGCTGTCCGGCGCCATATACATGTCGAGGCCCGCGAGCAGGGCCTGCGGACAGTTCGTGTTGGTGCAGCCAGGAATTTGTCCGTGGGCGTTCCAGTCGCCGACAATGAAGCCGTTGAAACCCATTCGATCTTTGAGGATGTCGGTCATCAGCGCGCGACTGCCGTGAATCTTGATCCCATTCCAGCTCGAGAAGGAAGTCATGATCGTCTGAACCCCGGCCTCAATGGCGGGGAAATAGCCTGCAGAATGAATGTCGCGGAACTCCGCTTCGCTGATCCGCGCATCGCCCTGATCGCGCCCATTCTCGGTGCCGCCATCGGCCGCGAAATGCTTGGCACTCGAGATCACGCGGCCATACGCCAGCCAGCCCTCTTCACCGGCGATGCCCTGCAGCCCTTCGACGATGCCGGCCGCATAGCTTGCCACGATCTCCGGGTCCTCCGAAAACCCCTCATAGGCTCGCCCCCACCGGTCATCACGCGGCACTGCCAGCGTCGGCGCAAACGTCCAGTCGTGACCGGAAACGATCAGTTCGGCGGCTGTGGCGGCGGCGATCTCGCGGATCAGCGCCGGATCGTTAGCTGCACCGAGGGCGCTGTTGTGCGGAAAAACGGTGGCGCCGAGCAGGTTGGTATGCCCGTGGACGGCGTCGATACCCCAGATCAGCGGGATCGCGATCTCAACGCCCTCCGGATCAATCGAGGCTTCGAAATAGGCGTCCGCCGCTGCCAGCCATGTCGCCGCATCCGCATAGGGAATATCGCCCGGCGCCGAGTTTCCGCCGGAAAGCACCGACCCCAGACGATACTTTTTAACCTGTTCCGGCGTCACTGAATCGCTATCGGCCTGAATCACCTGGCCGACTTTCTGTTCGAGCGTCAGCTTTGAGAGAATTTCGTCGATCCGCGCCTCGATCGTGGGATCGAGCGGCCGGCTATTCAGGACAGGCCAGCTCTCCGGTGTCACCGTAACATCGTCATAAGGCCAAGCGGCCGTTTCCACCGGCGATGTGGTTGTCAGAAGAGAGGCGGGTGCCTCGTCGGGAACCTGGCACGCAGCAAGCGCCAGAACGATGAGACCCGGCCCGACAGCTTTCAGTTTCACCATCCGGTTTCACTCCCCATGAGAATATTTTGTTTGTAGGCTGAACGTCTTTTCGGTTTGGTCAAGGAATATTGCCATGGCCGCCAACGGTGCGTTCCAGTTGATAGCCACTTCATTCAGGGCGTAGGCATCGACATGGTCCTGCCAACAGGCCATCGGCGCGCAGCGGCCTCTCATTTTCCGGGCAACCGGATCGGCCATATTCCTGTTGTTCGGTCCACCGCTGAGAGCACCGGGCGGAGGGGGCGGGAAAGACGGATCGGCCGCTGCCGCCCATATCCGGTGATGCGGCGCCTGCATCGGCCGGGCGCCGTATCCTGAGACATAACTCTGATCCAGCACATTCCGGCCAAGCACATAGTCCATGGCATCCACGGCGCCGTCGCGGAATACCGGATCGGCCGTCAGATCATAAGCCGCTGCGAGAATGAGTCCGCGATTGAGGACCACACTGTTGGATCCCCAGACATATTCACTCGGCCGCAGAGGAACACGGTAGCCCTCCGCATCGCGCACAGCGAGGCTTGAGGCGGCGGCCTCCAACAGAACCTCACGGGCAAGGGCCGCGACAGTGCGGTTGCGCGCCTCGCCGTGCAGGGCCAGGCTGATCACCGGCATCATGTCCACATCCGACCAGCCGAAACTGTCCGTCACATTGCCAAAGGCTTCATTCGCCTGAAGGTCCACCAGATAGGCAGGATCACCGGTTGTCAGATACAGCTCTGCCGCCGCCCACGCGAACTCATCTTCCAGCCGACGGTCACCATAGCCACCACTGCCGTCAAACTGTCCGCTTGCCAGAATGTCGGGATGTTTCTTCGCCGCCGCATAAGCGCGCTGCGCGGCGCCGAAGCAGCGGCCCGCAAAGTCATCATCAATACCGGCCCACAGCCTTGCACATTGCGCACCGGTCGCCGCAAGGCCGAGCGTAGCTGCCGTCGAAGGCGGGTAGAGCACGCGCTCCTGGGTATCATCCCATGGCCACATCGGCAGCGGCGGCCAGGCGCGGCCCGCCAGCTTGTGATGCACCAGTCCGCCGGCATCGATCTGCGTCAATTGCGCAGGCCGGTTCCGCCTGACTTCCTGACCATCACCGGCAACCCAAACCTTCGCCCCGTCCGGCACCTGCATAGCCAGCAGCGTTTCCATACCCCAGCGGGCCTCATCGAGAATTTCGCTGACGCCGTTGCCCGTCTCCGGCAGCTTGATCCGCCCATCGGCCCAGCCCGCGGCCTCCACCAGCCCCTGGGCTCTGAGGCGTTCATAGGCGCTGAGCAGGGTCCAGATCGTGACGCTCTTGTTGACCGCATAGACGCCAAAGTCACCCGCGTCGAACCAGCTCCCTGTCACATCCAGCCTGTAATCGCATCCCGGCCAGTCATTGCCGGCCATGTCCTTGCCCTCGAAGCAGGTGGCCAGAACCGATGGGTGCGCTGCGGGACGGGCCCATTCCGGGCCCTGAACATACTCTTGCTCGATCGGGGTGCCGATCCGGTTGTGGTAGAAATAAAGCAGCGCGTCCTCGGCAAGGCCTGCATACAGGCCCTCGGCGACGCGGAAAGGGCGGCTTTCGCCATTGCAGGCGGACAGGACATAGCCCTCGCCGACCGGCAGGGGCGCAGCAATGTCTATGATGTGCAGATTTTCGCCAGAGGCTTCATCCGCTCCATGCGGCCATGTTTCGCCGGAGGCAACGACGCGGCCGCCCGCGTCGCGCACGGTATAGGGGAGAGGCGCCTGCCCCCGCGCGGAGACGATTGCCCGTTGCGGCCCATCCGGGGAGAACCCGTGCTGCGTCATGTGGATGGCGCAGGCCGATGGCCGCTTCTGACCCACCGGACCGCTCACACAGGCCGCCAGCATCAATCCGGCAAGAACAGCCGCCACCAGTCCAGGATACCCAGAACGCATCTCTTCCCTCCCTTCGGCGCACCCCATCTCACGGACGCCATATAGCCCGGGTGGAGACTGTCACCGATCATCCCGGCTTGTCACGCCAACTCATCGATGTTGCACTCTAACGGGAAGATGATAGCGCTATCAAGATAAAATATACGTCCAGAGGGGAAACGCGATGCATCACCATCTGAAACCGATCTCACTTGCCGCGGCTCTTGTGCTGCTGGCTGCGCCCTGCCTCGCCGAGACCGGCCCGGAGTTCGACAGCAAGTTCACATCCGGCATGGTGCTGCAGCATGGCGCGCCGGTTACTGTGAGCGGGACAGCCGACCCGAGCGCGCAGGTCAGCCTCTCTCTCGGCACAGCAACTGTCAGAGCCAATGCCGATGAGACGGGGCGCTGGGAGGCAACCTTGCCGGCCCTGCCCGCCGGCACCGGTTACACCTTGCGCGCAGAAACTGCTGGCGGCAGCGCGCAGCAGAACGACATTTCCCTTGGCGATGTGTTCTTGTGCTCCGGCCAGTCGAATATGGCGTGGAGTGTTTCGGCAGCGCTCAATCCAGCGCGGGAGCTTGAGGGGCCGTTTTCACCGGATATCCGTTTACTGAAAATTCCCGAGCGCAGCGAAACGGCGCGCCAGGCCAGATTGCCAACGGGCGCCGTCTGGACGCCGGCGACCCTTGAGTCGGTCAGCGATTTCTCTGCCCTCTGCTACTTTTTTGGGCGTGACTGGCAGGCGCGGCAGAAGATCCCGGTCGGCCTGATAGATGCCAGCTGGGGCGGATCACGCATAGAGGCGTGGATCAGTCCGGAAACGCTCCGACAGGCACCGCAGCTTAAAGACCGCCTTGACCTCCTTGATCTCTACAACGCCGATCCGGCAGCTGCGATCACGCGCTTCGGCGGGATGTGGGAAAGCTGGTGGCTGGCCGCTACCGAATCGGCGTCGTGGAGGACCGGGCTCGATGCTCCGCGCCCCGTTCCCGGCCCGATGCGCGACTGGAAGGAATTCGGCGACACCGACATCGAAACCCATCTCGGGATGCTCTGGTATGAGCGCACCGTGACGCTGACGCCTTCCCAAGCCGCCGGCGCTGCCACTCTGTCTCTCGGCGGCATCGACGAAATCGACCTGGTCTGGCTGAATGGCGAGTTTCTCGGCACTACCTTCGGCTGGGGTACGCCGCGCCAGTATGAGATCCCGGCGGGCAAACTCGTCCCTGGCGAGAACCGCATCACCGTCAATGTTCACAATGGCTGGGGTCAGGGCGGCCTGCTGGGGCCGGATGGCGCCATGCAGATCCTCACGGCAAACGGCGATGCCATTCCCCTTGGCGAGAGCTGGGTCTATCAGAAGGTTCCGGCGGACCTCGGCAACGCCCCGCAAACACCGTGGATGAGCGTCTCCGGGCTGGGCGGGATGCACAACGCAATGATCGCCCCGCTGGCGGGCCTGAGTTTCGCAGGGGCGCTCTGGTATCAGGGCGAATCAAATGCGGGCGAGCCGGAAACTTATGAGATGCTCCTCCGCCTGCTGACGGAAGACCTGCGCCAGCAATTTGGCGCCTCTCTGCCCCTTCTCATTATTCAACTGCCGGAATTCGGCGCCCGCATGTATATCCCCGGCAATTCCGGCTGGTCGTCCTTGCGCGACGCGCAGCGGCGTTTCGTGATGGCAGACGCCGGAGCCGGGCTCGTCGTCACCCTCGGAGCGGGCGATGAATGGGACATCCACCCTCCCAACAAGCAGGAAGCCGCCCGCCGCGCCCGTGCGGTCTGGGGTGCGTTGATCACAGGCACCAACAGCCCGGCCCGGACGGGCCACAGCCCCGCCTTGGCCCGAGCCGAACCACCCTTCATCCGCATCGACCTGCCGGACACCAGCGCCCCCTACCAGACCTCCGGTCACCACCGTCCCGTTGGCTTCCTGCTCTGCGGCGCCGGCGGCGACCACTGCGCCTTCGCTGAAGCCTGGCTGCGCGGAAACACGATCGAGATCGACAATCCGTTCACGGATACCGCAATCGTCCGCTATTGCTGGGGCGACACGCCCGTCTGCAATCTGATGACGCCGGAGGGAGAGCCCGTAACCCCATTCGAGCTGGAGCTTAAATAAAAATAAGCCCCACCCGCAAAGCGGGTGGGGCCAAGGCTCCCTACGCAGAATGGTACTCTACACGTTCTCGAACTGGTTCATGGTGTTGTGCTCACCGCTGGCTTTCAGGGCGCGCTCACCGGCAACCATCTCCTTGAAAGTATCCCCAAGGTCCGAGCCGACTTCGTGCTGGTGTTTCACAGCCGAAACATTGTTGCGGATTTCCTGACGCTGGATCGACTTCACATAGGCCGCCATCTTCTCCTCGCCGAAATAGCCGCGTGAGAGCTGGTCGGTCGCGAAGGCGGTCATATGGAAGGTCGGCAGCGTGATCAGGTTGTGGAACACGCCGGCCCGCTCCGAGATGTCATACTGGAAGCGCTGCAGGCGGCGGTCCGCCTCCTGGCCGAGCGGGGTGTCATCATACTTCGCAGACATCAGCTCCGCTTCCGGATACTCACCCTCGGCAATCTTGCCCTCTGCGGCCCAGGCCTTGCGGACCTGCTTGCGAAGGTTGAGCGTCCAGTTGAAGGATGGCGAGTTGTTGTAGGTCAGCTTTGCGTTCGGCACGGCTTCCTTCACACGGTTCACGAGCCCGGCGATGACATCCACATCCGGCGTATCCGTCTCGATCCAGAGAAGATCCGCACCGCCGAGAGTCAGATTCGCGATACAGTCCTCGACCACACGGTCAGCGCCGGTGCCTTCGCGGAACTTGAACAGACCGTTCGGCAGGCGCACCGGCTTCACGAGGCGGCCATCCTGCATCAGGGCAAGATCGCCCTCTTTCAGCGGGTTGGCGCTGGTCACTTCCTCAACCTCGAGCCACTTCGTGTACTGAGAAGCGAGGTCGCCGGGTGCCTGCGATACGGGCACCTTCTGGGTAAGGCCAGCGCCAAGACTGTCCGTGCGCGCAACGATGACACCATCATCGACGCCGAGTTCCTCGAAGGCGAGGCGGCAAGCGCGCAGCTTCTCGATGAAGTCTTCGCGCGGCACCGTCACCTTACCATCCTGGTGTCCGCATTGCTTCGCATCCGAAACCTGATTCTCGATCTGAATGCAGCAGGCGCCCGCCTTGATCAGCTCCTTGGCGAGGAGATAGGTCGCGTGCTCATTGCCAAAGCCGGCGTCGATGTCGGCGATGATCGGCACGACATGGCTTTCGAACGTGTCGATGCGCTGAATGATCGTCTCGATCACATCGGCCGGAGCGCCCTTCTCGCGCGCAGCCTTCAGCTCACGGAAGAGATCGTTGAGGGCCACCTCATCGGCCTGGCGCAGCGAGACATAGATTTCCTCAATCAGGTCTGCGACCGAGGTTTTCTCGTGCATGGACTGGTCCGGCAGGTGGCCGAAACGGTTGCGCAGACCGGCAACCATCCAGCCGGAGAGATAGACATAGGTGCCCTTGGCGGTGCCCTTCATGCGCTTGACGGCCTTGATCATCTGCTGGGCGTGGAAGCCCGACCAGCAGCCGAGCGACTGGGTGAATTTGGAATGGTCCTTGTCATACGCCGCCATATCAGCACGCATCACGCCGGCCATCTCGCGAGCAATGTCGAGATGGGTGTTGTAGGTGTTTTGCATCTTCAGCTGGACGATATCGTCAACCGTGACGCCGCCCGGCGCCTGGCCGGTCGGGTATCGCTTGAGAACCTGGGCACGAAGCTCAGCATAGGTCGGGCGCTTGGACATGGGATCGTCTCCTGGGTACTTGACGTATTGGTCTGTGATCGGATCAGGCGAGCTTGCGCAGCGCCTCATAAGCGGGAAGCGTGAGGAAATCGGCGAACTCCTCGGAGGTTGCGGTCTCGGCGAATATTTCGGCGGCAACATCATAACGCCCGGCCTTGAAGCCATTCTCGCCAAGCGCGGCGCGCACCTTGCCAAGCTCGTCAGCAAGGATTTCGTCGAACCATGCTCTCGTGAAGGTGCGGGCGGTACCGTCTGCGGCCTTCACCGCGGCACCATGATGCAACCACTGCCAGATCTGGCTGCGCGAAATTTCGGCAGTGGCAGCGTCTTCCATCAGATTGTGGATTGGCACCGCGCCGCGGCCGTTCAGCCAGGCAGCGGTGTATTCGATGCCGACGGAAACATTGGTCCGCACGCCCGCTTCGGTGATCTCGCCGGCATGGGGCTTCAGCAGCGCGGCTTGGCTGATCGGGGGAAAGCAGCGCTGGCCGAGCACCTGGTTTCCCAGCGGCATATGCTCATTGAACACTTCCATCGCGACCGGGACCAGCGCAGGGTGGGCGACCCATGTGCCGTCATGGCCGTTCTTCACCTCGCGCAGCTTGTCGGCGCGCACCTTGGCAAAGGCCGCGTCGTTTGCGGCCTCGTCATTCTTCACCGGAATCTGAGCGGCCATGCCGCCCATGGCATGGGCGCGGCGGCGATGGCAGGTCTTGATCAGCAGCAGCGAATAGGCGTTGAGGAAGGCCCGGTCCATGCCGACCTGCGCACGGTCCGGCAGCACGAAATCCGGGTTGTTCTTCAGTGTCTTGATGTAGGAGAAGATATAGTCCCAGCGGCCGCAATTGAGGCCGGCGATGTGGCGGCGCAGCTCATACAGGATCTCGTCCATCTCGAAGGCGGCCGGCAGTGTCTCGATGAGGACGGTGGCCTTGATCGAGCCGGTGGGGATACCGATTTCGCCTTGCGCAAACGCGAACACTTCGTCCCAGAGGCGGGCCTCCAGATGGCTCTCCATCTTGGGCAGGTAATAGAACGGGCCGATGCCGGCCTCGAACAGCATCTTGCCATTGTGATAGAAGTGCAGGCCGAAATCGAACAGGCTCGCGGACATTGCACGGCCATCGACGAGGACGTGCGCCTCTTCCATATGCCAGCCGCGCGGGCGGACGATCATCACCGCCACCTTGTCGTTCAACGCATAGGATTTGCCGGAGGACGGATCGGTATAGGCAAGCTTGCCACGGGCGAAGTCCTGCATGTTGACCTGGCCGTCGATCATATTGGCAAAAGTCGGCGACGACGCGTCTTCGAAATCCGCCATGAACATCTTGGCGCCGGAGTTCAGCGCATTGATCATCATCTTGCGATCGACCGGGCCAGTGATCTCAACCGAGCGGTCCAGAAGCACGGACGGAACCGGATCAACTTCCCAATGCCCGTTGCGGATGGATTTCGTCTCCGGCAGGAAATCGGGCAGTTCACCGGCATCGAACCGGGCCTGACGTTCCTTCCGCAGACCGAGCAATTCGCGGCGGCGCGCGCCGAAGCGGCGCTCCAGCGCCTCAAGAAACGCCAGCGCCTGCGGCGTCAGCACGCGGTCTACACCGGCGGCCTTGCCCTTCACTTCGATCTTCGCGCGGGCAGCGGAAGGCTGTTCAAGCGTGGCAGCGATAGACATGGCCGGTTCTCCCTGAGGGTCTTAATTCTTGACACAACCATATTTACAGATCGCCGCCGGATCGAGTACCTTTCTGTTTCCATTGGGTTTTTATGTTTACGTTGTAACAAGAACCCTGTGTCACTTGGAACGTTTGTAAACTTAGCCGGGGTGCCTGCTGGCCGAGCGCAAGGAGAGCCTCGGCCT
>CAYQRX010000001.1:0-55129 GCA_964419865.1 uncultured Hyphomonas sp. | reverse complement strand
CCTTTGCGCCGACATAACCCATCGCGGCGCGCAGGCCCCCGACCATCTGGTGGATGATTGCACCGACCGGGCCTTTGAACGGCACCTGCCCCTCAATTCCCTCCGGCACGAGTTTCTCGGCGGCGGCGTCCTTCTGGAAGTAGCGATCGGCTGAGCCCCGGGCCATGGCGCCGAGGCTGCCCATGCCGCGATAGGCCTTGTAGCTGCGCCCTTGATAGAGAAACACCTCGCCGGGCGACTCTTCTGTCCCCGCAAACATAGAGCCCATCATCGCGGTCGACGCGCCGGCGGCGAGCGCCTTGGCAAAGTCGCCGGAGAACTTGATGCCGCCGTCGGCAATGACCGGGATTCCGGAGGCCTGGGCGGCGGTTGCGCACTGCTCAATCGCTGTCAGCTGCGGCACGCCAACACCGGCAACGATCCGCGTGGTGCAGATAGAGCCAGGCCCGATGCCGACCTTCACCGCGTCCGCGCCGGCGTCGATCAGCGCCTTCGTGGCTTCGGCCGTCGCCACATTGCCGGCGATGATCTGGACGGCGTTGGAGATTTTCTTGGCACGGGCGACGGCCTCGGCGACAGAGCGCGAATGGCCGTGGGCGGTGTCGATCACGACGGCGTCGGCGCCCGCTTCGATCAGCGCCATAGTCCGCTCGAATCCGGCATCACCGACTGTGGAGGCGGCCGCCACACGCAGCCGGCCGGCCGCGTCCTTGGCCGCATTCGGGTTGACGGCGGCCTTGTCCATATCCTTGACCGTCAGCAGGCCCAGGCAGCGCCCTTCGGGATCGACGATCACCAGCCGCTCGATCCGATGCTTGTGCAGCAGGCGGCGCGCTTCGGAAGGCGCCATGTCCATTTGCGCCGTGACGACATCGCGGGTCATCAGGCTCGCGATCTTTTCGTTCGGGTCATCAGCAAAGCGCGTGTCGCGGTTGGTGACGATGCCGACGACCTTGCCGCCCGTCTCCACCACCGGGATGCCGGAAAAGCCGGTGCGTTTCTTCAGCTCCTGCAGATCCCCGAGCGTTGCGTCGGGGCTGATCGTGACGGGGTTCATCACCACGCCGCTCTCATACTTCTTGACCATCGCCACTTCGCCGGCCTGCTGCTCGATCGACAGGTTGCGGTGAATCACGCCGATACCGCCGGCCTGGGCCATGGCGATGGCGAGGCGGGCCTCGGTCACTGTATCCATGGCCGC
Organism: uncultured Hyphomonas sp.; assembly: GCA_964419865.1. Taxonomy (GTDB): domain Bacteria; phylum Pseudomonadota; class Alphaproteobacteria; order Caulobacterales; family Hyphomonadaceae; genus Hyphomonas. The sequence goes on along the minus strand of CAYQRX010000001.1, from coordinate 53,928 downwards.
CGACAGCAAGGGGATATTGAGTGGGATCGACTTTGTCAGACGCGTCGAAACATCGACATCTGCGGGTAAGACCTCGCTTGCGCCGGGCTGGAGAAGCACGTCGTCGAAGGTGATCGCTTGTCGGATTTTCATGTGGGGAGCTCCCTTTTTGGCCTAGTAAGGGAGTCGTCAGGGCTTGTGAAGTCCCCTCATGTGCGGCGTTGCGTTACCGCCCCGGGAATCGGGGGAAGGCCGGGACCCCCTCAGGCATAAGGTGAAAGGCCTGGGCGTCGGCCGTCTGCATGACAACCTGCGGCCCCTGAAACAGCGCCGGATCGTCAAGCCCGCCGACCTTCAGGATGATGGCCTGCGGAAGTGCCGGGGAGCGCGTCAGAAGCTGCGTTCCGCAATCGGGGCAGAACTCGCGGGTGTTGGCCCCGGGCATATCCGCGCGGGAAAATGCCCTGGGGCTTCCCTTCGTGAACCGGAAACCGGCGGCGGGCACAGCCATAAAGTCGTTCCCCTCCCCACCAGTGAAATACTGGCACTCGCGGCAATGGCAGCGCGCCCGCATGATGGGTTCGCCGTCCGCCTCATACCTGACATTTCCGCAATAGCATCCGCCCGTCAGCGCCATGGTTTCCTCCCGCTTCTATGGTCTGAGACTAGCGGCGGAATCCCTTGGCGACTACATAGATTTCCGGGCTGCCGGCACGGCTTGCGGCGGGTTTGATGTGCTTGACCGTCCTGAAATGAGCTTTCAGCAGGTCGAGAACGTCCTTGGTGGTCCCGCCCTGGAAGACCTTCGCGCAGAAGCTGCCGCCTTCGGCGAGGTGTTCAATCGCGAAAGCCACCGCCATTTCGACCAGGGCAACGGTTCGAAGATGGTCTGTCTGCTTATGCCCCGTAGTGTTGGCCGCCATGTCGGAGAGGACAAGATCCGGTGGTCCGGACAAGCCGGACATCATCTTTTCGACGTCCTCCGGATTGTTCACATCCCCCTCAACGATGTGTGCGCCTTCGATCGGATCGACCGGGAGGAGGTCGATACCGGCAACCTCTGCGGCGCCTTTCAAGAGGGCGACCTGTATCCAGCCGCCGGGCGCGCAGCCGAGATCAACGACTCTCTGGCCCTTGCGCAGGATCTTCGCCGCCTCGTCGATCTCGAGCAGCTTGTAGGCTGCACGCGAGCGATAGCCCTCATCCTTGGCGCGCCGCACATAGGGGTCCTGCAGCTGGCGTTCGATCCAGCGCTTTGAACTTTCGTTCTTCGCATTGCGGGCAATCACCTTCCGCTCGGTGGCACGCCTGCCGGAATCCTTGCGATCCGCGCCGGGCCCTTTCCAGCGGCGCTTCTCTTCATCGCTCATTGCGGCGCCTCCTGCCGGCGCTGGCCCCTGCCCCGGCGCCGCCGGCTGCGCGGCCGGCCGTACATCATGGACAGGAGCAGTCCCTCACGCAGCCCCCGGTCAGCCACGCGGAGGCGCCTTGTATCGAACCCTTCCCACACCGCCTGCATGATCGCACAGCCCGCCAGCATGAGAGGTGCACGTTCCTCGCCGATGGTGGGCAGGCGGGCTCGGCCATCAATGCCGAGTTCCCTGAGCAGGCCTATCGTAGCCTCGCCTTCATCGCGGCTCATCCAGGTGCCATCGACCCGGTCGCGCCGATAGCGGTCGAGCTTCAGATGGACGCCGGCAAGGCAGGTCACGGTGCCGGAGGTGCCGATGAGATAGCCTTCGTCTGCTTCCAGCCGCGCTTGCGCAGCGGCCAGCCCGGGCCAACTGGCGACAATCTCGCGGGCATGGGCAAGCATCCGCGGCCAGCCAGCGGTCTCATCGTGTTCGCGAAAGGCATCGCTCAAGGTCACGACACCCATCTTGAGGCTCGTCCAGTCGACGATTGGCGCGCGCTCCAGCATTCCTTTCAGACCCTTGGTGCGAACGGCTTCGGCATCCATCAACGAAAGCTCTGTGGAGCCGCCGCCGATATCGACGACGAGGACCGACTTTGAGGGCTGCACGAGCAGGTCGTGGCAGCCGATGGTTGCGAGGCGCGCTTCTTCCTTGGCCCCGATAACCTTGAAGGTGAGCCCTGTCTCGGTATGGACGCGGCGGATGAAGTCGGGGCCATTTTCAGCCTTGCGGCACGCTTCAGTGGCGATGCAGCGGACACGGCCGACGCCGTGATGTTTCAGCTTTCGCCGGATGTTGTGGAGGGCGTCCAGGGCGCGCTCGATCGCTGCCTCCGACAGCCGCCCGGTAACCTGCAGCCCCTCCCCCAGCCTTGCGATCTGCGAGTGGGAGTCAACCACACGAAAGGTCTGTCCTCGCGGCTCTGCCACGAGGAGTCGGCAATTATTTGTGCCAAGGTCGACCGCTGCATAGAGCGGCCGGGTGTTTGAGGGGCGGGCATGCGCGCGTCGGGGCGGCCCTCCCCTGTCATTTTTGTCAGCCATGGTGTGGCCCGAAAGGAAAACTTGAGGCATTGTCTATCACAGGAGCTGAAAATGACCAGTAGAAGCGGCCGTTCCGGCTGGTTGACGTCAATTTTCCGGAAGCGGGGGCGCCGGGGCGCTGAAGCACCGCTTTTGCTCACAGAAACCATCGGTAGAGACCTGTATTATAATGCGATTTCGCGGCATGTGGCGAAATTCCAGATCGGCCAGGTGGTGCGTCACAAGCTGTTCCCGTTCCGGGGTGTGATCTTCGATGTGGACCCGCAGTTCGCCAATACGGACGAGTGGTATGAGTCGATCCCCGAGGAGGTGCGCCCCCGGAAAGACCAGCCTTTCTACCACCTGTTCGCTGAAAACGATCGCACTCACTACATTGCTTATGTGTCCGAGCAGAACCTCGTCCCGGACGATTCCGACATACCTCTGAGCCACCCGGATATTCCGGAATGGTTTACCCTGACCGGTTCCGGGACCTATGAGCTCAAGAAAGAGGCGACGAATTGAGCCGAAGAGGTCAGGATTTGTCCTGGCTGCGCTCAATGGTGGCGGTCGTTGAGTGCCCCGGCACGAGCGGCACAATGACTACCTTGCCGCCGCTGGCTTCGACGATCTCGGCGCCCACGACCGTGTCCCGGCTGTAATCTCCGCCCTTGACGAGCACATCCGGCTTCAATGCCTCGATCACCGACAGCGGCGTATCGTCGTCGAAGATTATGACGCCGTGAACCGCGCCGAGCGCCGCCAGCACATCGGCGCGCGCACTCTGGTCGTTTACCGGTCGGCCGGGCCCCTTGAGGCGCGTAACTGAAGCATCGGAGTTCAGCCCGATAATCAGCCGATCGCACTGTGCGCGGGCCTGTTCGATGACCCGGATGTGCCCTGGATGGAGGATGTCAAAGCACCCATTGGTGAAACCGATCCGCAGCCCGGCGGCACGCCAGCGCGCCACCTGGCCGATCATCGCCTCCAGGGGAAGAGTCCCTGCCCGGCCGGCGAGCCCGTCATCTGCAAGCACGGCCCGGACCTCTGAGGCAGAGACAGTAGCGGTGCCGGCCTTGCCAACGGCGACACCGGAGGCCGCTATCGCCAACGCCACGGCTTCGCCCAGCCCTGCGCCCGCAGCTATCGCCGCGCCGATCGCCGCGAGACTCGTATCGCCCGCGCCCGAGACATCATAAACTTCCCTGGCCCGTCCCGCCCGATGGTGGGGCGCTTCGCCCTTGCGGATGAACGACATGCCGCGCGCAGCCCGGGTGACGACAATCGCCCTGGCGGGAAGGAGATCAATGGCATGCGTCAGCGCCGCAGCAGCTTCCTGATCGGTCCCAACCGGCAGGCCAGTCGCCGAGGCCAGTTCGGATGCGTTGGGCTTCAGCACATCAACAGCGCCATAACGCGCAAAGTTGCGGCCTTTCGGATCCGCAACAACCGGAATACTGAGCCTCGCCGCCACTTCCAGAGCACCGGCGATTACAGTGTCGGTCAGCAGGCCCTTGGCATAGTCCGACAGGAGGATGGCGGACGCGGCCCTCGCTTCCTCAGCGATCAACCGCACCAGGTCGGCTTCAGCATCGGCTGAAACCGGCGAGACGTCCTCCGTATCAACGCGCAATAACTGGTGCCCGCCCGCGACGAAGCGCCGTTTGACGGTGGTTGGCCGGCCTTGAAGGGATATCAGCCGCGCCGAGAGGGCCGTCTCCTGATCAAGGAGTGAGGCCAGTTCCCTGCCCGTCTCGTCATCCCCTCTGGCGCCAATCAGGACCGGGTGAAGGCCAAGAGAGGCGAGATTGCGCGCGACATTGGCCGCGCCGCCAGGCATGGCCGACTCCCGGCTATGACGCAGCACAGGGACCGGCGCCTCAGGCGATATGCGGTCAACCGTGCCGTAAATGAACCTGTCGAGCATGATGTCGCCGACGCAAAGGACGCGTTTCCCGGAGGCGCGGCTCAGCAGATCAGGGAGGGATGGTGGCATGGGCGCAAACCAATTGTTGTTTGGTTCTGGGGGCTATAGCCGCCCCGGCGCCGGATAGAAAGGAGGGCGCAGCTGCCGGGTGATCCGTTTGATCTTGCCTGGCGTAAGAGACGGATAAAGAAACAAATTCTGGATGCACGAGCTCAATGCCCTCCGCCTCACCTGTTATTGTCTGGTTCCGTGAGGACCTCAGGCTAAATGACAATCCGGCGCTGCATTGGGCTGCCAGTACGGGAAGGCCTCTGGTCTGCGTCTATCTGCGGGAAACGGGAGTGGCGGGGTCCAGACCGCTTGGCGGGGCTGGGCGATGGTGGCTGGACAAAAGCCTGCGGCGCCTCGCAGACTCCCTCGAGGCTATCGGTGGGAAACTGATCCTCAGGACAGGTGATACGCATTCGATTGTGCGAGCGCTCATCGAAGAAACCGGCGCCGATACGATTGTATGGAACCGGCGATACGGCCCGGAGCGCAATCAAGACTCTGCCCTGAAAACGCAGTTGAAGCCTGAAGGCATCGATTGCCGCAGTTTCAATGGCCGCCTGCTTGTCGAGCCATGGGAACTGACAACGGCAAGCGGCGGCTGGTACAAGGTTTTTACGCCGTTCTGGCGAGCCCTGCAGACCCACTACAAGCCTTCCGTACTCGCGCCCTCGCCGACACGCATCAAACCCGCACAGGCACAAAGCGAAAGCCTGGGTGACTGGAAGCTTCATCCTGAGAAGCCCGACTGGTCGGCCGGTCTCGCCGATATGTGGGAGCCGGGAGAGGCCGGCGCACACAGACGCCTTGACGCGTTTCTCGATGGCCCCGTGAGCCGGTATGCCAATACTCGGAACTTGCCGGGGCTTCCCGATGGAACGTCCCGGCTCTCACCCCATTTGCGCTTTGGCGAAATCAGTCCCGCACAGATCTGGCGAGCCGTGCAGGCCCGGACCGCGACGCTCGGTGCGGATGAGGAGTCGGCACGGGTGTTTCTGTCGGAGATTGCCTGGAGAGAATTCTCCTACACCCTCCTCTATTTCAATCCTGAGCTTGCTTCTGCGAACTATAACGCCCGCTTCGACCGTATGCGGTGGCGCGAGGACACGCGCAGCTCCGATGCCTGGTGCAGAGGGCAGACAGGCTATCCCATTGTCGATGCAGGTATGCGCGAACTCTGGCATACTGGCTGGATGCATAACCGTGTTCGGATGATTGTTGCATCCTTCCTCACCAAGCATCTGCTTATGCCTTGGCAGGTGGGCGAGGCCTGGTTCTGGGATACGCTCGTGGATGCCGACCCGGCCTCAAACCCCGCAAGCTGGCAATGGACTGCGGGAAGCGGCGCTGATGCGGCACCCTACTTCCGTATATTCAATCCGATCACGCAGGGTCAGAAGTTCGACACGAACGGCGATTATGTTCGCCAATGGTGTCCAGAGCTTGCAAACCTGCCGGACAAGTACCTGCACGCCCCGTTTGAGGCGGATACGCGGACGCTGGCGGCAGCGAGTGTCGAACTAGGAAAAACTTATCCGAAGCCAATCGTCAGACACGCCGAGGCGCGCGTGAGAGCCCTGGCAGCATACAATGCCCTTAAAGAGGATGAATCCGTATAATGAAGAAGGTCGCGATTATCGGTTCCGGCATCTCGGGCCTAGGCGCCGCATGGGCACTCAAGGATGTTGCCAACATTACCCTCTTTGAGCAGGATGGCCGCGCTGGCGGGCATGCCAATACCTATGCCTTCGACTATGACGGCCATCCGACAAAGGTCGACCTTGGCTTCATCGTCTATAACGCGCTGAACTACCCTAATCTGATTGCGCTTTTTGATGAGCTGGGTGTTGAGACGCAGGCATCCGATATGAGTTTCGCCGTTTCCGATCCGGATGGCTGGGAGTGGGCCTCAACGCTTTCCGGCCTGTTCGCTCAGAAACGCAATATTCTGAACCCGGCCTTTCACCGCTTCTGGAGGACGATTCTCAAGTTCAACGATACCGCTCGCCTCGACCTCGCAAATGGACCCATTTCAGACACCACACTCGGCACCTGGCTTGACCGTCATGGTTTCGACCCGGCATTCCGAAAGAATTACATCCTGCCGATGGGGGCAGCGATCTGGTCGACGCCGGAGCGTGAAATCCTGAGTTATCCGGCGCAGAGCTTCTTCCAGTTTTTTGACAATCACCGGCTGATGCACAAGGAGCGCCCCAAGTGGCGCACCGTGAAAGGCGGAAGCCGGACCTATGTAGAGAAGATTGTTGCGGGCCTCGGCGATCGGGTGAAATCAGGCCTCGGCGTTCTGCAGGTCGCGCCTTTCGGTGCCAAGACAGCGGTTAGTCTCACCAATGGGACGACGGAGGTCTTCGACGAGGTTATTCTAGCCACCCATTCGGACCAGGCGCTTCGTCTGTTGGACAACCAGTATGAGGAGCAGGCATTCCTTCTCCGATCCGTTCGCTACAGGCCGAACAGCATATGGCTTCACCGGGATCCGGCACTGATGCCGAAACGCCGAGCCGCCTGGGCGAGTTGGAACGTCCTGAAACAGACTGAAGACGACATCTGTCTGACCTACTGGATGAACCGCCTGCAGGGCCTCGATCCGTCTCGGCCATTGTTCATTACGCTGAACCCGGCAGAGGCACCTCGGGAGGAGCTGACATTCCATCATTACACTTACGATCACCCGCAGTTTGATGCAGCCGCCGAGGCCGCCGTGCGCGGCTTAAAGCGGATACAGGGTAAGGCCGGGGTGTGGTTTGCTGGCGCCTGGATGGGCCGGGGCTTTCACGAAGACGGGCTGAAGTCCGGCCTGGCGGCGGCATTTGCACTCGGCGGCAAGGTATCGTGGCAGGCACAGAATGTTGACAGATATCCTGCCCGGCGCAACCTTCATATCGTAATGCCTGCGGTAGAGGTGTCTGCTTGACCACGCCCGCCCTCCGGCTCTGGACCGGCAAGACGGTTCATAAGCGCTTCGCACCATTCGAGCGACGCTTTCAGTACAATATATTCCTCATTGATCTGGACATTGACCGCCTCGACCAAGCTGGCCGATGCAATCTTTTATTTGCCGTAGGGCGCCCTTCCCTTTTTTCGTTTCAGACCAGAGACCACGGGCCGAAGGCCGCGGGCGCCAAGTTGCGCCCATGGGCGGAGGAGATGCTCCAAAGCGCCGGGGTGGATCTGGAGGGGGGTGAAATCCGCCTGGTCACTTTCCCGCGGCATCTGTTCTACAAGTTCGCGCCTTTGTCCCTCTGGTACGGATATGGGCCAGCCGGCGATCTGCGGGGCATCATCTACGAAGTGAACAACACATTCGGCGAGCAGCACTGCTATGTTGCAAGCGCCGGAGCCCGGCAGTCGCAGCATGAAGCGCCCAAGGCTTTCCATGTATCGCCATTTCTCGACGTGTCCGGGCGATACCGCTTCACCTTGCAGGCGCCGGATGAGTGCTTACGTATCGTAGTAGAAAACTGGGATGGCGACCGGCGCACCCATATGGCCAGCATTGTCGCCAAGCAGGCCAAGGCGTCAGATTTCAACCTGTTGCGCCAGGCAATAACGCAGCCCCTCGCGTCGATGGGTGTTACTGTCGGCATCCACTGGCAGGCGCTGAAGATATGGTTGCGGGGCGCCGGCTACCGGCGCAGGCCAGTTCCGCCGGCGCGGCCGGCAACGATCGCCAAGTCCGTCCGGGGCACAGTCCAGGAACGGCGGGAGGAACCTGTATGAGCGAACATATTACTGCCACGCCGAATGCAATCCGCACCCTGAGCGGTGTGCCCGCATCGTTCCGCATCGCCGCTTTACTCCTTCTTCGCACGGAGTATGGCCGTCTTACATTCAATTTGCCTGACGGGCGGCGGCTTCGATTCGACAACAAGAATGATGGGCCTGATGCGGAGATTGATGTCCATGACTATGACTTCATCAAGCGCGCGCTGGCCGGTGGCGATGTGGGTTTTGCTGACGCCTATATCGAGGGAATGTGGTCAACATCCGATTTGACTGCGGTACTCCGATTCTTCTCCGCTAATTTCGAGGCGATCGGCCAGTTGGCGAAAGGCGGGTGGATCGTCCGCTCAATGAATATGCTGCGCCACATGTTTGTGCGGCGCAATTCGCGTGAGGGTGCGAAAAGAAACATCATAGCGCACTATGATCTTGGGAACGACTTCTATGAGACGTGGCTCGATCCGAGCATGACCTATTCTTCAGCGAAGTTCGAAAATCCCAATCAGTCTTTACAACAAGGCCAGATGAACAAGTATCGCGGCATTTGCGACCGGATACAGGCGGGACCCGAAAGCCATATCCTTGAGATCGGCTGTGGCTGGGGCGGGTTTGCGGAGTATGCCGCCAAGCATCGCGGCTCCCGGGTGACCTGTCTTACGATCTCGCCGTCTCAACGCGACTTCGCGCTCGAGAGGATGCACCGGGAAGGTCTTAGTGATCGGGTGGATATCCGTCTCGAGGATTACCGCGATCATCAAGGCACATATGACGGTGTTGCTTCAATTGAGATGTTCGAGGCAGTCGGCGAGGCGTACTGGCCAAGCTACTTCGCCAAGATCTACTCGTCGCTGAAGGCAGGCGGGCGCGCCGCGCTGCAGATCATTACGATCAATGATGATTTGTTCGAGCGCTATCGCCGCCGCGTCGACTTTATCCAGCAGCACATTTTTCCCGGCGGCATGCTGATCAGCGAACAAGTGCTCAAACAGCAATTCGCCAGAGCTGGTCTACGGCATGATGGGATGATCTATTTCGGGCAGGACTATGCACGGACTTGCCGGGAATGGGCGCGCACGTTCAACGACCGCTGGGATGAAATTCGCGAGCTCGGTTTCGATGAGCCCTTCCGCCGGCTCTGGAACTTCTATCTCAGCTATTGTGAAGCCGGTTTCACCGACGGGCGGATCAATGTCGGGCAATTCCAGGTGACCCGGCCTGCCTGACAGGCTCAAACAAGCCGGCTCTGTTTGACGGCCGCAGCGATGAAGCTCGCAAACAGCGGATGCGGCTCGAACGGGCGGGATTTGAGCTCGGGGTGAAACTGAACACCGATGAACCAGGGATGGTTCTTGAGTTCGACAATCTCGGGCAGACGGCCATCGGGCGACATGCCGGAGAAGACCATACCTGATTTCTCCAGTCGCTCGATATAGTCCGTATTCACCTCATAGCGATGGCGATGGCGCTCGGAGATATCAAGGCTGCCGTAAATCTCGGCGACCAGGCTGCCCTCCTTCAGGCGCGCCGGATAGGCACCCAGGCGCATGGTACCGCCAAGATCCGTGGTCGCATCGCGTGTGACCTTCTCATTGCCCTTCGTCCATTCCCCCATGAGACCGACGACGGGCTCTTTTGTCGGCCCGAATTCCGAGGTGGCAGCTTCCTTGATACCCGCGAGATTGCGAGCGGCCTCAACCACGGACAGCTGCATGCCGTAACAGATTCCGAAACAGGGGAGCTTGCGTTCGCGCGCATACTGAGCGGCGCGCATCTTGCCGTGAGCGCCGCGCTCACCGAACCCGCCGGGCAGCAGGACGCCATGCACACCCTCAAGCTCATCAAGCGCTGCCGCGGGGTCGTCGAGCTTTTCAGAATCCACGAGCCGGATATCGACTTTTACCTGATTGGCCAGACCGCCGTGGCCGAGCGCTTCTGACACGGACTTATAGGCGTCTGGCACGTCAGTATACTTGCCGACGAGCGCGATGCTGACACGCCCGTCAGGGTTGTGGATCGTATGCGCAATCTTTTCCCAAGCCGAGAGATCCGGCGCGGGAGCGTCTGCGATGCCGAAGTGCGAGAGAACTTCAGAATCCAGCCCTTCTGCATGATAGGCCATCGGAACGTCGTAGATATGGCCGACATCGCGGGCCTCGATCACGCTTTGAGGGCGGACATTGCAAAAGCTGGCGATTTTGCCCTTTTCGTTTTCCGGAATGGGGCGATCGCAGCGGCAGAGGAGTATCTGAGGCTGGATGCCGATGGAGCGCAACTCCTTGACCGAGTGCTGCGTCGGTTTGGTCTTCATCTCGCCGGCAGCCGGAATGTAAGGCAACAGGGTCAGGTGGATGAAGCAGGCGCGCTGCGGACCCAGCTCCTGGCCGAGCTGGCGGATGGCTTCAAAAAATGGCAGCCCCTCAATATCCCCAACCGTGCCGCCGATTTCGCACAGGACAAATTCAACGCCCTCCCCCGGATCGGAAAGCACGAACTCCTTGATGTCGTTGGTGACATGCGGGATGACCTGGATGGTCGCGCCGAGATAATCGCCGCGGCGCTCCTTCTCGATAATGCGCTGATAGATGCGGCCGGTCGTGATATTGTCCGACTGTCGCGCCGATACACCGGTGAAGCGCTCATAATGGCCCAGATCGAGGTCTGTTTCTGCGCCATCATCGGTGACGTAGACCTCGCCATGCTGGCGCGGGCTCATCGTGCCTGGGTCCACATTCAGGTATGGGTCCAGTTTGCGAAGGCGCACCCCATAGCCGCGGGCCTGCAGCAGAGCGCCGAGCGCGGCGGAGGCGATCCCCTTGCCGAGCGAAGACACCACGCCGCCAGTGATGAAAATATAGCGGATCATGGGGTTATACTCATGCAATGATTCGGCGGGCGTATGCTGTTCCGACTCGCCTGGGCCCAAAAATTACTGGGGATTGGCCGGCGGCTCGCCAGCATCTTCAGTGGATTGCGGGTCTGCCAGATCCGGTGCCGCATCTTCGGGAACGGCCGGAGCGGCCTGCGGTTCGTTGAGCAGCGTGGTCGAGGGATCGAAAAGGTCTACGGGGCCCGCAGGCGCAGGCGTCTGGCCCTCCTGCTCCAATGCTCTCTCGATACCGCTTCTGTTGTCCGCGCTGCGGTTCGCAATGGATGTCAGAGCGAGGCTCGTGGCAAAGAAAATGGCGCCGAAAATCATGGTTGAACGCACGAGGGTGCCTGCAGCGCCTCTGCCCGACATAAGCGAGTTTGCACCGCCGCCGCCGATGCCGAGCCCGCCCCCTTCCGATTTCTGGAGGAGGACAAGGCCAATCATCACCAAACAAGCGATGATATGGACTACAAGGATGACGTTCTGCATGGGCCCGCCCGACTTTTCTGACTCTAAGGCGCCCGCATATCGCCGATATCACTTTTCGCCAAGTCGGCGCCTCATACAACTTGCAGAGCGGCTGTACGGTAGATGGCGAGAAAGTCTGCTGCGTTCAAGCTCGCGCCGCCGATCAGGCCGCCATTTACCTCGTCGACACTGAGTATTTCTGCAGCATTTCCCGGATTCATGCTGCCGCCATACAGAATCCTGACCGCCTGTCCAGCCGGCCCGAAACGCTCTACCAGCAGGCGGCGGATCAGCCGGTGAACCTGCGCAATCTGCTCCGGCTCAGCCACACGGCCCGTGCCGATGGCCCAGACGGGCTCATAAGCGACGACAATGCGCCCCGGATCGGCGCCTGCGGGGATCGATCCGGCGATCTGCGATGAAATGATCTCCATAACCACCCCGCGATCACGCTCAGCCAGGGTTTCCCCCACACAAATAATGGGCGTAAGGCCAGCTCGATTGGCGGCTTCAGCCTGACCGGCGATGTCCGCGTCCGTTTCGCCATGATCGGCGCGGCGCTCGGAGTGTCCGACGATGACATAGACTGCTCCCGCATCCGCGAGCATCGGCGCGGAGATGTCACCAGTATGCGCGCCCTTATCCTTTGGGTGGCAGGTTTCGCCGCCGATCCTGAGGCCGGAGCCCGTCGATACGCTGCTGGCGGCCAATATGAGTGTTGCGGGAAGGCAGAGGAGCGCCTCCGGACTGCCTTCGGCTGCAGGAACAGCCCCGGCGATCTTTTCGACTTCCGCCAGATTCTCCTGCAGGCCGTTCATTTTCCAGTTTCCGGCGATCAACGTGCGCGGCATGCGGTCTTCCCTCTCTTGCAAGTCATAAACCGGTCGCCTAGCAAGCTGTGAGCCAATGGGCAAATCCGCTTCAAGAGACGCCGCTTCATGATTTCACTGATGAAACAGCTCACCAGGTCATTCCTGGGGAAAATCGTTCTGATGATCGTTGTCGTTGGAATGGCGCTCTGGGGCGTGGACGCAATTTTTGCCCAGGTTCGGGGCGGGCTTGGTGCGAATATTGCCGCAGCGGGTGCGCGGGCGGTTACGCCAGAACAGCTCGACATCCGCGTTGAGGCCGTTATTCGCAACATCAACGCTACGTCTGATCAGCCCATCAGCAAGTCTGAGGCGCTGGAAAATGGTCTTATCGACCAGATCATAGAGGTCGAAAAAGCGCGAATTGTGCGCCTTGGGTTCGGCGAGAGCATTGGCATTTCGCCCTCCACCCAGGCCGTGTTGGAAGAGATGAACGCCATAGCAGCGTTCCAGAACCCTCTCACCGGAGAGCTGGACCCCGCCATGTTCCGCGACCGCTTGCAGCAGTTGCGGATGACCCCCGTACAGTTCGAACGCCAGCTTGAGGACGACATAATCATTCAGGCGCTGAGTGATGCGGGGATGTCGGCTGTTTTCGGTCCGCGCGCGCTGGCAAACCTGCAGGCACGTTATCTCGCCGAGACTCGCGAGATCCGGTGGTTTTTTTACGATACCGACGAGGCTCCGCCGCCTCCCCCGCCCACCGATGAGGAAATCCGGACCTATTACGACCAGAATATTGAGCGTCTGCGCCAACCCGAACGCCGCGCGCTCGATATCCTAAGGCTTTCGATCGATGACTTTACCGGCAAGGTGGAGATCTCTGACCAGGAGGTTGCCACGATCTACGAGGCAACCAAGTCCGAACGTTTTGCCGGCCCTGACCAGCGCACCTATGCCGAACTGCTCTTTTCCAGCCGCGATGCCGCGCGCAACGCATTTGGCCTGCTGGCCGGCGGCGCGGATCCGAACAGTGTGCCGGGCGCCAGCTCCGTACAACTCAGGACCGCACGCGCTGAAGAAGTCGCCGACGCCAACCTGCGGGATGCCATGTTCGGACCTGGACGCCAAAGCGGCGCGATGTACGGCCCGCGCGAGGTCAACGGAAGTTGGCTGGTTGCCCGGCTGATTTCAGTCCAACCCGGGGCAGTAAAGCCGCTCGAAGAGGTGGCTGAGCAAATCCGCATGGACCTGGCCCGCGAACGCGCTCAGCTTCTTTTCGCAAATGCGATGGAAGCCCTCGATGACGCGCTGGCGGCGGGAGAGGACCTGAACCGGATCGCCGCAGGCATTGGCGTGCCGGTCATCAGCATTGCGCCTGTTGATCAGAACGGCCGAACGGAATTCGGCGATCAGTTTGCGCTGCTTGCGGATGTGCCAGGCGCGCTACCCCAGGCATTCCGCCTGCCTGAGAACGAGATCAGCAGCCGTTTCGATGTCTCTGGCGCCGTTGTGCTTATAACACCCCGCCGCATCGTGGAGGCTTCCACGCCGGAGTTTGCCGCGGCGCGTGAAGATGTTCGCCAGCTTATCGCCGCCGAACGGCGCGCCAATGCTGCCGAAATGGCCGTCACCAGTATGACAGACCGTATCCGTTCGGGCGAGATCAGCTTTGAGCGGGCGGCTGCGGAAGCCCGTTCAGAAGTCGAGACCCTGCCAGAACCGGTATCGCGAATGAATGCGCAGTCCATGGGTATGCCTGGCCCCCTGCTCCAGGCAACGTTCGGCAATCAGGCAGGAGACGTTCTTGGCCTGCCGACAGGCGACAGCGGCCTGTTCGTCATTCTTCAGGTTGTGAGCGTCACGCCGCCGGGGCCAGACGTGCTGGCCGGTTTGGGTGCGAGCGCGACAGCCGAAATTACAAACGCTTTGTCGGCCGATCTCGAGCAGGCCCTTGATGGGGAATTGCAGCGCGCAATGCGCCTTCGAGACAATCCCACCGCGATCGCTGCTTACAAACGCACAATAACGACTGCACAATGACGGCTCGACTAATCGTCAGACGGCGGATCGGCGACGTTGAAACGCCGGTCGGCGCCATGCTGAAACTCGGCGCAGACAGGCCGGGAAGTTTCCTTTTCGAGTCGATCGCCGGCGGTGAACGACTGGGGCGGTACTCGTTTATCGGACTGCATCCCAAGACATGGTTTCGCATTCATCAGGGCACCGCCGAGCTGAGCGAGACGCCTGACTTTGCTGGCGCCTCCCGGATGGAAGAAATGCCGGTTGACGCATTGAAAGCGTTCGCCCGGATGGCCACTGCTGAGACAACCGAGCCACTGCCGCCGATGGCGTCGGGAGCGTTCGGGTATGTGGGCTATGACATGATCCAATATGTCGAGCCTGTTCAGATCACACGGCCGGATGTGCTCGGCGTACCGGAAGCACTTCTCGTGATCCCTACAGTCGTCGTGATATTCGACCACATTTACCAGGAGATCATCCTTGTCGGGCGCGTGACCGATGGGAATGAGGATCAGGTCAACGCGCTGCTCGATGATGTGGAAAATCAGCTGGAGCGCCTGCCCTCCGTACCCCCCAAGGACGGACGAGCCGAGCCGGTGGAGCTTGTTTCAAACACAACCAGAGAGCGCTATTTCGAAATTGTCGAGCGCTGCCGCGACTATATCAAAGCTGGAGACATCTTTCAGGTCGTCCCAAGCCAGCGTTTTTCTGCGCCGTTCAACAAGCACTCCATCAGCTTCTACCGGGCGCTGCGGCGGTTGAATCCGTCGGCTTTCATGTTCCACATGAATCTGGGCGACATACGCCTCGTCGGATCCAGTCCTGAAATCCTGGTGCGCCTGCGAGAGGGCCGTGTTGCAATTCGTCCGATCGCCGGCACGCGGCCGCGCAGCGGCGTTCCGGCCGAGGACGCCCGGCGCGCGGAGGATCTTCTGAACGACCCGAAGGAACGTGCCGAACATCTGATGCTGCTCGACCTTGGGCGCAACGACGTCGGCCGCGTCGCCGCATACGGATCTGTCGAGGTCACGGAACAGTTCATTGTCGAACGCTATAGCCATGTGATGCATATCGTCAGCCATGTTGAGGGGAATCTTCGCGAAGGTCTCGACGCGGTAGATGTATTGATGGCCGGCTTCCCAGCCGGCACTGTGTCGGGCGCCCCCAAGATCCGTGCGATGCAGATTATTGACGAAGTCGAAACAAGCCGGCGCGGCATTTATGGCGGTGCTGTGGGATATTTCGGCTGGAACGGCGACCTCGACACTTGTATCGCCCTTCGCACAGCCGTTCTGAAAGATGGCATGCTTCACATTCAGGCGGGCGGCGGCGTCGTGCTTGATTCCGACCCTCAATACGAATTCGACGAGACGGTTCATAAAGCCGGCGCACTCAAGCGCGCGGCTGAACTTGCCGCGGCCTATGAGCACGATCAATGATCCTCGTTATAGACAACTATGACAGCTTCACCTGGAACCTCGTGCATTACCTCGAGGAGCTGGGCGCAAGAACCCATGTGATCCGTAATGATCAGCTTACAGCGGAAGAGGCCCTCGCGCTGAAGCCGGATGCGGTCCTGCTCTCACCAGGCCCCTGCACGCCGAATGAAGCAGGTATCTGCCTCGGCCTGCTCCGCGCGGCACCCGAAACCCTCCCCATCCTCGGTGTGTGTCTCGGCCATCAGGCAATTGGCCAGGCCTATGGCGGCGCTGTCGTTCAGGCCAGGGAGATACGCCACGGTAAGCTCTCCGAGATCCGGACCTCCCAGAGGGGCCTGTTTGAGGGCCTGCCGGAGCGCTATCAGGTTGTTCGCTACCATTCCCTCGCCGTGCGCACGGCGGACCTTCCGGACTGCCTGGTGGCGGATGCCTATACTGATGATGGCGAAATCATGGCGCTGCACCACAAGGATCGTCCGGTGTACGGCGTGCAGTTCCATCCGGAGAGCATTCTGACCGAACACGGCCATGCGCTCCTCAAAAACTTCCTGGCGATGGTGAGACTATGAGCGAGACACCGCTCAACGACGCGATACAGGCGATTGCGCGCGGCCTGCCGCTTGATGAAGCGACGCTTGAAGGGGCGTTCGAGACATTGCTTTCAGGGGACGCCGCCCCTGAGGAGGTCGGCGCATTCCTGGCCGGTCTTGCCGTGCGCGGTGAAACCGCAGCGGAACTGACAGCGGGCGCGCGGATCATGCGCCGGCATGCGCGGCGGGTAACCGTTGATGGTCCGTTGCTGGACACTTGCGGGACCGGCGGCCTACCCTGGAAATCGCTCAACACATCGACAGCCAGTGCGATCGTCATCGCTGCAGCCGGGGGGCGGGTCGCGAAACATGGAAACCGCTCGGTCCCCCCAAAAACCGGATCGGCGGATGTCCTGGAGACCCTTGGTCTGCAGCTGGAACTGACCGATAGTGCGTTCCGCGCGTGCGTGGACAAGGCCGGTGTCGGCTTTCTTTTTGCGCGCAGCTATCATTCGGCAATGCGCCATGTCGCGCCGATCCGGCACAAGCTCGGTATCCGGACAGTTTTCAACCTGCTAGGCCCGCTTTCCAACCCCGCGGGCGCCGAATACTCCGTTCTCGGCGTTTATGACCCCCGCTGGGTTCAGCCGATGGCCGAAGCTCTTCAGGCGCTCGGGACGCGCCGCGCCTGGGTCGTGCACGGTGTTGATGGCATCGACGAGATTTCGATCTCCGGTGCAACCATTGTTTGCGAAGTCACGCCGGACACGCTTCGGCATTTCGAGCTTGTGCCCGGCGATGCCGGCTTGGCTGTGCACCCATTATCGCGATTGGAAGGGGGCGCGCCCGAGGATAACGCCGCAGCCATACGCGATCTGCTGGACGGCCGCGCCGGCCCCTTTCGTGATATCGTGCTCTTCAACGCCGCCGCTGGCCTACATGTAGCCGGCATTGCAGGATCGGTCCTTGAAGGCGTGGAGCGGGCGGCGGCTGCGATTGACAGCGGCAAGGCCCGCGAGACGCTGGATATCCTGGTTCGCACATCGCGGGAGGCTGATTGATCATGGCGACCGCGCTCGACCGCATCCTGGACTACAAGCGCGATGAAGTGGCGGCGCTGAAACGCGCCCGAACCTTGTCCGATCTCGAAGATGCCGCCAGGACCGCTTCCCCCGTCCGCGCATTCAGCGCTGCGCTGGCGAAGGCGGCTACGGATACTTCGAACGGCCTGATCTGTGAGATCAAGCGCAAAAGCCCATCCGCCGGAGACATTCTGCCCGGCGCTGACCCGTGCGAGATCGCGCGGGACTATGAAACCGGCGGCGCGGCCTGCCTTTCGGTCCTGACAGACATGCCGAGTTTCGGCGGCAGCCTTGAGGATTTTGAAGCAATCCGCCGCGCCGTCAGCCTGCCCATGCTCCGCAAGGACTTCATGATCGATCCGGTCCAGGTCCTCGAGGCCCGGGCGCATGGCGCCGACTGTATCCTGATCATTATGTCCGCTGTCGACGATGTGTTGGCGAAAGACCTCTACGACGCCAGTGAAGCGCTCGGTATGGATGTACTGGTCGAAACACATGACGAGGCGGAGATGGAGCGGGCGCTGATGCTCCCGGCCAGACTCATCGGCGTCAACAACCGCGACCTGAAACGGATGGTCACCGATCTCGGGACAACCGAACGCCTTGCGCCGATGGTTCCGCCAGACCGTTACCTGGTGTCAGAAAGCGGGATTTCAGATCCTGCAAGCATTATCCGCCTGCGCACTGTCGGTGCCCGCCGGTTCCTGATCGGCGAATGGTTGATGCGGCAGGGAGAAGCTCGCGCCCAGCAAGTGGAGCGGCTCAAACAGGCCTGTTGAGATTGACCCGAACCAAGAACGCTTGTAGAACAAAAGCGAACATCGAATCGCACCGGGAACCGAGCCATGCTGACGACCAAACAGAAAGAGCTGCTCCTGTTCATCAATGACAGGATCAAGGAGACCGGCGTTTCGCCGTCCTTTGACGAAATGAAGGAAGCGCTTGATCTCGCATCGAAGTCGGGCATCCACCGCCTCATCACGGCGCTGGAGGAACGTGGGTTCATCCGCAGGCTGGCAAACCGGGCGCGGGCGCTTGAAGTGCTGAAACTGCCGGACTCCGCCGTGCCTCCGCCGAACGCTCGCCAAAGGCGGGATTTCCGGCCAGCAATCGTCACCTCTCAAGGGGTTGCGGCTCCGCGCGCCGGTATGATCCCGCTGGTCGGGCGCATTGCGGCTGGCTCACCGATCTCGGCTATTCAACAGGACAATGGGCATATTCCCAGCCCAGGCGCACTGCCTGAAGGAGATGACTATTTCGCTCTTGAAGTTCAGGGCGATTCGATGATCCAGGCCGGCATTCTCAATGGCGACACAGTTATTCTGAAGCGAACAGCAACGGCGCAAACTGGCGATATTGTTGTCGCTTTGATCGATGGTGAGGAGGCAACCCTCAAACGCCTGCGCCGGAAGGGCGCTTCAGTCGCGCTTGAGGCCGCAAACCCTGCCTTTGAAACGCGGATTTTCGGGCCCGATCGGGTTGAGGTTCAGGGACGGCTCGTAGCGCTTATTCGTCGCTACGAGTGACGACGGCCGCTGGCGGGGCCCGGGCTGATTGCCGGGGCCGCCGCCGCGCATCGTTGCCAGGGGCGGCTGCTGCACTGGGGCACACGAGCGGCCATTAGACGGCCGTGTTTCAGATAGATGGTGAGCCCGCCGTTACGCTGGATGTCCTCCCAAGCAATGATCATGGTTGTGCCATTGTTGTCCGTTGATCGCAGAGAGATCTGGTAGGTTTCCTCTTCGCCTCCAGCTCTGGCGCGCATGAGGACATCTATATTTATGCGATTGAGCGAGGTGTATTTGCACGCGGGGTCTCGGCAGGGTGCGAGGTCGCCAGCTTGCGTGAAACGAAGCGGCGGCAACCCATCGCCCCTGGCGAGGGATAGCTTCGAAACATAGCCGCGCTCGTCCGCAATATAGACGTCGCCAGATCCTGACCAGTGCAGGACGATCTTCGGTGCGTTTGCCCAAAGCCAGATCGCAGGCAACGTCATCACGGCCGCGCCGACCAGACGCGCCCAGCCGGTTGCGCCCATTGATAATGCAAGTGCCAGAGAAAGGCAGACGAGCGCCGTCGCAGGCATCGGCACCGGTATGCGGACTATCCCTGGCGACAGGTCATTGAAAAAGTGCGTCAAGGCAAGAACGAGTTCCAGTGACTGGCCGAACCAGCGCAGGCGGCGAAGGCAAGCAGCAAGGGACGCGAGTCAACATTGATGATATGGCCCGCGCCACGGGCCAAACCACGGAAGAAGCCGTCCCCCTCTTGCACTCGCCCCCGTCCTCGTGTTTGTCCACCGCAACAGCGGCCCCAGCGCCGGTCAATCGGAGCTAGCCACGGATGTCCGTCGTCACGCGATTTGCCCCTTCCCCTACGGGAATGCTGCATATTGGAGGCGCTCGAACGGCACTTTTCAACTATTTGTTTGCGCGCCGGCATGGCGGCCGATTTCTCCTGAGGATTGAAGACACCGATCGCGAACGCTCGACCCAGGCGGCGACGGACGCCATCCTTGATGCGATGGACTGGTTGGGGCTGACGCCTGATGAGCCTCCGGTGATGCAGTTCACACGCGCTCCGCGCCACCGTGAAGTCGCCGAGGACATGATTGCGCGCGGGACCGCTTTTCGCTGCTATGTCACCCCGGAGGAATTGCAGGCGCGCCGCGAACTCGGTGAGGAGAAGCGTCAGGCTGCCAAACAGCAGGATATCGATCAGGAAACGCGCCAGGCGCTTCTTGCAGAGGCGACCGCCCTGCTTGCGCCCTTCCGCTCGCCCTACCGGGATGGCGGCGCGCCCCCTGCGCCCGGCGCCCCCTATACTGTAAGGCTGAAGGCGCCGGACAGCGGCGCGAGGACCTTGGAGGACGGGGTACAAGGCCGGGTAAGCATAGACGCGTCCGAGATTGATGACCTGATCATGCTAAGAGCCGACGGCACGCCGACTTATATGTTAGCGGTCGTTGTGGACGATCATGACATGGGGGTCACCCACGTCATCCGCGGTGACGATCACCTGCGAAACACTTTCCGTCAGGTGCCGATCTACGAGGCCATGGGCTGGACGGTTCCGCAATTTTCCCACGTTCCGATGATCCACGGAAATGATGGTGCGAAGCTGTCGAAACGCCACGGCGCGTTGTCCACCACCGCCTATCGGGACTTGGGATACCTGCCTGAAGCGATGAAGGCCTACCTGCTTCGACTGGGCTGGAGCCACGGCGATCAGGAAATTTTCACCGATGCTGAAGCCATCAAGGTTTTTGACGTCGCCGGGATAAACAAGGCGCCCGCGCGGCTGGATCTTGATAAGCTGGCAACAGTGAACGCTCATTTCATCCGCGCGGCCGATGATGAACGGCTCCTTTCGCTTCTAACCCCTTTCCTGGAAAAAACCGGCCCCGTTTCCAGCGCCGATAAGGCACGAATCCGGCTTGCCCTTCCGCACATGAAAGATCGGGGATCGACCCTTGTGGAGCTGGCTGAAGCATTCGCATTCCTTAGGGTAAATCGCCCTATAGAGTTGACGAAGAATGCCCGTAAAGCCTTGTCAGAAGAGGCAAAACCACGTCTCCAAGGCTTTCGACAGGCGCTGGAGCGAATGTCGCAGTGGTCAAGCGCTAGTATTTCGGAAACGATAAAGTCATATTGCGCCGCAACAGGCCTATCGATGGGGCAGATAGGTCCGCCACTCAGAGCCGCACTCACGGGCGGCCTTCCGGCACCGGATCTCGCTCCGGTTATGGAATGGCTGGGCCGAGAAGAAACGCTCGCACGCATCGAAGATCAACTCGCCGGCTGAGATGACGCATCTCTCCGGTACCGCACAGACAAACAGGGTAAGAGGCTGATGGAGAACAAGGTTAAAGACGCAGGATTGGCCAGGCTGGAAGTTGCCGGAAAATCGGTCGATCTTCCGGTCTATTCGGGCACACATGGGCCGAATGTCATCGATATCCGGAAATTGTACGCCGAGACGGATCATTTCACGCTCGATCCCGGTTTTACCTCGACGGGCAGCTGTGAAAGCCAGATCACTTTCATCGATGGCGACGAAGGCATTTTGCTGCATCGGGGCTATCCCATCGAGCAGCTGGCTGAGAAGTCCAACTATGTAGAGCTTTGTTACCTGCTGCTTCATGGCGAACTGCCCACCAAGGAGCAGGATGAGGCGTTCAACAAGCAGATCCGCAATCATACGCTGCTGCATACACAACAGGACCGGTTCTTTGACGGCTTCCGCCGCGACAGCCATCCGATGGCAATGCTGACCGGGGCAGTCGGCGGCATGGCCGCATTTTATCCGGGCGCCATGGGAAATGAAGATCCCGAAGAGCGCCGCATCAGCTCGATCCGCCTGATCGCCAAGATGCCGACCATCGCGGCGCGCTGTATGAAGTATAACCTGGGCCAGAAGTTCATTGATCCCCTGAACCGCCTCTCCTATTCGGAAAACTTCCTGAACATGTGCTTCTCGGTAACGGCCGAGGAGTATGAGGTGAACCCGGTTCTGGCGCGCGCCATGGACCGCTTCTTCATGTTGCATGCGGATCATGAGCAGAACGCATCGACATCGACGGTTCGTCTTGTCGCGTCTTCCGGTGCGCACCCGTTCGCCGCAGTTGCAGCCGGCGTTGCCAGCCTTTGGGGGCCGAGCCATGGCGGCGCTAATGAAGCTGCGCTTCGGCAGCTTCGCGAGATCGGTGACGTCAGCCACGTTCCGGATTTCGTAAAAAGGGTAAAAGACAAGTCCAGCGGTGTGCGCCTGATGGGCTTCGGCCACCGCGTCTACAAGAACTATGATCCGCGCGCCAAGGTGATGCAGAAGACAGCGCATGAAGTGCTCGATGCGCTTGATCTGCGCGATCATCCGCTTCTGAAGGTAGCCATGGAACTGGAGCGGATCGCGCTTCAGGATGAGTATTTCGTCGCCAAGAAACTCTATCCGAACGTTGACTTCTATTCGGGCATCATCCTCGAGGCGATGGGTTTCCCGACCAAGATGTTCACGGTCCTGTTCGCTCTGGCCCGCACCGTTGGCTGGGTGTCGCAGATGAACGAGATGCTCGACGATCCAACACAGAAAATCGGGCGCCCGCGCCAGATTTATACTGGCGCTGCAAAGCGGGACTATACGCCGATCGCCGCGCGCTGAACCCGGCCAAGTTCCGAAACGATAGCCCCGGCGGCGAGCACCGCTGCCGGGGCTACTTCTTTTTTCAGCTGCTTCAGAGCAGATAGCTGAGACCGGCGCTGGGCGGCGAGCAGATCCGGATTGTTCAGCCAACGAATCGCCTGCGACGCGATCAATTCCGGCTTCTGCCGTGTCTGCACAAACTCAGGTACAATTGCGGTATCATCGTTGAGGATATTCAAAAGCGTGATGTGCTTTTTCTTGTATAGTAGTCCGCGCGCCAGCGCCCAGGTGATCCAGCCGGTCTTGTAGGCGACGATCATCGGCGTTCCCTGCATGGCAACCTCGCTCGTTACAGTGCCCGAACACGCAAGAACGACGTCGCAGCCCGCCATTGCATCAAATCGGCTGGCCGGCCGGTCGAGTAGCGTGAATGCGTCCTCCAGACCGCGAAATGTTTCTTTGAATGTACTGACTGCGCTTTGCGCCGGCTCGACAAAGAGCCGCGTGTCAGGCCGCGCTTCCTTGATCCGGCGCGCGGCATCGATCAATGCGGGGGCCACACGGGCAATTTCGCTGCGCCGGCTTCCGGGCAGAATAAGAACTGCCTTGTCGGCTTCCGAAAGGCCGTGGCGCTGGCGGAAGGACTGCCGGTCGCCCTCGCCACCGCGGAACAGCGCTGGGTTGCCTATGACCGTGGTTCGCAAACCGAAGGGCGCATAGTAGGGAACCTCAATGTCGTGCATGCACAACAGGTGATCCACAGTCCCCGCGAGTGTTTTCGCGCGCCCTGGCCGCGTCGCCCAGACCTGCGGACCGATGAGTTTCACAATTCGGACATGAGGGGCCCTTATGCGCAATCGCTGCGCCAGGCGCAGCATGAAGCCCCATGAATCGACCAGAACGACGACTTCTGGCTCAGCTGCCACAATTGCGTCTGCTGCAGCGTCCGCGAGGCGCACGACCTCGCTATAGGCTTTGATTCCCTCGAAGAAACCGAGAATGGAAAGTCTGCTGATATCGATCGGCGATTCCACGCCGCTCGACGCCATTTCCTGCCCGCCGATCCCGGAGATGCGTATGCCATCTTGCTGCGCCCTGATCGCCTCTATTACTTCACGCGCAAGCAGGTCTCCGGAAGGTTCGGCGGCTACGAAATAGATATGCCGCTCACTCATTTGAGCCCCAGATCCGGTGGGAAGCCATATAGGAACACGCCCAGCGCCTCAGCGCGTTCTTCCATTGCTGGCCGGTTGAGCATCAATGCGCCTCCAGCTTCAACCGCGATACCCGCCAGGCCCGCCTCAGCGGCAAGCTCAACCGTGGAGACACCCGTGGTGGGAAGGTCGATACGGCGCTCCTGCAGGGGCTTTGGCCGCTTGACGAGGACGCCGCGGCGCAGATCCGGCGTCCCGCGGATTTCGGCCGGAAGCGTGGCGCATCGGCGCAGCATCAGGTCGGTTCCCTCCTGCGCTTCAACCGCCAGGACCAGACCGTCGCAGACGACGCAGCCCTGGCCGATATCAAGGGCGCCGGTGGCGGCCGCGACGCGCGCTGCAACCGTGATGTCCTCCATCATCGCCGCATCAGGCTGCGGGCCTGCAATCAGCCCGCGCGGTGCGATCAGTTCGCCATACGCCGCATCGCTGCCGATCACTCGGAATCCGGCCTTCTCAAACTCCCTGACGAGCACCCGTAGAAGCGCATCATCCCCCTTGCGGGCCTCAGCCAGAACTTTGGGCAAAACGCTCAATCCCCTGAGATCGAGCCTCAACGTCTTGAAGTCGGGGCGACTGACATTCCCGGCGAAGACGACATCGCGGCAGCCGGCTGTCTTCAGCTGCTCCATTACCGCGCCAACTTCGCCGATCCCCGCCACGCCCCCCGGAAAATTCGCGAGGCGGGGCTCCTCAAATCCTCTGATCCTGAGAACGTAGACCCCCTGCCCGGTTGCAACAGCGTTCTGCGCAATCACGACCGGCAGTTCTCCGAGACCGGCCACAAGGCCCAATGGCGCCGTCATAACATCAACCCGGCTTGCATATGGGGCGGTCTCCGCCCTCGCGGATAAAGCTCACAAGCTCCATCGCCAGCGGTCTGTCAGCAAAGTCAGAAGCTGCCCGCTCCACCCGGTCCTTGAAAAAGCCTTCCCCCTCGAAAATCGCCTTATAGGCCGCGCGGATCTGGTGGAGATCCTCTTTGCTGAAGCCGCGGCGCTTGAGGCCAACAATGTTGAGGCCGGCGAGCTTGGCGTGATTGCCAACCACGGACCCGAACGGAATGACATCTTCGACGACAATCGCCCCGCCCCCGACAAACGCATTGCGGCCGATCCGGCTGAACTGATGGACCGCAGCCAGGCCGCCAAACCAGACATTGTCGCCAACTTCGATATGACCGGCCAGGGAGACATTATTGGCCATCACGACATGGTTGCCGATGCGATTGTCGTGGGCGATATGTGCGCCGATCATAATGTAGCAGGCGTCACCGATCTTCGTGACGCCGCCATATTTTGGCATGCCTGTATGGGCCGTCGCATACTCGCGAAAGACACAGCCATCGCCCACTTCAAGACGCGAGTCTGGCGTTTCGCGCATGCCGATCACCTGGGGTCCACAACCGAGCGCCGCATGTGGATAGAGGATACAGTTCTGCCCGAGCCTGGTAGCGCCCAGGACCGATGCGTGAGAAACAAGCTCCGTGCCCGCTCCGATCTCTGCGAGGCGCCCGACATGGCAGAACGGCCCGATCTTGACGCCGTCATGCAGGACCGCGCCCTTCTCCACAACCGAACTTGGGTGAACCTCAACGCTCATCGCCATGACCTCCCTGCCCTTCAAGAGGAACCTAAGTCAATCAATCGGATTTCTTTGCGCCGACCTGTTTTTGCAACCAGGCTACTTCGCGCATCCACAAGCGTATGGGCTTGGCAGGTGTACCCCCCCAAGTCTCACCTGGCCCGACATCGCGAAAGAGGCCCGATGATGCCGCGAGGCTGACGCGCTCTCCGACAGTGACATGATCGGCAATACCAACGCGTCCACCGAGCATCGAGCCATCGCCAACCCGGACCGAGCCAGAAATTCCGCCGAATGCGGCCACGACAACGCCGCGTCCTAAGACGACATTGTGGGCAATCTGGCAAAGATTGTCGATCTTTGTTCGTTCTCCGACAATCGTGTCCTCGAACATCCCTCTGTCGATGCAACTGTTCGCGCCAACAGTCACATGGTCCTGAAGTATGACACGGCCGAAGTGCGGCGCGTCCTCAGCGCCCGCCGGGCCCACGAGGACGCCAAATCCCGCCTCTCCGATCCGGGCACCGGCGAGGACGGTCACATGATCGCCAACCAGGGCGCAATGAACGGAAGCGCCTGCGCCGATGGAGGTGTGCCGGCCAATCTGAACCCCCGGCCCAATGACGGCATTGGCTCCGATCACCGCTCCCTCCCCGATGACCGCGCCGGGGCCAATCACGGCGCCGGGCTGGAGGACAGCGCCGTCGTGAACACGCGCGTCGCCGGCAATTCGTTCGCCGCCCCCGCCATCCACCAGATGGCGCGGCCGGAACATTGCTTTGGCGACCAGGCTGTGCGCAAACCGCGGATGCGGCGTTTCAAGGATAGCAGCGCCTTCCGGCGCGTAGGTCCGCATCGCCGGAGATACGAATACGGCGCCGAGATCGGCGCTCAGGACAGGCGCGGTTTTCCCGTCACCATCCAGAAACGCCACTTCTCCGCTGCGCGCATGCGCCGCCGACGCAACCCCGCTCACCATCAGTGCTGGATTTCCCGACAGCCGGGCGCCGGTCAGGCCGGCCACCTCTTCCAGCGTCAAAGCCCCCAATGGCGCATAGAAGCGGGTGTCGACTGTCACGGCTGTTCCCTGTCAGTTGCCTTGCGGGGCGGCCGCAGGGAGGCGCTGGCGGGTAACTGCGATGGCGGGCGTCTTCTGGTCAAGTTTCTGGATGACAGCTGTTGTCGCGTCGACGGCGTCAGCAACGAAAATTGCCTGGCTCTTCAGGAGGACAACCTGGGCGCCCTTCTCCTGTATCACTTCAGTAAGGGCGGGCTCGAGCGCCCGGTTGAAGTCTACAATGGCCTTCTCTTCGGTCATGGCAAACTCACGCGCCGCAACATTGCGTTTCTGCCCGAATTCCTGCTGCTTGGTCTGGAAGGCAGCAAGCTGATTTACAAGCGCCGCGTCTCCGGCGATCTGCTCGCGGGTCTTGCCTTGAATCTTCGGCTCGATCGCCTTGGCGTCGGTCTCGAGTGCCTTGATGCCCGGCTCCAGCTCATTGTTGATCTGCGTTTCGATCGCCTGAAGCTTCCGCTGAATGTCCTGGCCGGCCTTGCTTTCGCGCAGGATTCGCACATCGTCGATAACCATGACCGATGTACCCTGAGCGAATGCCGTCAGGCCCGAGACTGCCAGCAGCAAGGCGGCTGCAATGATTGACTTGTAGAATGGCATATTAATCGTCCTGTTCTGGGGCTAGGCGATACTAGAATCGCGTTGAGGTCGAGAACCGGAAGGATTGCGTCCGGTCATACTCCTCCTTGCGGAGGATCTGAGAGAAGTCGAAGCGGATTGGACCAAACGGCGAATCCCAGAAAACACTAAGCCCCGCCGATGCCCGCAGAGATGCCGCATCCTTGGTGATCCGGATGGCGCCAAGGCCGGGATAACCAATCGAGGTTGCATCGGTAATGAACAATGGCGGCGTCTTGTCGACATCGTCCAGAAGGCCCAGCGACCCGACATCAAGGAACAGCGCGCTGCGGATACCGTATTCTTCCGGAATGAAGTTCGGCACCGTCAATTCGAACGTACCCTGATAGTAGGCATTCCCGCCCAAAGAATTCAGACGCTGCGTAGCCAGCACTTCGCCCGTATCGGGGTCATAGATCCTGAGTATCTCACGGGGACCGAGACCGGCAACATCGAAGCCACGGAAAGTACTCCCGCCGCGGAAGAAGCGGTTATTGATCCGGACCCCCTGTTCCTTGTCGAGCGGAACAACGAAGCCGCCAGAGAAATGAGCGCTGGCAACAACATCCCGCCAGATGCCGCGATAGAGCGATGCACCGGTCTCGGTACGGATGTAACGCACGTCTCCACCAATCCCGGCGATATCCTGACTGAACCGGAAATTAAATCCGCGCGTCGGCGAAATCGGATCATTCGTCCGATCCCAGTAGAAATTGTAGCCGATGATGCTCGAGATGTCGTTCCGCTCGGACCGGCAAATCGTATCGCGGAACAGGAATGCTGGATCACAACGATCCACAACGAACTCACCGGGCCCTTCATCACCCGGTTCCGGCAGGCGATAGACGTCATCGCTGAAATCATCGGGCGTATCCTGCCCGGCAACCTGAGTCCGGGTGCGAACAAGATTGCCATCAGAATCGATGATGATGTTCTGATCCGTGATGTTCACATCATCTGACTGAAGCCGATAACTCAGGCCGAGCTGCATCCTGTCGGTAAGCGGGAACGCCACCCGGACACCGCCGCCGATCGTCTTGCTTGTGAAACCGGTAAACTCTTCAAAGTCCTGAGCCGTCGCGAAGAGGTCCACACCGGCCGACAGGTTGCGGTCGAGGAATCTGGGCTCTGTAAAGCGCAGGTCGACAATCTGCTGACGGCTGGAGAGCGATGTGCGCGCAACGACCGACTGACCCCGACCGCGAAGATTGCGCTGAGATGCGCTGAGATCGAACAAATAAGCGTCTACAGAAGAAAAACCGGCTGCAAACGAAAGCTCACCCGTCGACTGTTCTTCAACCTTGATGTCGACAATGGTTCTGTCGGGCTGCTCGCTCGGGGTCTCGATAACCTCGACATTCTTGAAGAATCCAAGTGCCCGCACCCGATTGCGTGACCGGTCAAGAAGAATGCGGTTGAATGCATCGCCTTCGGAGATACGAAGTTCGCGGCGGATCACCCGGTCCAGCGTCTGGGTGTTACCGATAATATTGATCCGCTCAATGTATACCCTCGGCCCCTCATCGAGGGCGAACGTAATGTCAATCCGGCCCGTCTGCTCGTTCACGCTGATCTGTGGGCGGACGTCGACAAATGCATATCCGGCGATACCCGCCGCATAAGTTAGGGAGTCAATGGTCGACTCGATCAGGCTGCCTCGGAAAAGCTCGCCCTCCTGGATCGGAACGACCGCGCGCAGCACATCGCCATCAAGCTTTTCTAGTGCCGTCTCTACACGGATGGTTCCGAAGTCGTACTGGCGGCCCTCATCAACCGTATAGGTAATGTAGAAGTCTTTCTGATCCGGCGTCAGCTCGGCGACGGCTGAAGTAACACGGAAATCGTAATATCCGTTATTCTGATAGAACTCACGCAGCTTCTCACGGTCAAATTCGAGCCGGTTGGAATCGTAATTGTCATTGGAGCTGAAGAAGCGCCAGAGGCGCGATTGCTTCGTCACGATCTCGCTGCGAAGCCGCGAGTCGGAATAGGCCTGGTTCCCGATGAAGTTGATCGCGCGAACGCCTGTAACCGGTCCTTCCGTGATTTCGAAGATCAGGTCGACGCGGTTTTGCTCGAGTGGCTTGTACTGCGGCTCAACGCGGGCGGCGAACCGCCCGGAGCGCCGATACAGTTCAAGCACACGCTGGACATCCGCCTGCACCCGCGCGGCAGTGAAGATGCCCCTCGGCGCCGCTTGAATCTCTTCGCGCAGCTTGTCGTCCTTGAGCGCGCGGTTGCCTTCAAAGATCACGCGGTTGATGATTGGATTTTCAACAACCTGGATCACAAGGTCATTGCCCCGCCGGTCGATGGACACATCAGCAAACAGGTTCGTCGCAAACAGGGTCTTCAGCGACAGATCGATCCGGTCGGGATCGAAGGCGTCGCCGGGCTCGACAAGCAGGTATGACTGGACAGTGCGCGCCTCGATCCGCTGATTGCCCTCAACGATAACCGAGCGGATGGTGCCGCCATAAAGCGGATCTTCCTGCGCCGATGCGGTTGCCCCCAGACCATTGATGCTAAGACCCAGTGCACTCGTGGCAAGGATCGTAGCAGCGAGGAATGTACGCATTCTGGAATACACTTTCTTTTTCGGGCTGACCGCTTGTCAGCCACCTCCCCGTCCAAAAACGCCGGTCTCCACCACATCACCCCAGGTGATAACGACCACCAGGAGCAACAGCAGAAACACTCCGGCCCGGAGCGCGAATGCTTCGACCTGCATGGGTAGCTTTGACCCTGTTACGGCTTCGTATGCATGAAACACCACGCGTCCGCCATCCAGCACTGGCAGTGGCAGCAGATTGAAGAAACCTACGCCGACCGATACCGCAGCGCAGACGCTGAGCAGCATCCAGAACAGCATCTGGGTCTTCTCCCAGGCCGATAGCTGATCCTGCCCGACCACCCGATTGACCGCGCGGCGCGATATATCTCCGACGCCCACCGGGCCTGACATGGCGTGAATGGACATGTTCCCGGTTACAATCCGCCCCAGCATAGCGACGGTCTGATCTACGGTGCGGCCGGTCTGGATGACGCCCTGCACAACCGCGCCGATCGGACCATAGCGGACGCGTTCATTCAGCTCGACATGTTGCATGACGATCCCGGCGGTGCTTTGCGGCACGACCTGTCCGAACTCATTCGGCCGAACCATTTCGATCGGGGTAACCGGAATATCCAGGGTCTGTCCCTGACGATCGACGGTGAAGACCACCGGCTTGTTGGGACTCACAAGGATCGCCATGCTCGCATCGCCGCGACTGTTCACGTCCCGCCCATTGACGCGGATCAATCGGTCACCAGCCTGCAGGCCGGCGGCCTCCGCGGGCATGTCGGCCACCACATCGGCTACTTCCACGGTAAACTTCGCAACACCGTTCACGCCGATCGAGAGCGCGAATATGAACACTGCCAGGAGAAAATTCGCCGCCGGGCCAGCCAGGCTGACCACGATCTTCGGCCAGGGCTTCAGTGCATCGAACGATTTGCCATCTATTTTCCGCCCAACATCCACCTCTGCGGCATTTTCCGGGAGGAAACTCACAAATCCGCCCAGCGGTATCCAGTTGATGCGCCAGCGCGTTCCGCGGCGGTCCAGCGTCTCGACCAGAGGTTTGCCGAAGCCCACAGAAAAGGACTCAACCGCAACACCATAATAACGCGCTGCAAGGTAGTGGCCATACTCGTGGATGACGATCACAATGCCCATCATAAAGATGAGGCAAATCAGAAAGAGCGGGCCCTGGCTCAGAATCTGATCCATTTCGATCATCCTCCCGCCCGGCTAGGGGCTCGTTCCAGCCAGTCGGAGACAAGGAACTGCCCGTACCGACCCAATTCCGCTATTTCTTCAAGCGTGTCGCATTTGCTAGAGGCAAACTCGCTGGATGAAAAGCGCTCCAATGCGTCTTCTACAGATAGGCTTATGTCGAGAAGACCGCATTTGCCCCCGGCAAATGCAGAAACGGCAGCTTCATTAGCGCAATTTAACACGACGCGGGCGCCTGGCCCTAGGCGCATCGCCTCGCGCGCAAGGCGAATCGCGGAAAACCGTGTCTCGTCAACAGCGTGAAAATCGAGGCGGCTCAGCTGGGCGAGGTCGAGCCTCGCTACTGTCGTGCCGATTCTGTCCGGCCAGCCCAGTGCATACGATATCGGCGTCTTCATATCGGGTGTCGCCAGCTGCGCGATAACAGACCCATCCTCGAAATGAACCATTCCATGGATAATGGACTGAGGGTGCACCAACACGTCGATAGCGCTTTGGGGAATATCGAACAGAACCGCCGCCTCGATGAACTCCAGCGCCTTATTCATCAGCGTGGCGCTGTCGATGGAATTCTTCATCCCCATCGGCCAGACTGGGTGCGCCGCCGCTTGCGCCGGCGTTGCCGCTGCCATTTGCGCAATTGTCGAGGTTCGGAAAGGCCCGCCGGACGCCGTTATGGTCATCTGTTCCACGAAACGGCCATCGCCAAGACATTGAAAAATGGCGCTATGCTCTGAATCGACCGGTAAAATCCGTGCAGCTGAGCGCTTGGCCTCCGCCAGCATGAGGGGGCCGCCGCAGACAATGCTTTCCTTGTTTGCAATGGCCACGTCATTGCCCGAGCGGATTGCCGCCAGCGTCGATTCGAGGCCCGCCGCGCCGACAATCGCCGCCAGGAAGCGATCACAGGGCCGCTGCGCCGCTTCAATCAGAGCCCTCGCGCCGGCCGCAACTTCAATACCGGTGCCCTTCAAGGCATCTCTAAGGTCCTGAAGGCGGGACTCATCAGCGATGACCGCGACTTCAGGCTGCAGCAGGCGCGCCTGGGCAGCCAGGCCGCGCACATCACTGCCGGCCACAAGGGCGACGATCTCGAAATCCTCAGACCCCGTGTCCTGGGCGTGGCGAACAACATCGACTGCCGACTTTCCAATCGAACCGGTTGAGCCAAAGATCGAAACGCGCCGGGTCATAGCCTCAAAGCCCCAGCGCTTGGGCGAGGCCAGGCAGCAAGAGCAGCGCGGCTGACGCAGCAACGCTGACAGCGCCGAGACCATCGACCCGGTCCAGCAGGCCCCCATGCCCCGGCAGGATCCGTCCGGAATCCTTAACCTTAAATCGCCGCTTGAGACCGCTTTCAAACAAGTCACCCACCTGCGCCACTATGGATACCGCGATCCCTGTTGCAATCCAGGCGCCATGCGCGACACCCTCAATACCGGCCGCGAAGTAACCACAAATCGCGCAGGCGATCACGGCAGCAATTGCACCGCTCCAGGTCTTGTTCGGGCTCTCGCTCGGGAGAAGGCGCGGGCCCTTCAGCGCGCGCCCAAAGAAATAAGCCGCCGCATCCGACGCCCAGACAAATGACATGAAGTAGAGCGCTGCGGCCCGCCCCTCCCAGGGCCCCTCCCTCAGAAGATACAAAGCCCCGACCATGGCGAGGACATAAACCACCCCGAATGCGCCGGCGACGCGCGCGCGCCAATACCCCCGGGCACCGAGCGCCCCCAGAACCAAAGCCGCCACGCCGAGTGCGAAGGACAGGGAAAGATCGAGTAAGGGCAGCGACAGCGGGAAGGCAGCGGCAAAAACAGCGAGGAGCCTGCTGTTCGGCGTTGCGCTCATGCCGCACCATTCGAGCATCATGACAAAAGCGAACACCGCACAGGCGAGAGCCAGCCAGATGCCGCCCATCCATACCGCACCGAGGGCCAGCGGGATTAGGACAAGAGCAGACGCCAGACGCAGGGGAAGCTCGGAGAACCGACGGTCGGTCGGCGTCCAATCACCCATCAGCCGGCTCCCGGAGTAACCGCACCGTAACGGCGCTCCCGTTCCTTGTATCGCTGCAAGGCAGTCTCAAGGTGCTGCCGGTCGAAATCCGGCCAGAGCACATCGCAGAACAGGAACTCGGCATAAGCGGCCTGCCAGAGAAGGAAATTGCTGATCCGGTACTCTCCACTTGTCCGGATGACCAGGTCGGGGTCTGGCAACTCGGATGTATCGAGATAGCGGGCAAAGTCGTCCTCTTTGATAGGGCCAGTGACCTTCCCGGAAGCGACAT
Source organism: uncultured Hyphomonas sp. (assembly GCA_964419865.1). Lineage (GTDB taxonomy): Bacteria > Pseudomonadota > Alphaproteobacteria > Caulobacterales > Hyphomonadaceae > Hyphomonas. Next base: position 20,873 of record CAYQRX010000001.1, on the reverse strand, counting down.
CCTCCGCCAGCGCGCTCGCCGCGCGCAGGATTTCGTCCCTGGATCCGTAGTTGAACGCAATTGTCAGGAAAAAATCAGAGTTGGCGCGGGTCTCGCTTTCTGCCCGCTCCACAAGGGCCGCGATATCAGGCGGGAGCCCGCTGCGCTGTCCGATCACCCTGATCCGTACGCCCTCTTCCTTCAAACGCTGAAGATCGCGCTGGACATAAGCTTTGAGCAGGCCAAACAACACATTGACCTCGGCAGCCGGGCGCCTCCAATTCTCCGTCGAGAAGGAGAAGACCGTGAGATAGCGGATGCCGAGTTCGCCCGCCGCCTCAACGGTCCGCCTCAGAGCTTCAACGCCGCGTTCATGCCCGGCGCTGCGTGGCAGATGCCGGGCCGTTGCCCAGCGGCCGTTTCCGTCCATGATGATGGCGACATGCACCGGTGCCGCCGGCTGGGGGCCTGCAGCTGCTGGATCAGAGGGGGCGAGTGCCCGCGACATCAGACCTGCATGATCTCCGCTTCTTTCGCCTTTAATGCCTCATCGACACGTTTCACGAAAGCGTCTGTCAGCTTCTGCACTTCATCGGACAAGGTACGATGCTTGTCTTCGCTGATTTCCCCGTCTTTTTCGGCCTTCTTGAGCGCATCCATACCGTCGCGGCGGACGTTGCGCACCGCAACCCTGGCGGCTTCGGCGTACTTTCCGGCGATTTTGGTGAGCTCGACCCGGCGCTCTTCATTGAGCGGGGGGATCGGGATACGCAGCGTCTGTCCGTCCATCACGGGGTTCAGCCCCAGACCGGAGTCGCGAATCGCCCGGTCGGTGGCGCCAACCACAGTCTTGTCCCAGACGTTCACAGACAGCATCCGGGTGTCGGTAACCGTGATCGAGGCGACCTGGCTTAACGGCACCGTGCCACCATAGGCCGGCACCTGGATGGAATCGAGCAGATTGACCGAGGCCCGCCCCGTGCGCAGCCCGGCAAACTCGGAGGCCAGCGCAGAAAGCGCGCCTTCCATGCGGCGCTCGAGATCCTGCTTGCTATAACTCATGATTTGTCTGCTCCCTGATTGGTAATCGTCGTGGAAGTGCCGCGCCCATAGAGGACATTGAGCAGAGACCCCTCCTCTTTGAGAGAAAACACGACGATTGGTATGTTGTTATCGCGCATCAGGCTTACGGCGGAAGGGTCCATCACGCGGAGATCCTTGACCAGCAGCTCCTGATAGCCAACCTGTTTGTAGCGGGTCGCCGTTGCGTCGAGCTTGGGATCGGCAGTGTATACGCCGTCCACCTGCGTACCTTTCAGCAGGGCGTCACAGTTCATCTCGATCGCACGCAGCGCTGCGCCGGTGTCCGTCGTGAAAAACGGGTTGCCAATACCGGCTGCGAAAATCACCACCCTGCCCTTCTCCATGTGCCGCTGGGCCCGGCGCCGGATATAGGGTTCGCAGATCGCATCCATGTTGATGGCCGATTGAACCCGCGTCGGCACACCAACGCTTTCCAGCACGCTCTGCATAGCAAGTGCGTTCATCACCGTCGCCAACATGCCCATCGAGTCCGCTTGCGCTCTGTCCATACCTTTGGCGGCGCCGGCAACACCACGAAATATATTCCCGCCACCAATCACGAGGCAGATTTCGGCGCCGGCCGCCCGTGCGCCGGCTATCGCCTTGGCAAATTGCTCACAGGTTGGAATATCGATCCCAAACTGTCCGGGGCCCATCAGGGCTTCACCCGACAGTTTCAGCAGAACGCGGCGATATTTTAGCTTGCTGGTCTCTGGCTCGCCGGACGGCATCTGACACTCCAACTTCCTGATTTCTGGGCATCGGGCACAAAAAATCCCGGCCACTCCATTGGGGCGGCCGGGATTGTTCAAAGCCCCTCACGGGCTGAAAGGCAAGCCCGGTCAGGCGCCTTTTGTAAGAGCGGCTACCTCATCAGCGAAGTTGTCCGCAGCTTTCTCAACGCCTTCGCCAAGTTTGTAGTGAACAAAGCCTTTTAGCGTTGCGCCTTCCGCCTTGAGGAATTCACCAACCGTCTTGTCGGTGTCCATGATGAAGGGTTGTTCAACCAGGACCACTTCTTTGTAGAACTTCTGCATCCGGCCAACGATCATCTTTTCGATGACCGCATCCGGCTTGCCGCTCTCGCGGGCCTGCTCGGTCAGGACGCGCTTCTCCGATTCGATCAGCGCCGGATCCAGTTCGGCGGTGGTTGCCGCCGCGGGGGAGGTTGCGGCAACGTGCATCGCAACCTTGCGGCCGATCTCATCCAGGCTTCCCGAACCGTCGAGGGCCACCAGCACGCCGACCTTGCCCATGCCAGGCGCGGCCGCATTGTGGATATAGGCCGACACACCGCCCGAAGCAGTGAGTTTTGCGACGCGGCGCAGCGTCATGTTTTCACCGATGGTTGCGATCATGCGTTTGATCAGATCATCGACCGTGCCGTCACCATCCGGCGATGGCGCAGCCAAAACGGCCTCGACCGTGCCGTCCACGCCGAGCGCCGCGTTGGCAATGCCCTCCAGGGACTTCTGGAAGATCTCGTTGCGGGCAACAAAGTCGGTTTCCGCGTTAAGCTCAACAATCGCGCCGGTTTTGCCATCGGCCGACAGCTTGACCGCGACGAGCCCTTCCGCAGCAGCGCGGTCGGACTTCTTGGCAGCTTTGGACAGGCCCTTGGCGCGCAGCCAGTCGATGGCAGCGGCCTGATCGCCATTGTTTTCGACGAGCGCCTTCTTTGCGTCCATCATGCCTGCGCCGGTTTTCTCGCGCAGTTCCTTCACAAGTGCAGCAGTAATCTCAGCCATGAGATCGATCCTTCATCTTGAGTTTGCCCGGTGGGCTATCAGGCTTCGCCAGCCGCTTCATCAGCCAGTTTGACATCCGCGTCTGCAAGCGCAGCGACATCTGCCGACGCGCCGAGGTCAACTCCGAGACCGGCCGTCGATTCCGCGAGGCCGTCGAGCACGGCATCAGCAAACAGGTTGCAGTAGAGCGAGATGGCGCGGGCTGCGTCGTCATTGCCGGGGAAGCCATAATCGGCGTCGGCCGGGTCGCAGTTCGTGTCGAGCACAGCCACAACCGGAATGCCAAGCTTGCGGGCTTCCTGAACGGCGATCGCTTCCTTGTTCGTATCGATGACGATGATAGCCGAAGGCAGGCCGCCCATGTCGGCGATACCGCCGAGCGCGCGCTGCAGCTTGTCGCGGCGGCGCTGCAGGTCGAGCAGCTCTTTCTTGGTGAGGCCGGCGCCACCACCACTCTCAAACATCGCGTTCAGTTCGCGCAGCTGTTTGATCGAGTTGGAAACGGTCGACCAGTTGGTCAGCGTGCCGCCGAGCCAGCGATGGTTCATATAGTACTGGGCACAGCGCTGCGCCGCTTCAGCCACCGGCTCCTGGGCCTGGCGCTTGGTGCCGACGAACAGGATGCGCCCGCCCTTGGCGACAGTGTCACGCACGAAAACAAGCGCCTGATGCAGGGCCGGCACGGTGTGCGAAAGGTCCATGATGTGGATGCCGGAACGCTCGCCGTAGATATACGGCTTCATGCGGGGGTTCCAGCGGTGGGTCTGGTGACCGAAGTGAACACCAGCCTCGAGCAGCTGACGCATCGAGAAGTCAGGAAGGGCCATCGATTTTCTCCATCCGGTTGGCCGTCGCAGGGTGGAACTACGGGAAATCCCGTCGCACCGGATGCACCCGCGACTTGGTCTAGAAGCGCGGCGTATACCGCATTTCAGTCCGGCGGCAAGCCCCAAAACGCCGTAGATTCAGGCTGCCTGGCGCGGATCGACCTTCTCAACGCCCGGAACTTCCTTCAGCGCCCGCTGGGCGCGGAGCCCGATTGTATAGGTCTGCGGCAGCCTGAGCGTGACAAGGCGTCCATCCTCCAGCGGCATTTCGACCAGTATCGCGCCCCGGTCGGCATCTGCAACCTGCTCCAGCCGCCTGACAACACCGGCAAGATCCGCCGGGTCGGCGCCGGGCGAAAGCCGTACTACGAGCGAGCCTGAAGGCTTGGAAAGGCGGGCCGCTTCCAGCTCGACGGCCCGGTCGAGATTGAGGCGCAGCTCCTCTCCGTTCAGCTTTGCAGTGACCGTGAGCGCCACGGCCCTGCCCGGCTGTAGCAGGTCTCCATACTGGGCAAGGCCCTCGTTGAAGACCATCATCTCAAGCTCTCCCGTCGGATCCGAAACAGTCAGGAAGGCAAATTTTCCACCATTGCGCCCCGGCTTGTCGTTGCGCGCCCGTACGATGCCGATCATTTCGAGCGGCTTGCCATCGCCGGCCCGTTCCTGAACCTCCATGGCCAGAGTTACCCGGTCACGGTCGATTGAGGTGAGGACATCGTCCAGCGGATGGCCCGAGAAATAGAAACCGATCGAGCGAAACTCTTCATCGAGCTTCTGCTGCGCCGTCCACAGGCGAGCGGCCGGGAGATCCGGCCGCAGCGCTGGCTCGGCCTCACCGAACAACCCGCCCTGCCCGCCCTGCCGGTCTTCGGCGGCGCTGGCACAGTACTGGGCAAGCAGGGTCACTGCGCCGAACACGCGTGCCCGGTTAGGCTCAACACCATCCAACGCCCCGGCACGAGCCAGCGATTCAAGCGCCTTCTTGTTCACATGCCGCGGATCGACTCGCTCTGCGAAGTCATAAAGGTCGCGGAATGGCCCGGCGTCGTCGCGGACCGCCACCACATGGCGCATCGCCTCAATACCGACACCCTTGATAGCGCCCAGAGCGTAAACGATGCCGCTTTCATTTACGTCAAAATCGGCTTGAGAGGTGTTGATGTCGGGCGCAAGCACCGGGATCCGCAAACGTTTCGCCTCCTGAAAAAAGGCCGCGAGCTTGTCTGTGTTGCCAATGTCGAGACTCATCGACGCCGCGAGGAATTCCTTCGGATAGTGACATTTCAGGTATCCGGTATGGTATCCGATTAACGCGTACGCCGCCGCGTGGGACTTGTTGAAACCGTATCCGGCGAACTTCTCCATCGTGTCGAAAATCTCATTCGCCAGCGGCGCCGCCATGTCCTTGTTCTTTGCCGCCCCTTCCACGAAGCGTTTGCGCTGCGCGACCATTTCTTCGAGCTTCTTTTTGCCCATGGCCCGGCGCAGAAGGTCGGCTTCGCCAAGCGAATAGCCGGCGATTTCCTGCGCCATCCGCATAACCTGCTCCTGATAGACAGGCACGCCATATGTCGCTTCTAGAACCGGCTTCAGATCGGGATGCTGATAGCGGACGGAAGCAGGATCCTCCTTGCCCTGAACATAGACGGGAATATTCTCCATGGGCCCGGGGCGATAGAGCGAAATGATCGCAATCAGGTCTTCGATGTTATTTGGCCGCACGCGCCGGAGCGTATCGCGCATCCCCGCGCCCTCGAGCTGGAACACTCCGAGGGTCTCTCCACTTGCCATCAGCTCATAAGTGTCCGGATCATCCAGGCTGCGCCACGCGGGCCCGACATCGCGCCCGTCCCGCCGGATGAACTTCAATGCACGATCAATTACAGTCAGCGTCTTCAGGCCGAGGAAGTCGAACTTCACAAGTCCGGCCATCTCGGCATACTTCATGTTGAACTGCGTTGCCGGCAAATCCGCACGCGGATCATTATAGAGAGGCACAAGCTCGACCAGCGGCCGATCCGCGATCACCACGCCAGCAGCGTGCGTGCCGGCATTGCGATACATGCCCTCAAGGGCGCGTGCCGTGTCGATCAACTCACCGACGCGAGGGTCGGCGGCGATCTCGTCATCAAACTTCGGCTCTGCGGCGATGGCCTCATCCAGCGTTGGCGGTTTCGCGGGATTGAACGGTATAAGCTTGGCCAACCGATCGACCTGACCATACGGCATCTGCATCACCCGGCCGACATCGCGCACCACAGCCTTCGCCTGCAATGTGCCGAAGGTGATGATCATCGCAACGCTGTCAGCACCATACTTCTCGCGCACATATCGGATGACCTCACCGCGCCGCTCCTGGCAGAAGTCAACGTCGAAGTCCGGCATCGAAACGCGCTCGGGGTTCAGGAAGCGCTCGAACAGGAGATCAACGCGAAGCGGGTCGAGGTCGGTAATCAGCAACACCCAGGCCACCAGCGATCCGGCACCCGAGCCCCTGCCCGGACCAACGGGAATGTCGTTCGCCTTGGCCCATTTTATGAAATCCGAAACGATCAGAAAGTAGCCCGGAAAGCCCATCCGCTCAATGATGCCAAGCTCATAGTCGAGGCGCTGCCAGTAGGTTTCCGGTTCTGCATACAGACGGTCAGCTTCGGCAAGGCGCAGTTCCAGGCCGTGGCGCGCCTGATGCGCAAGCTCCTCAGCCTCCGAGCGGCCTTCCTTGCTGAAGTTCGGCAGGATGGGCTTGCGTGTTTCGGCGCGTACCGCGCAGCGCATGGCAATTTCGCCGGTCGTGGCAAGCGCTTCGGGCAGATCGTCGAACAATGCCCGCATCTCGGCAGCGGTCTTGAGATACTGGCCCGGCTCAACCCTCTTCCGGTCATCCTGCCCAAGATATTGTCCATTCGCGATGCACATCATCGCATCATGAGCCGTCACATCCTCCGGCTTCATGAACCGGGCATCATGCGTTGCGACCAGTGGCAGCCCCATATCGTACGCAAGTTCCAGGAGAGCCGGCTCTGTGCGGATCTCACCCTGCGTGCCATGGCGCGTGATCTCCACATAACAGCGCCCCGGATAGGCGCCCGCCAGCGTCGAGAGTTCAGTCCGCGCGTCTGCCATCCGGCCTTTGAGAATATGGCGGGCGACGTCGCCCTCCGCGCCGCCCGTCAGCAGGATAAGCCCGTCCGTATGCTCCAGGACATGTTTGCGATGCAGGCGGGGCACGCCGTCCGGGGCTTCAAGATAAGCCATCGAAGACAGGAACATCAGCCGCTTGTAACCGGTTTCGTTCTGCGCATAGAGCGACAGCCGCGAAGGCTCCGACTTCGGCGCCCCGTCCGTAACGTCAAAACAGCACGCCATGATCGGCTGGATACCGTAGTCAGACAGCTTCAGCGATAGTTCCAGCGCGCCGAAAAGACAGTTTCGGTCGGTCACTGCCATCGCCGGCATGCCGTGCTGCTTGCCCCATTTGGCAAGGTCTGACGGCGTGATCATACTCTCGAGCAGCGAATAGCTCGACCGGACGGCAAGGTGGACGAATACAGGGTCGGTCACAGGCGGGCATCCTTTCGGCCAGCGATCTTCTCACCGAATCAGCAGGTCCGGAAGATGCCCGAGGACCATACTCCACAAGCGATCACTCGGTATAATCGACGAGCTTCCCGTCCTTCAGCGTCAGGATACGGTCCATATGCCGGGTCAGGGCCAGATTGTGCGTTGCGACCAGAACGCCTGCGCCTTCTTCCCGCACCATCTTGATCAGCGTGGCGAACACACGCTCGGTTGTTGCCGGGTCGAGATTGCCGGTCGGCTCATCCGCGATCACGAGGCGGGGATCATTGGCCAGTGCACGGGCAATCGCCACGCGCTGCTGCTCGCCGCCCGACAGTTGTGCCGGCTGGTGAAAGGCGCGCTCTTCCAGCCCCATCTCCGCCAGCAGGCTGGCGGCCTTCTCGCGCGCCGCCTTCTTCTTAACGCCGGCGATCATCAGAGGCATGGCGATATTGTCGATAGCGTTAAACTCGGGAAGGAGGTGATGGAACTGGTAGACGAAGCCGATTTTCTGGCGCCGGATGGCGGTACGCCCGTCATCATTCAGCTTCAGGCAGTTGACCCCATCCAGAAAGATCGTGCCGCCCTCCGGACGTTCCAGCAGCCCTGCGGTGTGCAGCAATGTCGATTTTCCCGAACCGGATGGGCCGACAAGGCCCACAAGCTCCCCGGGCGCAACCCTCAGATCAGTGCCCCGCAGCACATTGAGCGCGCCGGCTTCGGTACGATAGGTTCGGTCTATCCCCTGGAGTTCGAGAACCGGCGTCGTCATTCGAACCTCAGCGCTTTGACCGGATCCTGGGAGGATGCCCAGATCGAGGGAATGAGGGATACGAACATCGACATCAGCAGCGCATAGGCACCGGTGCTGAACACTTCGCCCCAGTCAAGGATCGCCGGCAGGTGGTCAAGCCCATACTGCTCCGCTGGAAAAACCTCGCCATCGATAGCCATGTTTATCAACGCTTCGATCGGACCGATATTCAGGATAAAGAGGATACCGACCGCCATGCCGAGCGCTGCCCCCAGCGACCCGAGTACGGTGCCGACCATCAGGAATACCCGCAAGACCCCGCCCCGGCTCAGACCAATGGTTCTCAGGATCGCCACATCGCGTGTCTTGTTCTTCACCAGCATCACAACGCCGACGATGATATTCAGGGTGGCGATCATCATGATGATGGTCACCAGCAGGCGGACCATCACCCGCTCCGTGCGCAGCGCGCCGAGATAGGTCCGGTTCTTCGTCTTCCAGTCGCGCAGCAGGAGGCTGTAGCCGGTTGCATCAGAAATACGCTGCATGGCGATCTCGGTGCGGTCCGGATCCTTCACGCGGATGTCGAGGTTTTGATAGCGTCCCCGCGACTGGAACAGGAGCTGAGCCTGTTCCATCGGCATGAAGATATAGACATTATCAAGCTGCGCCGAACCCGTACGGAAAATGTCACCGACAATGTACGCCTTGCTGATCGGCGACTGCCCGACCGGCCCAGAGCGCATCTGTGACGTTACCACTTCAACCGTGTCGCCGGGCAGCAGGCCAAGGCTCGCCGCGAGATACTGGCCGATCATGATGACATTGCCGCCATTGCGGCCCTCGCCAAAACCTGCGGCTATCGCAGCCTCGCCGCCATCGCGGAAGATTGGCATCGTCTTGAGGTCTGCCGGCGGGATGGCGCGGACAATCCCTCCGGTGCGCGCACCATTGGCCGACAGGAGGACAAACTGCTCGATATAGGGCGAAACACTGACCACATCGGGCACGCCCCGGATGATCCCGGCCAGCCTGTCAGCATCCTCCTGCGGATAGCCGTCCACAGCCGCCGCGATGTGCGGCTCCCCGCCGAGCAGCGCATCGAGCAGCGTCGCACGGAACCCGCTCATGATCGACATGGTGATGATCAGCGCGGCCACGGCGAAGAAGATGCCGATGAAGGAGATGATCGCGATGAGGCTGGCGCCGCCATGTTCCCGCCGGGCTCGCAGGTAGCGCCAGGCGAGCGTGCGTTCGAGCTTTCCGAAGGGGGCGGCGGCGGCAGGTTTGCTCATCGAGCTGCTTTCAGCTCGGCCAGCATGTCGTCGATCTTGACGTCATGCTTCTCACCGCTCTTGCGGTTCTTCACCTCGACCTTGCCGTCCGCAAGTCCGCGCGGGCCAACGGTCGTCTGCCAGGGCAGCCCGATCAGGTCCATGCGCGCAAACTTGGCGCCGGCGCGATCATCGGTATCGTCATAAAGAACATCCCGGCCCGCCGCCGTCATCGCCGCGTAAAGCTGCTCACACGCCGCATCGCAGGCCGCATCACCGGGACGCATATTGATCAGGCCGACGTCGAATGGTGCCACCGCTTCCGGCCAGACAATACCATTCTCATCATGGCTCGCCTCAATGATCGCGCCCGCAAGACGCGACACCCCAATGCCGTAGCTGCCCATCTGCACCGGCACCATCTGCCCGTCCGGCCCCTGCACTTCGGCTTTCATCGGCTCTGAATATTTGGTGCCAAAATAGAAGATGTGGCCCACCTCGATGCCGCGCGCAGAAACCTGCCGGTCTGCCGGAAGTTTACCGAAGGCTTCGGCATCATGCATTTCTTCGGTCGCCGCATAGAACTGCGTACGCTTCTCGACTTCGCCCGTCAGGTCGCCCCCGAAATCAAGGTCGAGCCCCGGTGCCGGCAAGTCGAGCAGCGCCTTGTCGCAGAACACCGCGCTCTCCCCCGTCTCGGCGAGGATGATGAACTCATGGCTGAGATCGCCGCCGATGGGACCCGTGTCCGCGCGCATGGGAATAGCGGTCAGCCCCATACGGTCAAAGGCGTTGAGATAGGCGCAGAACATCTTGCGATAGGACCGCCGGGCGCCTTCTTCGGTCAGGTCGAAGGAATAGGCGTCCTTCATCAGGAATTCCCGGCCCCGCATCACGCCAAAACGCGGGCGCACCTCATCGCGGAACTTCCACTGCTGGTGATAGAGGTTTACCGGCAGCTGCTTGTAGCTTTTCACATAGGTCCGGAAGACATCCGTGATCAGTTCCTCATTGGTCGGCCCATAGAGCATGTCGCGCTCATGGCGGTCCTTGATGCGCAGCATTTCCTTGCCATAGGCCTCATACCGGCCGGACTCGCGCCAAAGATCGGCCTGTTGCAGCGTCGGCATCAGCATCTCGATGGCCCCGGACCGATCCATCTCCTCGCGCACGATCTGTTCGATCTTCTTCAGGACGCGGTGGCCAAGGGGCAGCCAGGTGTAGATCCCGGCACCATTCTGCCGGATCATGCCCGTGCGCAGCATCAGCTGGTGGGAAACAATGGCGGCGTCAGCCGGCGCCTCTTTGGAAACAGGCAGGAAATACTTCGAAAGGCGCATGAATCATCCGGTTCTGGTGGAATTTGCGTTGCGCTCACTAGCCGCAGCTAGACCACTTTCGCAAGCAGCGGCGGAACCACAAGCGCAGCGATGATCGTTATCACGACCGCGCCGATCGTGGCCCAGAGTGCCTTTTTCAGCAGCATCGGGTTCTTCGGCGCCCCCTCTTCTGTGCCGGGAACGGTGGAATCGTCCTCCCACTGGCCCTTTACGCCGATCGGCAGGACCGCGAAGAAGGTGATCCACCAGCCCAGCACGAAAACGATGATCGCCCCGGCAATGCCCATCAGTGGCTGCCCTTCGGCGTTTCCATAAGCTCGACAAGGACGCCGTTCGAATTCTTGGGGTGAACGAAGATGATCATCGTCCCATGGGCCCCGATCCGCGGCTTGCCCAGCACGGTAGCCCCCCGCTTTTCCATCTCCGAGACAGCCTGGTTGATATCCTCGACCTCGAAACAGACATGATGCTGCCCGCCGCTGGGGTTTTTCTTGAGGAAGTTGGCAATGGGCGAGGCATCGCTCAAAGGCTCGATCAGCTCGATCTGGCTGTTCGGCAGATTGACGAAACACACTTTCACCCCCTGTTCCGGCATATCGAAGGGTGTGGTGATATCCGTTGCGCCATAGAGCGTCCGGTATGTCTCGCAGGCCGCCTCAATATCCGGCACGGCCACGCCGACATGGTTCAACGGCCCGATCCTGAACTCGCTCATTCTGTCAGCTCCTCAACACAACCACTTCGATCATGGGTTTCAATCCGAAATTTATGTCACAAGCCTTGCGTAGGGCGCGGCCCATGATCCGTTCAACGGCTTCGTCATCCATACGATCTTTCCGCGAGAGCCCGTCAAGCGCGCCATCTGCCGCTTCGGCCAGGACATCCAGGCTTTCCTCAGCAATCCGGCCATCGGTCTCCGAAAGGCCTTTGACGACAACCACCGGCCCGTCAGCAACCTGACCGCTCTCATCCAGGCTGACCGTAGCGAATATCACGCCACTGCGATGCAGACGGCTACGCTCGACCAGGCCCTGGGCGCCTTCAGGAACAAGGCGGCTGCCGTCAAGGAAGAGCCGGCCAGCGGGCACCTCGTCGACGATCTCGGCCTCGCCGGGCGCGAGCCGGATCAGGCTGCCATTGCGGGGAGCGACCGCCTCCGGAACCTGCATCGAGCGGGCGAAATTGGCGTGCTCGAGGATATGCCGGCGCTCGCCATGAACGGGCACCGCCACGCGCGGACGCACCCATTGATACATGCGCCGGAGTTCGTCCCGACAGGGATGGCCGGACACGTGGATGGTCTGTTCCACCATGCGCGGCGTAATCACATGCACCCCCTGCTCTGCGAGCGCATTCTGCAGGGCGTAAACACCGCTCTCGTTGCCGGGGATCAGACGGGAGGAAAAGATGACGCTGTCGCCGTCACGCAGCACGACATTGCGATGGTCGCCGCGGGCGATGCGCGACAGCGCCGCATTCGGCTCGCCCTGACTGCCCGTGCATAGATAGAGGATATTCTCCGGTGGCAGGAAACCGGCCTCGGCCTCGTCCACGAATTCGAGCCGTGCCGGAAGAATCCCGACGGCTTTTGCTGCAGCTGTTACCCGGTGCATGCTGCGTCCGACCAGACAGACACTGCGCCCGGCCTTCTCCGCCGCCTCAATGATGGACTTCACCCGGGCCACATTTGACGCAAAGGTCGTAACCGCCACCGCCTGTTTCTGCTGTGCAACCAATTCAATCAGGCCCAGCCGGACAGTTTCTTCGGAACCTGCTTCACCGCTCTCGAATACATTGGTCGAGTCGCAGACCATCGCGAGGACGCCTTCATCGCCAAGCGCGGTCAGCCCTTCGATGTCTGTCGTCCCACCGATCTGGGGCTGCGGGTCGATCTTCCAGTCCCCGGTATGCAGAATAATTCCTGCCGGCGTGCGGATCGCCAGCGCATTGGGCTCGGGAATCGAATGGGTGAGCGTAACATAAGTCACTTCGAACGGCCCGGCCTTGACCGTCGCGCCCATCGAGATCGTCTTCAGCCATTTCTGGTCGACCCCGCGCTCATCCATTTTAGAACGAACGAGCTCACATGTGAACGGCGTCGCATAGATCGGCGCCTTGGTGCGCAGAAGCGGATAGAGCAGACCAATGGCCCCAATGTGGTCTTCATGCGCATGGGTGAGAAACACAGCATCGATCTGTTCGCCAACCAGATAACCCGGATCGGCGCAGATAAGATCGATGCCGGGTGTGTCGGGTGTGCCGAAGGTCACGCCGACATCGACGATGATCCAGCGGCGTGCGTCCGGCGGGCCATAGCCATAGGCATTGAGGTTCATCCCGATCTCGCCGCATCCGCCGAGAGGAAGAAAAACCAGCTCGTGCCCCGCCTGTAATGTATCTGCCATCTACTTCAGCGGTTCCGTTTCCAGATTTCGAGGAGGCCGCGGATCAGCACATCCTGGTCATAATAATCGATCGTCTCGCTGGCGCCCTCGAACAGGGACGCCACGCCGCCTGTCGCAACGACAGTCATCGGCTTTCCGCGCTCGGCCTTGATCCGCCTCACCAGGCCGTCGATCAGCTCAATATAGCCGAGGAAGACACCCGATTGCATCGCGGAGACTGTATCTTTTCCGATTACCTGCGGCGGTTTCTGGATCGCGATACGGGGTAGCTGCGCCGCAGCTTCATGAAGCGCGCGCATGGAAAGATAGATGCCGGGCGAAATGATGCCCCCTTCAAAGGCCCCATCACCGGCCACGATGTCGAAGGTCGTCGCGGTGCCGCTGTCGATGACGATCAGGTCACCTGGATAGGCAACGTGGGCTCCCAGCGCGCTGACGATCCGGTCAGCGCCGACTTGTTCGGGATGGCGCACGCGCACTTCCATGCCGGTCTTGAGGCCTGGATCACCGAGGAACAGCGGCTCCACATTCAGGTAGCGGCGGGCGAGGTTGCGGAAGTTGAACTGCGCATGCGGCACCACCGAGGAGACAACACAGCCATCGACCTTCGTAAGGTCGACCCCTTGCATGTCCGCCAGCCGCCAGAGCCAGGAGGCATGATCGTCGGCCGTCTTGGTCGAATCCGTGGCGCTGCGCCACTGCTGAACCCAGCGCTCGCCGTCATGGAGGGCGAAGACCGTGTTGGTGTTGCCGACATCAATAGCCAGGAGCATGCGTTTAGGTCCGTCCGATAAGGTTCACTTCGCCCGCCCTTATGATGCGGGCAGACCCGTCGGGCAACCGCAGACGCAGGGCGCCGTCGGGTTCGAGGCCGGTAAAAACGCCCTCTATGATCTCTTCGCCGGTCCTGACGGATATGCTCTCGCCGAGCCCTTCAGCATGGCGCAGCCAGTCCTGCATCAGACTGGAGAACTCTGTCCGCGCCATGTCCAGGCGTGTCCGGAATTGTCCGAGAAGTGTCGTCAGAACGTCATCGAGCGGCAAGGCCTGACCGGCCAGCGCATCCAGACAGGTCGCCGCCTGCCCGACCCCTTCGGGCGCGAACGCAAGGTTCAGGCCTATCCCGGCCGCGATCCACATATCCGCACCGTTACCCCCTGTTTCCACAAGGATGCCCGAGACTTTCTGGCGCTCTATCCGCACATCGTTTGGCCATTTGACCCTGACATCCGAACCGGGGGCAAATGCGAGAACCGTGTCGACCACGGCAAGGGCCGCGGCAAACGGGACTCTCAGGGCGATGCCAATGCCGCCCGGCTCACGGAACAGGGCTGTCGCAAAAATGTTCCCGACGGGCGAGACCCATGACCGGTCCTGCCGGCCGCGGCCGGCGGACTGACGGCCTGCCACAATCCATTGATTTTCAAAGGAGCCTGCGGCCGCGCGCCGCTTGGCCTCTGTGTTCGTACTGTCAATCTCGGCGAAGCGGAAAACCGGCCACGGAGTGCTCAAGGCAGCAGTCCTGAAGCCGCATAGCTCGCCCAACCGCCGCTGCCCAACTGGCCGATGAAGACCATGAACACGACACCGGCAATGAATGCGCAGGCAATGACCGTTCCGAGGACGCCCATATCAACGCGCTCGAACGCTTCGCGGGGCTCATCGAACCACATGATCTTCAGCAGGCGCAGATAATAGCCTAGCGAAATGACCGAAGCGATCACGAGCAGGATGGCGAGCGGCACAAGATCCGCATCGATGCCTGCGCGCAGGACTTCATACTTGCCGAAGAAGCCGCCAAACGGCGGCAGGCCCGCAACCGAAAGGATCAGTACGGTCATCGCAATCGTGAAGACCGGCTGGCGACGCGCGAGGCCGCCGAGTTCCTGGATGCTCTCCACCATGCCGCCGCGCCGGCGCATCGCAAGGACACCGGCGAAGAGGCCCAGCGAGGAGACGACATAGATCGTCGAGAAGGTAATCAGCGCCGGGGCACCAAAGGTCGCCCCAGCGGCAATAGCGATGAGGGCGTAACCGACATTCGCAATCGAGGAATAGGCCAGAAGGCGCTTGATATTGTTCTGCGTCAGGCCGCCGAGCGAGCCGACCAACATCGACAGGCCGGCGATGATGGCGATGATGATCTGCCACTGATCAATGACAGTGCCGAACAGCGTGAACATGACATTGGCAAAAACGACCAGGGACGCGAACTTAGGAGCCGAAGAAAAGAACGCGACGACCGGCGTCGGAGCGCCTTCATAGACGTCCGGCGTCCACATGTGCATCGGTGCGGCCGAAACCTTGAAGGCGAGGCCAACAATCATCAGCACCATGCCGAACATCGCGCCGATTGACTCGCCGGCCAGCGCCAGCCCCTCAAACGAGGTGGTGCCCGTGAAGCCATAGATGAGAGAGGCGCCGTAGAGCAGCATCCCGGAGGCGAGCGCGCCCAGTACAAAATATTTGAGGCCGGCTTCTGATGACCGCGCCGAGTCGCGGTGGAAGGCAGCGAGGACATAGGACGACAGGCTGAGCGTCTCGATGCCCATATACAGGGTCATCAGGTCGTTCGCCGAAAGGATGATTCCCATGCCGAGCGAGGCGAGGACCATGAGCAGCGGGTACTCGTACCGGCTGATCTCATGCCGGCGCAGGAAGGACTCCGACACAAAGATCGCCACGCCGGCCAGCGTGAAACTGATTACCTTCGTGAAGTTGGTAAAGCTCGTCGTCTTCACGAGGCCATTGAATGCCTCCCCACCCTGGATGTGCATGGCGGAAAGGGCCGCAGCGCCGAACAGGACGAGCGCGCCAATCTTGTAGGACAGGCTGTTGAACTTTTCACCGACGATCGCGCCGACAAGCACCAGAACCAGCCCTGCCCCGGCAAGCCAGAGTTCAGGCGCAATCGTCTGGACGATGGATTGGGTGTCAAGCATCGGCTTACTGGCCTCCCGTCATCAGGCCGATGATGCGCTGGGTGGCACCATCCGTGACAACGAAAATGAGGTTGGGGGCTATGCCGAACAGAACTGTCAGCGCCGCCAGCGGCGCGATGCAGATCCATTCGATCCGGTTCATGTCCTTGATATCCGCGAGTTCCGGATTGGTGATCTCTCCGAACACGGTGCGGCGATAAAGGGTCAGCATGTAGACGGCGGAGAAGATAACGCCAAGGGCAGCGCCGGCTGCGGCCCATGTCGAGGCCTGGAAGCCGCCGACCATGGTGAGGATTTCGCCGACGAAGCCGCTGGTTCCCGGGAGGCCGACATTCGCCATGGTGAACAGCATGAAGAAACCCGCATAGATCGGCATGCGGCTCACAAGGCCGCCATAGGCCGAAATCTCGCGCGTGTGCATCCGGTCGTAAACCACGCCGACGATGAGGAAGAGCGCGCCGGAGATCAGGCCGTGGCTGAGCATCTGGAAGATGGCACCCTGAATACCGGTTTCGTTGAAGGCGAAGATGCCAAGCGTGACGAAACCCATGTGCGCGACCGACGAATAGGCGATGAGCTTCTTCATGTCGGTCTGCCGCCATGCGACCAGAGACGTATAGACGATGGCAATGACGGCGAGGGCAAACATCATCGGCTGGAAGAAGGCGCTCGCATCCGGGAACATCGGCAGCGAGAAGCGCAGCAGGCCATAGCCGCCCATCTTCAGGAGGACACCGGCTAGCACGACTGAGCCTGCCGTCGGCGCCTGAACGTGCGCATCGGGAAGCCAGGTATGGACCGGCCACATCGGCAGCTTGACGGCAAAGGACGCAAGGAAGGCCAGCCATAGCCATATCTGCACGCCCGGATCGAAGGCGTACTGCTCCAGAACCTCAAAGTCTGCCGACCCTGCCGCCTGGATCATGTAGATTGCCGCGACGAGCAAGAACAGTGAGCCGATCAGCGTGTACAGGAAGAACTTGAACGAGGCGTAGATGCGATCCTTGCCGCCCCAGATGCCAATGATGAGGAACATCGGGATGAGGCCGGCTTCGAAGAAAATGTAGAACAGGACCAGGTCCATCGCCGTGAAAACGCCGATCATGAAGGTCTCGAGCACGAGGAATGCGACGACATATTCCGTCATTCGCTTCTCGATTGAGTTCCAGCTCGCGAGCAGGCAGATCGGTGTCAGGAAGGTCGTCAGCAGGATCAGCGCGATCGACATGCCGTCGACGCCCATCTTGTAACTGATGGGGCCGTACCACGGGTAATGCTCAACCAGCTGGTAGCCCTGTTGTGAGGGAATGAAGGCGGCAAAGGCCGCGACCGACAGCACAAAGGTCGCCACCGAGATGACAAGGGCAGCTGTAAGGATCGCATGGTCCTGCCGGCGATCGCTCGACACGCTGCGGCTACCGGCCGTCGCCGCACGCACAAGCATGATCAGCAGCGCGCCCGCCAGCGGCAGGAACGTCATTGCAGAGAGTATGGGGAAACCGCCCATCAATTGGCCCCTCCAGCCCGCAGCCACAGGATTGCGCCAAAGACGATGGCGGCCCCGATGATGATGAAGGCGTAGTGATAGAGATATCCCGTATGAAGCTTCGACAGCCGCCGCGCGCTGGCGCTGGCGAGCCATGCGGCGCCATCCGGGCCGACGCCGTCGATGACCTTCTTGTCGGCCTTCCAGAACAGGTTTCCGAGCAGCGCCGAGCCCCGCACGAGCGTTGCCTGGTAGATCTCGTCAAAGTACCATTTGTTGGAGAACAGGGCATGCAGCGGTCCGCCGCTGGCAGCGATACGCGCACCGATGCCCCTGTTGAAGAAGTACGTCATTGTGGCCAGCAGGAAGCCGGATATTGTCACGGCAAGCGGTGCCCAGAGCACCCATTCCGGCACATAATGGCGCTGATAGAGCACCGTGTTCTCGATCGAGCGATAGATCGCGCCGGCCCAGAAGGCTTCATTGTTGGCTTCCACAAAGGCGTCGTAGAAATAGACACCCGAGAAGATGGCGCCGATGCTGAGCAGCGCCAGCGGCACAAGCATGGTCATCGGGCTCTCATGAGGTGTATGATCGGCGCCATGATGATCGTCCGCATGCGCCTCATCTGCGGCGTGGGATGCGCCATGATGGTGGTCATGACTGTGTGCATCTTCCGAGGCCATCGGTCCATGGAAAGTCATGTAGATCAGGCGCCAGGAATAGAAGCTCGTCAGGAAGGCTGCCAGCAGGCCGAACCAGAAGGCCACCTGGCCGAACATCACCTGAGCGGTGGCGCCTGCATAGGCACTTTCAAGGATCGCATCCTTGGAGAAGAAACCAGCAAAGCCGAACTTCGTATGCGGAATACCAAGGCCGATAATCGCAATGGTCCCGATCATCATCGCCGCATAGGTGTACGGCATGAACTTCGCGAGGCCGCCCATCCGGCGCATGTCCTGCTCATGGTGCATGCCGTGGATCACCGAGCCTGCGCCAAGGAACAGCAGCGCCTTGAAGAAGGCATGCGTGAACAGGTGGAACATCGCCGCCTCATACGCGCCGACACCGGCCGCGAAGAACATGTAACCCAGCTGCGAACAGGTCGAATAAGCAATGACACGCTTGATGTCGTTCTGCGCCATGCCGACCGTGGCCGCGTAGAGCGCAGTGACGGCGCCGACAATCGTGACCATGCCGGCCGCATAGAAGGTGTATTCATAGATCGGCGACAACAGGCAGACGAGATAGACGCCCGCCGTCACCATGGTGGCGGCGTGGATCAGTGCCGAAACCGGCGTCGGGCCCTCCATCGCGTCAGGAAGCCAGACGTGCAGGAAGAACTGCGCCGATTTGCCCATCGCGCCGATAAACAGCAGGATGCCGATCAGCTCGAGCGCGTAGACCCGCTGGCCGAGGAAGGTGATGATGGCTTCACGGGCAGGAGCCGCATCGGCAAAAGCGATCGGTGTGACCACGGCATTGGTCCGGATGGCTTCGAGAACCGGGCCAAACTCGACGCTGCCGAAGACGAAAAACACAGCCATGATGCCGAGGGCGAGGCCAAAGTCGCCGACGCGGTTGGTGACGAAGGCTTTGATGGAGGCGTCGTTCGGCGCCTTCTTCGTGTACCAGAAACCGATCAGAAGGTAGGAGGCGAGGCCGACGCCTTCCCAGCCGAAGAAGAGCTGGATGAAATTGTCTGCCACCACCAGCATGAGCATCATGAAGGTGAAGAGCGACAGGTAGGCGAAGAAGCGCGACTTGTGCGGATCCTCGCTCATATATCCCCACGAATAGAGGTGAACGAGACCGGAGACGCCGGTGATGACCGCCATCATGACGATGGAGAGTGCGTCGACGCGGATGGCCCAGTTGGCTTTGAAACTGCCAACCTCGATCCAGGGCATCAGCGTAATGACATGCTGTTTGAGCTCAGCCGTCGCATGCGCCGGGCCGGCGGTCAGGTATGCGTCCAGCGCGGCATGTGCCGCTTCGCTGCTGCCAAGCCCCGCGACATAGGCAAACAGCTGGAACAGCGACAGCGCGCCGGCGGTCAGGACCGTGCCGGTCGTCGCCAGCATCACGGCGCGGTCGCCGATCTGCTTGTGGAACAGGCCGAGCAGCGCCGCGATGCCGGGCGCAAGGACGATGAATATCAGAAGGCTATCAGGAAGCATGCGCGCATCAGCCCTTCATGAGATCGACATTTTCAACCGAGATGTCGCGCCGGTTCCGGAAATAAACGACGAGAATGGCGAGGCCGACCGCCGCTTCCGCGGCGGCCACGGTCAGCACGAGCATGGCAAATATCTGCCCTTCGATGGTGCCGCTGAAGACCGAGAAGGCAACCAGGTTGATGTTAACCGACAGGAGGATCAACTCGATCGCCATGAGAATGACGATGATGTTCTTCCGGTTCACGAAAATGCCAACGACACCGATCGTGAACAAGGCCGCGGAAACGGCGAGGTAATTGGAAAGGCCGAGCTCCATCCGTCAGATCCCCTGCCCCGGCGTGGGGTCTTTCAGTTCGATGGCATCGGACCGCCTGCGTGCGGTCTGCTTCGAGACGCTCTGGCGCTTGATGTGCGGGCGGTGGCGGAGGGTCAGCACGATGGCGCCGACCATGGCGACCAGCAGCACAATACCGGCCAGCTGGAACAGCAGAATATAGTCCGTATACATAACTTGCCCGATTGCTTCGGCATTGGTCGGGGCGCCCGGCGATGCGTTCATCTCCCCCTCAGGGACAGCGCCGCCGGAGAAGGCAACCAGCGCCAGCTGGGCCAGCAGGACAACGCCGACCAGAAGCGCAAAGGGCCAGTATCGCAATGTGCCCTGTTTCAGCTCCACAAAGTCGACATCAAGCATCATCACGACAAAAAGGAACAGCACCGCGACCGCGCCGACATAGACCACGACCAGAAGCATCGCGAGAAACTCCGCGCCGATCAGGACAAGAAGGCCAGCGGCGGAGAAAAAGGTCAGAATGAGCCAGAGTACGGAGTGTACGGGATTGCGCGCCGCGATGACAAACACCGCAGACAAGACGACAATCGCCGAAATCATCCAGAAAGCGATCAATGCCACAGCCTGTCCGCCCCTTCTTGAGAATGCCGGTCTCCGTTATGGCCCGGCCCTGCTTCTACCTGACGCCGCCTTAACGGTACGGCGCATCCAATTCCAAATTCTTGGCGATCAGCCGTTCCCAGCGATCGCCATTCGCCAGCAGCCGTTCCTTGTCATAGAACAGCTCTTCGCGTGTTTCTGTTGCGAACTCGAAGTTCGGCCCCTCGACGATGGCATCCACCGGGCAGGCTTCCTGACAGAAGCCGCAATAGATGCACTTCACCATGTCGATGTCGTAGCGCGTCGTGCGTCGTGCGCCGTCTTCGCGCGGTTCCGCCTCGATGGTGATCGCCTGCGCCGGGCAGATCGCCTCGCACAGCTTGCAGGCGATGCAGCGCTCCTCGC